>NZ_CBOO010000046.1:0-159 GCF_000476015.1 Helicobacter pylori SA37A | reverse complement strand
TTACGGTTAACTTTTAACTTAACCTACGTAGTAAAAAGTTTAAAAGGTTTGGGGTTTTTTAGGGGTTTTTACGTACGTAACCGTACCGTTAGTTAATTACAACGTTTTTAAAACGTTTTAAACCAACAGTTACCCCCCCGTACCCCCCCCCCCCCCCCA
>NZ_CBOO010000045.1:0-192 GCF_000476015.1 Helicobacter pylori SA37A | reverse complement strand
TATTATCTTCACTCGTAAAGAAAAAACCTTGCTTCTTTCTTTACAAACTTCGCCCTATCAAGATATTGTCAAAGCCACCAATGACCCCCTTTTAGCCAACCAATTAATGAATGCGTATAAAAAAAGCGTGCCTTTTAAACGCCTAGCAAAAAACGATAAAATCGCTATCGTTTATACAAGAGATTATCGTGT
>NZ_CBOO010000044.1:0-192 GCF_000476015.1 Helicobacter pylori SA37A | reverse complement strand
TATTATCTTCACTCGTAAAGAAAAAACCTTGCTTCTTTCTTTACAAACTTCGCCCTATCAAGATATTGTCAAAGCCACCAATGACCCCCTTTTAGCCAACCAATTAATGAATGCGTATAAAAAAAGCGTGCCTTTTAAACGCCTAGCAAAAAACGATAAAATCGCTATCGTTTATACAAGAGATTATCGTGT
>NZ_CBOO010000043.1:0-367 GCF_000476015.1 Helicobacter pylori SA37A | reverse complement strand
CACCCAAATTGAACTAGATTTAATCTTTCATATCCGCTCTTTAGGGCAATTTGAAAGCCTGAATTTTTTAAAAACTAAGAAAAAGCTCACGCTTTCTAAAATAGTAAAAGCTGATATTGATAATTATATAGAATTAGTGCAAGCCAATCGTTTGAGCATGCAAGAGTGTGCTTTAAACTTAGTTATAAGGGCTAAAAGTAAAGCTAAATTAGACAAGTCTTTAAAAGAGATTTTATCCTTGCTTAATAATGCTGGACTAGGCAGTGTTACAGAAACTATAGGGCTAAAACCATCTTATTTTTCATTCTTTAATGATGATGCGTTTTTATCTTATTTTAAATGGTGATGTGTTTGATTTAATTTAATG
>NZ_CBOO010000042.1:0-653 GCF_000476015.1 Helicobacter pylori SA37A | reverse complement strand
GGTAAAAGAGTAGATATAGGGAGCGAAGAAATTTCTTCGCTCTCATAAGCCTTAATCCCCACACACGCACAAAAGGTGTTTTGATTTTGAAATTCAATGACAAAGTAATCTTTCTTAAAATGCACATTAGATGCAATATAGCTATCGCTTAATCGCTTTAATTTAGGATTAAAGGCGATGTATTTGCCATTGATGTATTCTGCGTAGAAATTTAATACTTCTTTAGAATTTAGTAAAGTAGGTTTAAATTCTTTAAGAGCGTTTTTTACTCTTTCTATGGTTTGAATGAGTAAGGCTCTTTTACTTGTGGCACTAAAGGTTATCTTTTTTTTGAACTTGTTTTTCTTGTCTTTTTTAGAGCTTGTGTTTGAATGAGTTTCATTGGAGCTATTTTCATTCTCTTGTTTATCTTCTTTAGAGCTTTCTTCTAACTCTTCATTAATTGAAGTAGTCATTTCCAATTTCTTTTTTTCAAAGAAAGACTTGACATTAGAAGTGATAGTTTCAAACACTAAAAAATACTCTGTTTTATAGATTTCCTTGCTTTCAAATTGTGTGATAATAGCTTTGGCATAAATATTGTCAATATTTGGACTTTGATTGATAAATTCCTTACGCCTTTTAGCCACAATTCTTAATTGAATGTCTTTACC
>NZ_CBOO010000041.1:0-742 GCF_000476015.1 Helicobacter pylori SA37A | reverse complement strand
TGAATAATGTCTATAACGCTAAAATGAACGTGGCGAATTTCCAATTCTTATTCAACATGGGAGTGAGGATGAATTTAGCCAGGCCCAAGAAAAAAGACAGCGATCATGCGGCTCAGCATGGCATTGAGTTAGGGCTTAAAATCCCCACCATCAACACCAATTACTATTCCTTTATGGGGGCTGAACTCAAATACCGCAGGCTTTATAGCGTGTATTTGAATTACGTGTTCGCTTACTAGAAGCTAAAAACCCTTTGTGAAACTCCCTTTTTTAACCCTCTTTTTTGGGGGGTTTCTTTTTTGAACTCTCTTTTTTTGAACTCCCTTTTTTAAGGGATTTCTTATTTTGAACCCTTTGTTTTTAAATTCTTTGTTTTTAAACCCTTTCGTTTTTTAAATTCTTTGTTTTTAAACCCCTTCGTTTTTTAAACTCTTTTTTTAAACCCTCTTTTTTTAGGGGGTTTCATTTTAAAGCTTTTTTGAAGTCTTTTTTTTAAATTCTTTTTTTGGGGGTTTGATCTTTCTTTTTGCCAATCCCCACTACTTTCGCTTTTTAATCTTTAGTTTTTATTTTTGGGGAGAGTTTGATGTAAAATCCTTTTTAGCGTTTTTGGTATTATTTAGTGAAAAAACTTGACGCTACTTTAAGCGATAATCTCTTAAAAAGTGCTTCTTTAGGGTGGTTTAAATTAAAAGGGAGAGAATGGTTTCAAAGCACTTCCTATCCCTTTAAGAAAATAAAA
>NZ_CBOO010000040.1:0-1412 GCF_000476015.1 Helicobacter pylori SA37A | reverse complement strand
AGCTTAGGCTTAAAGGTTCAAGAAACATTGCTAGGCACTTATAAAAATAAAATCGTGGTTGCTTGTAAAGATTTTACCACCCATCAATACGAGCTTGTAGATTTTCTAAGTCTAAAAAATACTATGATTGAATTAGAAAAATCAGGCAAAGACACTAATTTGAATGATGTGCTTTATGCCATAGATAATCAGCATTTTATTGAGCCAAAAGTTTTAAAATGTTTCTTTTGGGATATGTTTGTAGCAGATACATTGCTAGGTAATTTTGATAGGCATAATGGTAATTGGGGGTTCTTAAGAGTCTCAAATTCAAAAGAATATCAAATAGCTCCCATTTTTGATTGTGGCTCTTGTCTATACCCCCAAGCTGATGATGTGGTATGCCAAAAAGTTTTAAGTAATATTGATGAACTCAATGCAAGGATTTATAATTTCCCCCAATCTATCTTAAAAGATGACAACGATAAAAAAATTAACTACTATGATTTCTTAACTCAAACCAATAATAAAGATTGCCTTGATGCACTACTTAGGATATACCCACGCATAGATATGAATAAAATCCATTCAATTATTGATAACACACCCTTTATGAGCGAAATACACAAAGAATTTTTACATACAATGCTTGATAAAAGAAAATCAAAGATTATAGATGTAGCACACACTAGAGCTATTGAGTTATCCTTACAACACCAACAAGCTCACTCAAACCCTTATGACAATACCGATAATTTAGACAATTCCAATGAGTACACTCCCACACCTAAGCGTAGGCGATAAATAATCATTATAAGTCAAACTAAAACCAACACAAAATTTGCTAAACTACAATCAAATCAATTTAGGGAGGATAAAAATGTCATTTGCCCCTATGTTATTAGCTACAATCAATAACTCTATTGGCAATAAAGATAAGCATGTGAGTTTAGAGTATCTTATAGGGCTTTTTATGGATAAAAAAACAACTAATCTAAGCAATACTGACAAGTATATTATAGGCACAATTCAAACAGAGGCACTAGAGCAAGAAATAGAATGGTTTTCACAAGACTATCACATTCCTATGGAGAATATTTTACATGTCCTTTCTATCAATCCCTATCAATGAAAAGAGCCTTAGTTTTATCAAAAACAACTTTCAAGCTCAAATTCAAGCCCTAGAACAATTTTATCCCATTATTAAAAATGCTTTGAATTTAGGGCTTAATCCTAGTAGTATTAAGTTTGGAGGAGGCACAGCTTTGAGCATGTATTACTTCCAGCATAGATTAAGCTTTGATATTGATTTGTTTGTCAATGATGCTCAATGTTTGGGATTTTTTAGCCCTAAATTATGGATAGATAATTGCAGTCATTTTGATAGCACAAGATACATAGACCAACATAATCATATAGGCGTAACGAATAAA
>NZ_CBOO010000039.1:0-1455 GCF_000476015.1 Helicobacter pylori SA37A | reverse complement strand
AATTTAGTTATTTGTATTGTTAATCAAATATATTCTTAATGAGTAACAATAATCTATAATTACATTGTTTTTAGAATATTTTGTAATTTAAGCTAACTCTATAAAATCTCAATGATTTTAACAACCCTTATAAAACTAATCATTTTTAATTAGCAATAAAACATTAAATAGTTAATTAAAATTATCTAATGCTAGATTATTTATCTTAATAAGATTATTTAAACTAATTACACTAAACTACCTAATCAATTTTAACCCCCTTACTTCTTGTTCTCTATCAAACTATCAAACACAAGAGCCACTTTCTTGTTATGCTCTTGTGTGGTATGAATATAAATCTTAGTAGAGAGTAAGGAGCTATGCCCTAACGCCCTTGAAGTTAAAACTAAGTCTTGGGTTTCTTGATAAATGAGTGTTGCAAAACTATGCCTAAATAGATGTAAGCCTGTGCCATATTGCTTATAGTGTTTGATTTGAGCTAGTTTAAAGATTAAGGGGATAAAGTTATAAAGCGTTAAAGAATTTTGTGCTTTTTGTTTGTCTTTTTTAAAAAGATATGCCCCATTAAAATATTTTAGTCTATATTCATCACTAAGCCAAGCATTCAAGCTTGGTTCTAACAAACTCTTTTTGATATAAGCCTTTCTTTCTTTCCTCCCTTTGCCTTGAATTAAAATAGAGTAGTTTTGTTCTTCTACTTGAATATGTTTTAATTCTATGTTTAACACTTCGCATTTTCTAAGCCCCCCAAGTATTACAATGAGTAGAATACACTTATTACGCTTTTCAAAACTTGTGGCTGGACTATACTCTAAGAGTGTTTTTAAGAATGCCTTTAAATCCTTGTAGTTTAAATGTCTAGGCAGACTTTCTTTGGTTTTAGCAAAGGCTAGGTTTTTAAGAGCAAAATCAAAGCTATAATGCTTTTTCCTATCCAAGTAATCAAAGAATTGTCTTAAATACATCACATATTTAGCCATAGAGCTGGGTTTTCTATTTTGAGCGAGTTCAAAGAGAAAGTTAATGACTTGCTCTTCGCTAAGCATTCTAAAACTTCTTAATTTGAGATTATCTTTAAAATAGTTAAAGAATAAAAACAAGCCTTGCATCATTATAGTATGTTTAATGCCTTGATTATAAAGAATATGACAGAGTTGTTTTAATTGCTCTATATTATGACATTTTAAGATTTTATCTTGTGTGTCTAGGATTAAAGCCATATCCTTCACATCTTGAATGGGCGTGAAGTTTTTAGCCTTAGTGTATAAAAAGGCTTTGAGATTACAAAAGAGTTCTCTCTGAGATTTAGTGAGTTTGTTATGTGGCATATTGCTCCCTTATTAAAATATAAAAAGAAATCTTAAAGAATGAGAGTTTTATGTTTTTAGTTTGTTAGGTTCTAAAAGCGGTATTTTTAAAAATTTTGCATAGCTCCTTAGAGATTTGAAATTCCGC
>NZ_CBOO010000038.1:0-1484 GCF_000476015.1 Helicobacter pylori SA37A | reverse complement strand
TGATTTCTAACATCAGCATACACCCAAAAACCATGTTTAAAAACGCTTTAAATATACAAGATTTTTCATTTAAAAGTCATACTAGTACAGCCATTATTGGCACAAATGGTGCTGGAAAATCAACGCTTATCAACACTATTCTAGGCATTAGATCAGACTATAATTTTAAAGCACAAAACAATAATATTCCATACCACGACAATGTTATACCACAACGCAAGCAATTGGGAGTTGTCTCTAACCTATTCAACTACCCACCTGGATTAAACGCAAACGACCTTTTTAAATTCTATCAATTTTTTCACAAAAACTGCACTCCAAATCTATTTGAAAAAAATCTTTTGAATAAAACCTACGAACACCTAAGCGATGGACAAAAACAGCGCTTAAAGATTGATTTAGCTCTTAGCCACCACCCCCAATTAATTATTATGGATGAACCAGAAACCAGTTTAGAGCAAAACGCTCTTATAAGACTATCAAATCTCATAAGCTTGCGCAACACCCAACAACTTACAAGTATCATCGCCACTCATGATCCTATTGTCTTAGATAGTTGCGAATGGGTATTGTTCCTTAAGAATGGCAACATTGCTCAATACAAACCTTTAAATTCTACATTAAAATCTGTAGCTAAAACTTTTAACTTTAAAGAAAAACCAACCACAAAAGACTTATTAGCATTACTAAAGGATATTTAGTGGGAGCAATTCTATCTATCCTAAAACTTGAAATCAAATCTTATCTCACCAATACAAGCGCGCTATTTTGGACCTTTATTTATCCTATTTTAATGCTCCTATTACTAATTTTTGTTTTTTCAAAAAATACCACTGAAATTTTTTACTTTAATAACATTATAGGTCTAATGGGACTTCTTATTATTTCTAGCGCGATCTTTGGTCTCACACAAGCTATAACAAGCTCTAGATCGCATAATATATTCTTGTTCTACATGCTATCACCAGCAACTTTCAAACAAATAACTCTAGCATTAATCGCTTCAAGACTAATCGTTGTAATCCTATATGCTTTTATCTTTATTATTCTCTCTTTTTATGCGCTCAATATCATCACTATTCTTAATTTTAAAGCGCTTATTTTGGGGTTTGTTAGTGTTTTTTCAAGTGCATTGTTTTGTTTTTGCTTGGCAATTTTTGTAGCTAGAATTTTTCAAAACGAACAAAGCATCTTAGGATTTTGTAATATCATCAATCTCTATGCGCTAATGTCTTGTAATGTTTTTGTTCCTTTAGAATACCTACCTAATATTGGTCAATTATTTATCAAAACATCTATTTTTTACTACCTTAATCAACTTCTAATCAAAGCTTTTCAAGGGATTGATACTATACTGGTTTTAGCAACTTCAACATTTTTCATTATTGGTGGCATTATTTTATTTTTACTAAGCGCTAATCGCATGTTACTAACACCAAAAGAACGCATGCGTTAAACCCTTAGTCCCACCATTTATCAATTGT
>NZ_CBOO010000037.1:0-1610 GCF_000476015.1 Helicobacter pylori SA37A | reverse complement strand
ATGTGATGTATATTAGGCAATTTTTTGATTACTTGGATAGGACCAAGCATTATGAATTTTATTTTAGTCTTAAAAATATAGCCTTTGCTAAACATAGGGATAATTTGCCTAAACATCTAAACTCAAAAGATTTAAAATCTTTTATATGTACTCTTATAAACTATAGAACTAGAAGTAGTTATGAAAAGAGAAATAAGTGTATTTTGCTCTTAATTATTTTGGGTGGTTTGAGAAAATCTGAGGTTTTTGATTTAGAATTGAGAAATATTGTTTTAGAAAAAGAGCATTATATCTTGCTTATAAAAGGCAAAAACAATAAAGAGCGAAAAGCGTTCATTAAACGAGAAATGCTAGAAAAATCTTTAGATGAGTGGTTGAGCGATAGCAAACGATTGAGTAGTTTTAATGGGCGTTTTATATTTAAGAAGTCTCTGTCTAACTATACTCAAAAGCATTGTTCAATCAATAATTTTGTGTTGAAGATTTTTATGTTGAGTGGTATTGAAAACTTTAAACAATATGGCACAGGATTGCACCTATTTAGGCATAGTTTTGCTACTTTAGTCTATGCTAAGAGTAGGGATATTGTTTTGACTTCAAGAGCGTTAGGGCATCAGTCCTTAAACTCCACAAAAATCTACATTCATACCGCACAAGAATATAATAAACAAGTAGCAAGCATTTTTGATAATTTATTGAGTGAGTAAAAAGATGATTAATTCCTCATTCAAAAGTTCTTTAAAGGGTTGTTTTTTGATGTTTTTTGTAGCTTATCTCGTTGCTTTAGAACCAACATTAACAAAACCAACCGAAGTTCTTATATTTTCAGGCTGAGAGGCTCTGTTTTTAATGTTATTTACAGCATTGCCTATTGCACCTTCTGTTTTTACAAGAAAATTGCCAGTTCCTACAGAAGTGCCTTTAACGCCACCGCTTACTGCACTACCTACATTACTAGCAAAGCTTAAAAAACTTTGCGATCCAGCTTTTAAGAAGTTAGCTAGATCAACCGAGCCACCTTGTGTGCCAAAAATGGTATTGATAATATTTGGAATATTGCTAATTAAAGCTGAAGTAATCGCTGAAATGATAATAATGCCGATAGTTTCTATGATATTTTGAGTAGGGTTAAATAATTCTAACCCAATAGAGTTTAGCATGGCAAATAAAAACACAAGAGGCGCATAAAAGGTTAGAGAAAAGACTTTTTTAATGTAAGAAAAGAAAAATCCTTGAGTTTGTTTAAAAAATAAACAAGGCGTCATAAAAATAAAGCATAGCAAATAAAAAGTTTTTTCTATAAAAATAATACAAATAAGATAAATTGTTTTAAATATAAGTAGGATTTGAAAAAACACAATAGCCACAAAAGATAGAGACTGCATAATGAAAACAAATGGTTTGCTAAAACCTGCATTATTTTCTCTAAAACTTTCATAAAAAGCAAAAAGTTGCTTGGTTTGATTTTTTATGATTCCTTGTATATTCCCATTAAAACTTATAAAACTTTGATTTGTTTTATTTTGGGATTGATTTGATTGTTGTTGAGCTTTTTTTGTAAAAAGTTTTTGTTGTTTCTTCAATGGCGTTATTAAGAATGACTGCAGGCG
>NZ_CBOO010000036.1:0-1798 GCF_000476015.1 Helicobacter pylori SA37A | reverse complement strand
GGAGAACGCATGGACACATTAACAACGCCCTTAAATTGGCAAAGAGTGAGGCTTGGGGATGTTGCCGAGATTAAAAGAGGGGCATCACCTAGACCTATTGAAAATCCTAAATGGTTTTGCACTAATTCTAATGTAGGGTGGGTAAGAATTTCAGACATTTCAAAAAATAGCCGTTTTTTATACAAAACAGCCCAAAAACTTTCTAAAAAAGGCATTGAGAAAAGCAGGCTTGTTAAACAAAATAGTTTGATTATGAGCATGTGCGCGACAATTGGTAAGCCTATTATCACTAAAATTGATACTTGTATTCATGATGGTTTTGTAGTTTTTGAAAATCCAAAGATAGACTTAAATTACTTATATTATTTTTTATGTTATATAGAAAAAGAATGGCTAGAAAGTGGGCAACAAGGCTCACAAGTGAATCTAAATGTAGATTTAATTAAAAATAAAGAAGTTTTTTACCCTAAAGATCTAAACGAACAAATCGCTATCGCTAATATTTTAAGCGATGTGGATCGTTATCTTTATTCTTTAGACGCTCTCATTCTTAAAAAAGAAAGCGTTAAAAAAGCTTTAAGCTTTGAACTATTGAGCCAAAGAAAACGCTTGAAAGGCTTCAATCAAAATTGGCAAAGAGTGAGGCTTGGGGATATAGGAATAACTATAAGTGGATTAGTAGGAAAAACAAAGCAAGATTTTATCAATGGCAATGCTAAATATATTACATTTTTGAATGTTTTAAATAATGTTATAATAGATACTTCTATACTAGAAAATGTAAAAATATACCCAAATGAAAAACAAAATTCCTTTAAAAAATATGATTTATTTTTTAATACTTCTTCAGAAACTCCAAAAGAGGTAGGCATGTGTGCCGTGCTTTTAGATGATATAGACCAAGTTTTTTTGAATAGTTTTTGTTTTGGTTTTAGAATATTTGACAAGGCAGTTGATAGCTTGTTTTTATCATACTTAATTAATAGCGAAATAGGCAGAAAAGCTTTTGAAAATTTAGCACAAGGTTCAACACGATACAATTTATCAAAGAGTGGTTTTAATAATGTTTGCCTTTTTTTACCCCCTCTAAACGAACAAATCGCTATCGCTAACGTTTTAAGCGGTTTGGATCATGAAATCACAAGCCTTAAAAACAAAAAACGCCAATTTGAAAACATCAAAAAAGCTTTAAACCACGATTTAATGAGCGCTAAAATCAGGATTTTAAACAAATGAAACGCCCCAAAAGTCAAGGGCAAACCCGCTTTTTAAAGGAAACCCCTAAGCTTGAAAACTCAGGGGAACGCTCTTAGAAAAATCAGCGTTTCACAGAAACGATCACTTTAAGCCCCAAAAAAGCAAACTCAAAGTATAATGATCTCCAAGAGCGTTTGTTATGTGTCTTAGGCATAACATGCTCCTTTTGACATAGGATTTGCCCCATAATGCGAACTTATGGGGCGTGATAAAATCCTACAACAAACCCCCTTAAAACTTCTCATTTTACAAACGCTAAAATAAGATTAAAAAATTGAATGAAAAGATAAAAAATAAAACGCCCCAAAAATTAAGGGCAAACCCACTTTATAAAGGAAACCCCTAAGCTTTTAAACTCAGGGGAACGCTCTTAGAAAATCAGCGTTTCACAGAAACGATCACTTTAAGCCCCAAAAAAGCAAACTCAAAGTATAATGATCTCCAAGAGCGTTTGCCATTTTTGTGTTTCATGGCATGCTCCTTTTGACATAGGATTTGCCCCATATCGTAACTATGGGGCGTGATGAGATTCTACAACAAA
>NZ_CBOO010000035.1:0-1834 GCF_000476015.1 Helicobacter pylori SA37A | reverse complement strand
CAAAACTAACGCCTTAAAGCCCCTAGCTTTTAACTATGGGGATACAAGGCGAAACGCCTTTAGGCGTGCCAATATGGAATAGGGGTATTAGAGTCAATATCATGCACAAAAATAAGGGTAATGTTATGAATATCTTGTATTAGTTATTTTTTTTATATATACTACAAATATGAGTAACGCTGTTTTATACAAAAGCAATCATAATGTTGTCTATTCTTGCAAATACCATATCGTGTGGTGTCCTAAATACAGGCGTAAGGTCTTAGTGGGAGCTGTAGAAATGAGGTTGAAAGAAATCATTCAAGAAGTGGCTAAAGAATTAAGAGTAGAGATTATAGAGATGCAAACCGATAAAGACCATATCCACATTTTAGCTGACATTGATCCAAGCTTTGGAGTGATGAAGTTCATTAAAACCGCTAAAGGTCGTAGCAGTAGGATATTAAGACAAGAATTTAACCACTTAAAGACAAAACTACCTACTTTATGGACCAATTCCTGTTTCATTTCAACAGTGGGGGGTGCGCCTTTGAATGTTGTCAAACAATACATTGAAAACCAACAAAACAGCAACCGCCCTAAGCAAAAAGAAAAATGGAAAAGTTATGTTGATAACCTACAAACAAAAGCTCTATAAGAACGATAAGAATAGGCGTATAGACACACTATTAAGGCGTTATGGCGTGTTTTATAATCATTGCATTGCCTTGCACAAACGCTATTATAGACTTTTCAAAAAGTATTTAAAGCTTAACGATTTGCAAAAACACACCACCAAATTGAAAAAGACCCATCGTTATGCTTTTTTAAAAACACTAGGCTCACAAACCTTACAAGATTTAACTGAAAGGATAGATAAAGCGTTTAAAAAATTCTTTAAGAAACAAGCCAAATTGCCACGATTTAAAAAAGTAGCCAACTACAAATCTTTCACTTTCAAAAGCCAAGTTGATAAAAAGACAGGGTTGAATAAGGGAGTGGGGTTTGAGATAAAAGACAATGTTGTTTCTTTTAATGGTTATAGCTACAAGTTCATTAAAACTTATGCTTTGATAGGGAAAGTAAAAACTCTAACCATTAAAAGAGATAATATGGGTGATTATTTCTTGTGTCTAGTCTGTGAATTAGAAAATAACCCTAACAAGCAAACCGCATGCGATAAAAGCGTGGGCTTTGACTTTGGGTTAAGGACTTTTTTAACCGGATCTGACAACACTAAGATAGAATCGCCTTTATTTTTCTCTCAATACTTGCCTTTGATTAAACGACTTAGTAAAAACCTTAGCAAGAAAGTTAAGGGTTCTAATAACTTTAAAAAAGCTAAAAAGAAACTAGCCCAACTGCACCAAAAAATCAAACACTTAAGAACCGATTTCTTTTATAAATTGGCTTTGAAGTTAAGTAGAAAATACCAAAGCATTTTCATTGAAGACTTGAACATGAAAGCTATGCAAAAACTTTGGGGCAGGAAAGTGAGCGATATAGCTTTTAGCGAGTTTGTGAAAATCCTTGAAAACAAGGCTCATGTCGTTAAGATTGATAGATTTTATCCTAGCTCTAAGACTTGTTCTAATTGCTTATGTGTTGATGAAAACTTTAATAAAGACATTAAAAAATTAGGCAAAACAGATAAAGAAAGAGAATACCACTGCAAATATTGTGGATTGAAACTAGACAGGGATTTAAATGCGTCTATCAATATTCATAGGGTTGGGGCATCAACTCTTGGGGTAGAATTTGTAAGACCTACCTAGTAGGCTGAGTTTGCTTGATCCCAATTTTCCTCATGCTTTAGCTAGAATCCCCTAGCTTTAGCTATGGGGAGTATGTCAAA
>NZ_CBOO010000034.1:0-1877 GCF_000476015.1 Helicobacter pylori SA37A | reverse complement strand
ATTAAAATCGCTCCCCTTATTAAGGTGTTCATCTATATCGCATAAATACTTATAGGTGAAAGGAGCTAATTTTTTTCAACTCACTTGGTTTTAATGGTTGTTTTTGATTATAGAGATAAGGAAAAATAACATAAGAATTAGTCCATTTCACCGCTTGTTCTTCTAACATGGGAGCGCTAATGAAAGGTTTGATGAAGTCTAATTCTAAAATGATTTTTTTAGAAGTGTCCACCCTCAAACGATTATTAACTTTAGTGTAAGGGTGGAATACTCCACGACTAAAGTTATCTTTAAAAAAATCTACAAATTCTAAACGCATGAGATAATGAACACTCACGCCTTTTCTAAAGGTGTATTCGCACATACCTAATTTGGTTTTTAAAAATTCAGCCCTTTGCAAACTGCTAGTAATCAAAAAATTGTTATTCACTTCTGTGTTTAAAGCTAGCGCATAATTTTCATGGCACCTAAAACTTTCTTTGACTTTATCCCATTCTAAATTGGCGTTAAGATTATATTGATTAGGCAGTCGTTCGTATTCTAACAATGGCACTATGTCTTTATTTTTTAAAGGCTGTTTAGTGATTTTAAATGCGCAAAAATCTAGCCCTACACCCTCAAATATTTCGCCTCCTTTAGAAAAATCTAAAATTTCATTGAAATAAACTTGTTCAAATAAATTAATCCTTAAATCCCTAAACCCCTCAAAAGACTTGTTGAAAAGAATAGACTTGGGCATTAAAAAACAAAACGCCCCATCATCTTTGAGCCATCTCTCTATGCTTTTATTAGCAATTAAGGCGCAAATATTGAGATTGTTTCCCCCTACATTTTTGTCTCTAGAAAACAACCCATTAAGCCTTATGTTTTCTTTGACATTTTTTCTGTAAGTTTCAGGCAACACGCTCCATTGCACCCATGCAGGATTCCCCACAATAAAATCAAATTTGTCATAGATAGCCACCTTGAAATAACTAGAAAAAATCTTAAGCCATATAGAATTGAGTCCTTTTTTTTCAAATGCGATTAAGTTATCAAGGCTTTGTGAGACTTTTTCGTTTAAAGCTTTGCTTTTTAAAATATCGGCACTTTCTTCTTCTAATATTTCTAAAGCCCTTTGTTTGTCTAGGTTGATAAGCGCCTTTTCTACATGATTGATAATTTCTAAAAAATCAGGCTTTAAAACAAGTTTTTTGGGTAAAGTGATTTCTATGAAGCTCGTATCAAAAACTTGTTGCAAACCTGCTGTGTAAAGCTTGTAATACAGGCATTCTGTATGATCAATCATTACTGTTTGAGGAACATACAAACTATCTGCTAAATAGATAGGAATTTCATAGGCAACATTCAAATCAAAATGGCAATGCTTTAACCCAAAAATGAGCATATTAGCTCTAGCCATTAACACAGCTATAGGGTTAATATCAATACCTACAATACCTTGTGTCATTGTTTTAAAGTCTATTTTTTTTTCTAAATTTCTGTGTTTGTAGTTAATAAAGGCACACAAGAAAGTCCCACTCCCACAATTAGGATCAATGAAGCTTTTGTTTTGTAAATTGTCTTTACCTTTAATGGCGCACATCAAGGTTCGTTCAGCCAAATAATAGGGCGTGTAATATTCCCCAAAACTATGCCTAACAACTTTAGGAATGAAGTTAAGATAGAGTTCTTTAAATAGATCTAACATGGATTGGTGGTTAAGAAATTCTATATCTTCATAAGCGCAAACTTTGAAAAGTAGTTTTTGTAGAGCGTTTTTCAATGGGGTAGTGAATTCTTCTTTAATATACCATGCAAAAAAGTCATTATCAGTTAAATTGATAATACCCATTTTTTTAAAGAATTTCCCCTGCTCTATGCTTTCAAAAAAGTTT
>NZ_CBOO010000033.1:0-1969 GCF_000476015.1 Helicobacter pylori SA37A | reverse complement strand
ATGATCGCTGTCTTTTTTCTTAGGTCTGGCGAGATTCATTCTCAAGCCTAAGTTGAATAAAAATTGGAAGTTAGCGACATTCATCTTAGCGCTATAGATATTACCCACCATGTTCAAATTCACAAATTCAGAATTAAGCCACGAAGTCCCGGCTAACGCAAAACCTCCAAAAAGCCCCACAGAAAGCTTGTTGTTTTTGCCTAAGAAATTGGTGTTTTTGTCGTTGATGAAGTTATAAAGAGCGTCCATGCCCACGCCATAAGTCCACACATCAGAGGCGGAATTGAAGAAATTGGATTTGATGAACGCATGGTTGTAGTCAAAAAAGCCGTAATACCTTAACCCACACCTTCTCTTTTTACCAAAGAATTGTTTGTAGCCCACTTGCACGCCAATGCCATTCATCGCGCCGTTGTTGTTTTGATAGTCAATCACGCCGATACGCCTAAAGGGGTTTTTGCCTAATTCTTGTGCGATGGTTTGGAATTGGTTGTATTTGTTGGTATCCAAAGAATAAGTGAGCAAACCTTCTGGGGAATTAGGGTTTTGAGTTGCATGCGTCATGTTTTGGAGGGACTTGGCGTTAGGCAAATGAGAGAGATTGCTATTGATCGCTGTTGAGTCTTTGTTTAAAGCACTAAGGGCTTCTTTAAAATTCAAAATGGTTTGAGCCAAAGCTTTTTCTTGATTGACCTGGTTGCCATAGTAAGCGGTGTGTTGCTCTAAAGAATTGAGAGTCTCTTTCACAAACGCGCAACCTGAACCGTAAGTGTTGTCGTTAATCACGCCAGCCGATCCTGCGGTGCATTCTTCTAGATCTTGTTGGATAGGCCCTTGAATGCTGTGGAAATTGTTCGCTACTTGTTGGGCTAGACTTAAAATCTCTGCTTGAGCGTTCGCTCTGTTGAGCATTTCTTGAGCGAATTGTGTGTCTTTAGAAGTGTAGGGGTTGAAATTGTCTGGTTGCGTGATTTGGGTGTTTTCATTAGCGTTGAGTTGTTGGGTTTTTTCTAGGGCGGTTTGAGCGTTTTTAATCATCTCGTTAATAGCGTTAAAGCTATCGCCAAAAATATCCATCACAGTCCCGGTCTGACCGCTAAACCCCCATGCCCCACCGCCACCATTCACATGCGGGTTTTGAGTGGTAAGGACATTGATGATAGTAGCGGCTTGTTGCAAAAGGTTTTCAGCGTCATTGACGCTGCTAATTTTTAGCTGAATTGGGATTGAAGATCCGCCTGAATAATAATTGCCGCTTCCATTTGCATAAGTGTATTCTGTTGTAGGGTTTTTTGTGAAAGTTTGATTGATACTGACTACCATTTTTTTGGATCCATTCAAGGCAGGCATACCGCCCCCTTGACTTTGGTTTAGAGCGGTTTGGATAGTTTGATAAGCGGTGTTGAGAACTTGGTATTCGCTGCTAGATAGAATGCCATTAGGCCCTACATTGCTCGCTCCATTGCAATTGGTGGTGGTCGTTCCGCTACCGGTGTTGTAGCTGTAGTTTGGCGTGTTATCAAATGTTCGAACGCCTCCATTCTCTAAATGTTCTGGACCAAGATTAGGGCCAGGACCACAGCTAATGCCAAAGGCTATGACTTGCCACATGCCCACAGCGGCATTGAGCGCTAAAGCCACAGCTTGATAGGCTGGGGAAGTGGTGGTGCCGCTAGTGAGATTAATCGCGCTTGAGCTTAAATTGTTGATCGCACCGGTGATTGCGCTAGGCGTGCTGGCTAGATTGACTAGCGAATTTAAGTAATTGTATTGGTTTAAAAGGTTGTTTAAATTATCGTATCTGTCCGCAAGATTTTGCAATGCTCCAGTGTTTTTCACTTTTTGAACCGCTTCGCCGATTTGATAGCCCACGCTCATGTAAAATCCATCGTCTTCAGCCCTTGATAATGAGAGCATGAGAGAAAGAGAGAGCAAGAGGGATTTTTTGATTTTCATGTTTTCTCCTTTT
>NZ_CBOO010000032.1:0-2132 GCF_000476015.1 Helicobacter pylori SA37A | reverse complement strand
CAAGATTTAAACAAAATCAAGAAGTAAAAAAGAAAGAATAAGCCCAATCTTTCAAAACTAAGCAACAAGAAGTTCTTTTGTCAGGTAATACTCTTTGGCTTTTAACAAGCGAATGTTAAAAGCTTTTCTCTAGAAAGGAGGTGATCCAACCGCAGGTTCACCTACGGTTACCTTGTTACGACTTCACCCCAGTCGCTGTGTGTGCCGTGGGCAGTAGCCAATTTAGCATCCTGACTTAAGGCAAACACAACTCCCATGGTGTGACGGGCGGTGAGTACAAGACCCGGGAACGTATTCACCGCAACATGGCTGATTTGCGATTACTAGCGATTCCAGCTTCATGCAGGCGAGTTGCAGCCTACAATCCGAACTGAGAGGTGTTTTGAAGATTGGCTCCACTTCGCAGTATTGCTTCTCTTTGTGCACCCCATTGTAGCACGTGTGTAGCCCTAGGCGTAAGGGCCATGATGACTTGACGTCGTCCCCACCTTCCTCCTCCTTACGGAGGCAGTATCCTTAGAGTTCTCAGCATAACCTGTTAGCAACTAAGAAAGGGGGTTGCGCTCGTTGCGGGACTTAACCCAACATCTCACGACACGAGCTGACGACAGCCGTGCAGCACCTGTTTTCAAGGTCTGGCAAGCCAGACACTCCACTATTTCTAGCGGATTCTCTCAATGTCAAGCCTAGGTAAGGTTCTTCGTGTATCTTCGAATTAAACCACATGCTCCACCGCTTGTGCGGGTCCCCGTCTATTCCTTTGAGTTTTAATCTTGCGACCGTACTCCCCAGGCGGGATGCTTAATGCGTTAGCTGCATTACTGGAGAGACTAAGCCCTCCAACAACTAGCATCCATCGTTTAGGGCGTGGACTACCAGGGTATCTAATCCTGTTTGCTCCCCACGCTTTCGCGCAATCAGCGTCAGTAATGTTCCAGCAGGTCGCCTTCGCAATGAGTATTCCTCTTGATCTCTACGGATTTTACCCCTACACCAAGAATTCCACCTACCTCTCCCACACTCTAGAATAGTAGTTTCAAATGCAGTTCTATGGTTAAGCCATAGGATTTCACACCTGACTGACTATCCCGCCTACGCGCTCTTTACGCCCAGTGATTCCGAGTAACGCTTGCACCCTCCGTATTACCGCGGCTGCTGGCACGGAGTTAGCCGGTGCTTATTCGTTAGATACCGTCATTATCTTCTCTAACAAAAGGAGTTTACAATCCTAAAACCTTCATCCTCCACGCGGCGTTGCTGCTTCAGGGTTTCCCCCATTGAGCAATATTCCCTACTGCTGCCTCCCGTAGGAGTCTGGACCGTGTCTCAGTTCCAGTGTGTCCGTTCACCCTCTCAGGCCGGATACCCGTCATAGCCTTGGTAAGCCATTACCTTACCAACAAGCTGATAGGACATAGGCTGATCTCTTAGCGATAAATCTTTCCCCCGTAGGGAGTATCTAGTATTAATCATCGTTTCCAATGGCTATCCCAAACTAAGAGGCACATGACCTATGCGTTACTCACCCGTGCGCCACTAATCAGCATTCTAGCAAGCTAGAAGCTTCATCGTTCGACTTGCATGTATTAGGCACGCCGCCAGCGTTCACTCTGAGCCAGGATCAAACTCTCCATAAAAGTGTTTGTCCTAAAGCTCTTTTGTTTTTTGATAGGCTATCATTATTTCTAACAATAGCTTTAGCGTATCACAAGAACTCGTTTTAGACTTTATTGAATAAAACGGGTTGTGTTCTTAAGTATTACAACAACAAAACAGAAAGAAACTTTTTAAAAAGGTTTAGCCAAACGCTAACCTTAAAATACTCTCATGCCATTCAGTCATTAATCATAATGATATAATCATCATAACCAATGAAATTGATTAGCACTCGTTGGATAAGAATTCCTTATCAAAGAATAAAAGTCATTGAAACTCTCACTCTTTTTATAATAAGTCATCCTTAAATCATTTAGAATATCCCTTTAAAAAGAACTTCTATCAATTTGCTTAGTTTTCAAAGATCGTTTGCTTTAAATAGCTATCCTTGTAAGGTATCAAGCGGCTTTTTAAAAGCCCTTGCTGAAACAAGGAAATGAAATTATAGTCATAGAAAGCTTAAGGTTTGCTTAAAT
>NZ_CBOO010000031.1:0-2861 GCF_000476015.1 Helicobacter pylori SA37A | reverse complement strand
GATTTTTTCTTTAAACTTCTCTTTACGCTTAAAGCCTTCTAGCGTTTCTTTAAAATCCTCTTCATTTTTCTTATAAAGTTTTTCCCAACACCTATCAGCAAAATCCTTTTCTTCCTTTTCCTTTTTTTGTGTTAAAACTTGCAAGCTTGCTTCATTTTTTATTTTCTTTTCATTCTCTTTGTTTATTGATTCTTTCTTGATTTCAATTTTTTCTAAATTCTCGTTTGTTTTTTTACCGAGCGTAAAAATGCCTTTAACTTGAGAGTTTCTAAATTGCTCTTCTTTAAATTGCTTGTTATAAACTTCAATCTTTAAATCCTCACTGTTATACCACTCTATTTTACTATTAGCGAACTTGTCTTCAATCCCATTTTCAGCTAGATTTTTTAAAAAACTAGAAGTGGTTGTCTTACCGCTCCCATTAGCCCCATAAATTAAATTGATAGAATTTAAATCCTTAAAACTCGCCCCATTTTCATCAAAAGTTGCCACCTTTTTTAATGAGATTTGAGAAATCCCACTGCTTACATTCTGCTGTTGTTTGTCTTTATTGCCATTACTATTCACGCTCACTCCTAATTCACAATATTATCTCAAAATGTACCACAAAGACTAATCCTCCAATTCTCTCCCATCATACCCAAGCTCTAGCGCTTTCACTTGCCCTATCGCATTACCCGCAATGCCCTTGATAGAGCCATACATGTTAATCGTGCCCTCAAACACTTTGTCAATTTGCTTTTCCCTGCTTTTCCAAATCCTATTCATCGCGCGTTTTTCGCTTTCTAAATCCGCTCTCAATTGCTCAAACCCCTCTATAATCGCATTCACTTGCATAGAAAATTCAGAGCTTGTCAAATAATGATAGAGCAGATTCACTTTATCGCCCTTATTTTCCTGACTTTTTTTAGCCAAACTCACTTGAATAACCCCCTCTCTTAACACCGCGCTCAACCCCTTAAACTCTTCAAACGAACACACCCACACCCCTTCAAATAACCCCATCCTCTCCATCTCTTTAGGCAGCGCTTCGCTCACAATGACCCCCACATCAGCCCCAATCTCTCGCATGTCGCTTTTAAGCTTTTCCACCCAAGCTTTTTGAAATTCTTTAGTGCGTTTGCTCTCATAATAAATTTTCCCGCAATTTTGAAATTCCCTAGTGTGCACCACTTGAATGCAATCGCCCCCTCTTTGCCCTTTTTTGATTTCTTCAACACTATCTAGGGGGAATTTTTGCCTCAAAAACTCTTCAATCGCTAATTCTTGCACCTCGCCTTGGAATTGCTGCGAGCTTAACTCCGCCTTTCTTTGAGCGTTTTTCAACTCATTCCTTAACATTTCTAATTGCTCTTCTTGCTGCTTGAATTTCAATTCATTTTTTTCATGCAAGGCTTTTTCTATTTTTTCCCTTTCCAGATCCAATTTTTCATTCAATTTTTTTTCATTTTCAGCCTTCAATCGGCTCTCTGCTTCGTTATTTTCTCTTTTGAGCCTTTCAATTTCCGCTTCTTTTTGGTGCAATTCCTGGACTTGTTTGGACTTCTCGTCTAATTCTTTTTGCAACAATTCCAAGCCCTTTTGCTGCTCTAAAAAAGCGTTTTTCCTGGCTTCTTCAATGATTTTAGCCCTTTCATCTTGCAAGGCTAAAGCGCTCGCTTGTTTGACCGCCTCATCAAATTTGGCCTTTTGCTCTTTCTCTCGCTCTTTTAGGGCCTCTTCTTTTTGCTCTAAATTTTTGAAATAGCTTTGATACTGCGCTCTTTTTTCATTCACCTCTTTTTCAAACTCTTTTTGTTGGGCTAAAAACTTATTTTGATTTTCTAACTCAATCTGTTTGTATAGCACTTCTCTCACATCAATGAGCGTTTGGCACTTGGGGCATGTGATTTGATCTTCTTGCATGATTTTCCTTTAAGATTTGGTTTTTTATATTTTATAATAGAATGAGATCAATTTAACTTAAGCAGGTTTTATCCAATAAGTTCAGTAAAATAGGGCTTTTGAATAAGGAGTTATTAACATGGATATTTATTATAAAAACAGACATAATAAAGGGCATGAGCAACAAGAAGAACGCCCTTATTTTGTCATCTATGAAAACAAGGACTTTTTCTTAGTATTCCCACAAACAACAAAAAATAAAAAAGGCAAAAAATACCTTTCGCATAAAAACCACATTATAAATGAAGAAAATGAGATAAAACAAAAATATAAAAACAATTGCTTTTGGAGGTGTTATCAAACTCAATCCACACAATAGAAATCCCTTATTAAAACCCTACAGCGCATTTATTGCGCTTTCTTGTGCTCAATTCCATTATTCGGGCATGCACCTAGTTGCCCCCTATGAAAACGATTCTATTATTTTTGAGTTATTGCATTGATTTTCAGGCACGCAATTTTGAACGCCAACAACTTGTTCAATTAGATCCGAAGAAATTAAAACTCAAATCCTTGAGCGTTTAAAACTCTAGAAATATAGGGCATTAAAAATCAAAAATAATCCCCACCCCCTTATGAATTTCACTATAACTATAATTATAAAACTTCAAACTATAAAAATAAGGCTTTAAACACCAATACTTGATAAGAACAGAGTTTTCAAATCCAAACGCATTCATAATCAGCTCAGACCCACCAAAAACACCAAAAACAAAACTCAAACACAAGAAAAACAAGGCGAAACAACAAAAGCCATAAGCAGTAAAAATCCAAATCAAGCGATTAAAATCATTAAACATTAAACATTAAACATTAAAAAACAAGCAAAAGTCATAAGCAGTAAAAAAACAAACGATTAAGACATAAAAATTAAAACGCAATAAGATAAGAAATAACAAACACAAGCAAGTAAAACA
>NZ_CBOO010000030.1:0-3625 GCF_000476015.1 Helicobacter pylori SA37A | reverse complement strand
ATAGCGAGCGGTTTTCATAAGCTTTTTAAAAACGACGCTAAGATCGCCGAAAGCCTAAAGCCAGCCACAACGAAAAATTTAAGCCAAGGTTTAGCGACCACTTTAAGCGGAGCGTTAAAATACCAATGGACTAAATTCACTTTAGGGACAATATATCGCAACGCGCCCGATCGCATTTTAGGCGTGAAATTACCCAAAGCGCTAAACGAAGCCACCGCAGGCGCAGCCTTGAAGTATCACATTAAAAGAGCGCTTGAAAGAAGCCACTCTATAAGCGAATTTAGTAAGAATTTAGAATTAAGCGCACAAAACGCTAAATTCAGCAACAACACGCTTAAAATCATTGAAGAGCTTACTAATGGAGTCAAGCAAGCGAGCGAAGAAATCAAAGCAAAAGCGTTTGATTTTTCTAATGAAAAACTCACTAACGAGCAAATCAAAGAGCTATTAAATAACGCCAAAATCCCCACAAGCGGGAGAGATGCGATCACTTTTGGAGTGAATAATTTAAACCCTGAAATCGTTGAATTTTTACACAAGAACAACAAAAAAATGATTATAGAAAAAGCCTCTAACAAAGAATTAGAACTTTTAAAAGACGCTAACTTTAAGCACCCTGAAAACATAAGAGCGAGTTTAGATCATGATGCTATCTCTCACATACTCAAAAGGCATGGCGTTAATTCTGTTAATGTCAAAAATGGAGAAATCCCTATCACTTACGAGGATATAGCGAATTATAGATATATCATTAATAACGCTGATGCAATCCTTAGGACTATAGACAAATACGATAAAGAAGCTATAACGGCGTTTAAACAAATCAACGGCTATGCGGTAGTCGTGGAGCAAGCGGTCAATAAGAAAAATGAATTAGTTTTAAAAACGATGTTCAAAAGTAACGGAGATTATAAGGATAATAACGCTTATAAGAAGTTTTCAAGCACCTCACTCGACGCTAACGCGAAGGTGCCCCATGGGTTGAGTTCCCATGGTGGTGCTACAGATAATCCTACTCAAAAACCTTTAACCAGTCAAGAGGATTTATTAAAAACAAGCGAAAATTTAAACGAAACCACACCAAAACCTACCCATTTAAGCCCTTTAGAGCAAGCCAACGCCGAAAAGTTAGCGAAATTACAAAGAGAGCAAGAACAAAGCGAACAAGAATTTTTAAAAGCTAAAGAGCAAGAATTAAAACGCAAGGAAGCCCTAAAAAAGAAATTAGAACACGAGCGAGGCAATGCAGGCAACATTGAAAGCCAGACTAAAATAGAAGTAGGAGAGGATATACCTACAGAGATACAAGCGCAGATCCCCAAAAGCCGAGTAAGGCTAAACGAACGAGAGATTTACGATCTAGATTATGCGATCGTGAAAGCTAAAGATTTAAAACCGAGTTTTACCACAGGCGGGACGCAAAAGAGAACGGACATGAACGAAGAACAGATTAAAAGCATTGCACAAAATTTTGATCCTAAAAAGATATTTGGGAGCGGAGGGTTTGAAGATTTACCGATCATCTTACACGACGGGCAAGTGATCGCAGGCAACCACCGCATCCAAGGCATGCTGAACTTCACGCCAAAAAGTAGATACATTTACCACAAAGCGATCAAGGAATACTATCAAATAGACTTAAAGCCTGACGAATTGTTAGTGCGAGTGCCACACAACCGCCTAAACAACACCGAGATCAACAATTTAGCGGCTTCAAGCAATCAAGGAAGATTTAACAGCGAAAGCGATCATGCGATAGCGGTTTTAAGCCATTACGAAGCGAAATTGAAAGAATTAGAAAAGAAATTAGACGCTGATAGCATTTACTCCTTAAAAAACATTGTCGCTAAAAATCTTAATTTTGATAAAGCCACTCATCCTAATGTAGGCGATAGTAATTTAGCGCTTTTAATGTTCAACATGCCAAGGACCAAAACCCAAGGGATAGAGTTACTTAATCGTTGGCAGAAAGAATTTTCAAATGATATAAAAAGCTATGAAAAAGTTAAAGAGATGTTTGTAGATAACGCTGGGAGTTTTCATAATTTAATTCATGACATGAATTTCCCTAAGGTGAGTTTAAACGCTTACTTGAGCGATATTTTGGATCGCAGTTTTGCCAATTTAAAGAATTACCAAACCACGAGCGAGAGCTTAAAAGATTTGAGCGAAAAATTCTATAAAACGAGTTCTTTAGAGATGTTTGAAAAGAGCGATCAAACTACAAGCGACATTAGCGAGATTTTAGGAGGAGCAATAGCACGCTTTGCGAGGTTTGATGATCCTAGTAAAGCGTTATTTGAAGCGTTAAGAAGCGATAACATTAAAAAAGGCTTGAAAGAATTTAAGATCGCAGATGTTACAAAGGATATGTTTAACCCTGATAGTAAAGAGTTTAAGGACATTGATATTTACGACTTCACGCATTACCTCTTAATGGTCAATAGAGAGCCAAACGAAAATAACCCTACCTTAAAACGCTTGATAGAAGCCGTTAAGGACATGCAAAAAGAGAGCGAGAAAGGGAGTAAAAAACCAAAGCTTGACACGCCTAGCGAGTGGGGAGAGAATTATAGCGAGTTTAAAGGTGATGGATTAGGAGCGATTAACAAGCTATTAGAAACTAAAAAAGGTTTTGTAGCGGGAGCGTTTTATAAAGAAGGTTTAGGGGATATTGATTTAGTTTGGGGTAATAAAGATTACGGGTTAGAACATATATTTAGTCGTAGGGAAAGCGATGCAATAGACAAAGGCATGAGTAAAGAAGAAGCTAAAAAATACGCATTAGAAATAATTAACAATATCCCTAACATAATCAGCAATGGAAAACTATCAAAAGATGATTTAGGGCGTTTAAGTATTGAGTTTAAAAATCAAAGAGTGGGTTTGAATGATAGTTGGAAAGGAGAAACTTTAAATAATAGGTGGGTTATTACAAGTTATGAAATAGATAAATCAAGGAATGGGCTAATTGAGTCGCCTTTAGCACCAAATTACAAGGGGAAAGATACTAATCCCCTAAACCTTGATAATCCTAATCCTACCACAAAAAAATTAAATAAGGATTAAAAAATGAATTACCCTAATCTCCCTAATAGCGCTTTAGAAATAAGCGAACAGCCACAGGTTAAAGAAATCACTAACGAGCTTTTAAAGCAATTACAGAGCGCTTTAAAAAGTAACGCGCTTTTTACCGATCAAATAAAACTAAGCCTTAAAGGGATTGTTAGGATTTTAGAAGTGCTTTTAAGCTTAGATTTTTTCAAAAACGCGAACGAAATTGATAGCAGTTTAAGAAACTCCATTGAATGGCTTACTAGCGCCGGCGAGAGCTTAAAAAATAAAATGAAAGAATACGAGCGCTTTTTTAGCGAGTTTAATACGAGCATGCACGCTAACGAGCAAGAAGTAACCAACACTTTAAACGCTAACACTGAAAACATCAAAAGCGAAGTTAAAAAGCTAGAAAATCAAATTATAGAAGCCACAACCAGGCTTTTAACGAGCTATCAAATCTTTTTAAACCAGGCACGAGATAACGCTAACCATCAAATCACAGAGAACAAAACGCAAAGCCTTGAAGCGATCACGCAAGCCAAAACGAACGCTAACAACGAAATAAGCG
>NZ_CBOO010000029.1:0-3748 GCF_000476015.1 Helicobacter pylori SA37A | reverse complement strand
CATGAGCTATAAGAGATTATTATTATTTGTTAAGAATATATTTAATCAATAATTCAAATAATCAAAACTAACTTAATACTGATAAAATAACTAAATACTTGATTATTATTGATATATTTTTAAAACTTTATGTTATAATGATGAGTGAAATTATTAAGTTTCAATCAAAAGGAATAAAAATGATTAGATTAAAAGGTTTGAATAAGATTTTAAGGATAGGGTTATTAGCTGGAGCGTTGCTAGGTATTGCTACTCCCTTAATGGCGAAACCTTTATTCACGGATACCGACTTAATTGACTATATCAGCAAATCTAAAAGCAATATTAAAAAAGAATACGCCATTGATTGTAACTCTCAAATTGATGGTTCTAAATATTTGAATAATGGTTGGAATTTATCAAAAAATCTTCCACAAGAATGGAAAACTGCCTTTCTTTCTTGTGTTAATAAAAAGCAGCTATCTAAAAAAGAACAAGAATTACAGAAAATAGTAGATGAAAGAAATGAGCAAATTAAAAAAGATGAAGAGTGGCTAGTTGCTTGTAGAAACTATGTTAGAGAAAGCCGTAAAAAAGCGGAAAGTAATTTTCTTAAAAAAAATCGTTGTAGCAAAAGCGAAGATGGTAAAATATCGTGTTATAGCAATGCTTTTTATAGTGCCTATGGAGACACAAAACCTAAATGGTGGACTTATAGTGGCTCACACTTTGAAGAAAAATTTGAAAACGAACAAAATCAAGCTGACAATGAATGCCTTTCAAAAGCTGCAAGTCTTGCTATAATGCACCCTAAATTAGAAATAAAAAAGGCTGTTAGACAGCCTTAATTTTCAATCAGAAGTAATCTCTGGAAAACCAAATTTGTTTGTCTTGACTTTACCTAAAATTTGCTCTCTTGTTTGGTATTGCGTTGATTTTGTTCCTTTTAAGCCTGTGCCAAACCCATAGTCTGTTTGATACATGTCCGCTATAATCTCGCTTTGCATTGCCATAGTTTGATTTAAAAAGAGCATTTGATTAGTAATCTCTTTAAGATATTTCACAGTGAGTAATTTAATCCTTTGATTAAAATTTGCGTAGGCTTGGCTTTGAGCGTCTTTATTAGGGGCTTTACTTAAATCTTGCGTGAGTGTTTGGATTTCTTGCTCTAAGTCGTTATCTAGGCGAGTTTTTTCTAGGGCTAATGGTGTGCAAGTGCCATTTTCTTTGTTTTCCTTACAATATTTTATTCCTTGTTTATTGTGATTTGCACTTGGATTAGTTACGCCTAAATCTTGCTGAATATCGGCTAGTCTGTATTTTAGATAATCTGCTCTTGCTTGAATTTCTTGTTGTTTTTTTATCCTTTCTGTTAATTTCATTGCATCTTGTTGAAACATTTTCATTTTATATGCTTGATAATTACCATTTAGAATATCCAAACTAGCTTCTGCTGATAGTTGGTTATACCTTGCTTGATTTTCATCTTTGATTAGCTCTTCACACAAAATCAATCCCATATCCCTGCCACTTAATTGCCCCACAAGAGATTGCATGTTTTCATAGCCACTGCTACTTAGGGCTTGGATTAAATTTTGCATATCTCTCATGCGAGTGGTTTGTTCTCCTGTTTTTGTAATAGCATTGTTAAGATTGCTTAAATTGACAATTTTTTTATTAGTCAATTTGTTAAAATTGAAAAAAGGGCATTGTTGCTGTAAGTATTTGTTTCTTAACAAATTTTGTGCGTTCCAATTTTCTATGCTTTGCTTTAAATTCTCATAGTTGTATCTAATGCTCTCTATTTGATACTGAGCGTTTTGTATCACTTGCATGGGATTGGCTAAAGTAATGGCACTACCACTAATCAAAGAATTAGTTGTATTTATCATGTTATTGACTTTTTGCAACTGATTGATTTGAGCTTGAGCTTTAGAGATAATCTCTTCATACTTTTTAATGCTATCTACCATTTTACCTATCACAGTGGCTTGACCAGCATGGAGTTCTGGGTCATTGACAATCAAGGGGGTTTCCCCCTCTGCAAACACGCTTTTACAACATAAAAGCATGCTAAAAACTAATTTTTTCATTGTTAAACCCTTCATCTATTATTATCAAATCCATTTTTAACACTTGCTACAAAGTGTTTCACCCCAGCTTTAACACTCCTGTGATTTGCCATAGCACTTGCCCCTCCACTGATTGCTCCAAGCCCAAAAGCTTTGGCTCCAGCTTGAAGCCCTGCTAATCCGCCCCCAGCATTTTGATAAGCTTGTTTCATTTGATTAGCTACCATAACCATAGAGCCTCCTACTACAGCTCCGCCTATTGTCATACCGATTTTTTGCATCATTTCTGTTACTGCTCCTACACCTCCGCTTGTGCCAAAGATATTATTGATAAAATCAGGCACTCGTTTGATGAGAAAGAAACAAATCACAGAGCCTAAAATTAAGATAATAAAAAATCCTAACACGCTAGTATAAGCTCCCATAGCATTTTGAAAATTATTGATTGCTTGACTTGAGCCATTTTCTATCATTTGGTCAATTATATGTCCTTTGTTGTAAAACCCATTGATTATTTCTGCTTTGGTAGGAATTTTTAAAGTAATGCTTTCTATCATTGAAAAATTTAAAAAGGCTACTACCATAATACAAGGTTGGTAAAAAGTAAGGGAAATGAGTTTTTTAAGGTAGCTAAATAACATGCCTTTAGTTTGGGGGAATAGTGCTAGTGGTAAAACTGCAAAGCCCAATGATAGCCATGTAAGAGTTTCAACAAGAGTGATTAAAACAATGATTAAAATTAGTCCAATTAAAAGAATTTGAGCTAGGACTAACAAAAGAAAAATGATTAGCATAGGAAACATAGTAAAAAATGTCTTCCAGCCTAAATCGCTAAATACTTCTTTGTATAATTGTATTATGGAATAGTAGGACTTATCTATCAATGAGCCTAAAGTTAAATTATTATTGCCTATTTGCAATGAAGACATGCTGTTTGTGATAATCTCAGTGAGTTTATTAGAAGGGTAAAAAATGGTGTCTTTAAGCATATTCATGTAAGTTGTTGGATTATCCATTGCCCAATTTAAAACTCCCATAAACACGATAAATACAACCACGCCCATAGCGGTTTTAAACTGAAATATATCGCCCTCTTTCACTCGCCTATAAGCCCATATCATAAATAAAATTACCAAAACAGCATTAATTATCATTTGAGCTTTTAAAGCTTCTGCTGTTTGAGTTGCTATGCTGTAAAATATTTTTTTTGTTGGGTCGCTAAATAGCGATAAAATCGTTTCATAAATACTTAGATTATTGCCTTGCATTATCTCCCCCTCCCCTTAGTATAACTCTGTGTCTGTAAATTTTCTTTAGCATTTTCTAAAATGCCCTTAAGCCTTTCATTAAAGGGCTTAATGCTATCAATTTGTTCTAATTTATCCATGATATTTTCCTTTTCTTGTGTTGAAGTGTAGTTGTCTTTTAATTTTTCTAAAGAGCTTTCTAAAAACTCCGCCATAGTGTCAATGTTAATCGCCTTATTTTCTATAATGTGTGCTAATTTCAAATCATCATTACAATCTTTTGAAAAAGGCTTGTAAATAGTAGGGAATTGCTGTGTAAGAGCGTATAAAATGCCCTCGCATTTTTCTCTATATTCTTTACCCTTAATATCATTATCAAAGGCTAAGATAATGTTAAAACTCTCTTGTGGCTTATTAACAGGCTTAGGTTTTCTGTATTCTCTTGTTTTT
>NZ_CBOO010000028.1:0-4327 GCF_000476015.1 Helicobacter pylori SA37A | reverse complement strand
ATTGTTTTTAATATTTACTCGCTTATTGTTTGTTATTTCTTAATACTTATATTTTTAGTTGTTAGTGTCTTTATATTTAATGTTTAATGTGTTTAGTTTGTTTGTATTGGTTTCTTAGATCTTGCTTTTTTGTCTAAAGTTTTATAATTATAGTGAAAATCATAAGGGAGTAGGGGTTATTTTGCGATACCCTAAATTCTAAAACGCTTTAAAAGTTGTTGTTTGATTGGAGTCAAGTTGTTTTATAGCCAGTGCTTCATTAAAACAGAATTAAAAACAAACCATAGCCTACCAAACAAAGACCTAACACCCAATAGGGGAAAAGGCTACGCGAACGCATGGCAGATAAGAATTGCGTTAATTGGCAAGTTTGATGAGCAGGAAAGACTTCAAATAACCTTGCATCGGTTTTAAGCCTGTTTTCTATCAGCCATTGGTATTGCTCCCTGAATGAGACCTTTCTTGCGTGAGATAATAAGCGTCTAAAAACCAAAAACATAGAAGTAGCACCCCTAAAACGCATAACCCATAAGAATTAGAAATCGCTTCTATTTTAAGGGATAAGACACCCACAGCGAGCGCGAGTGTCCATTTCTTGCACTCTAAAGAATTTTGCGCCATTCTATTGATAACGCCTTGCAAGATTTTAAGCTCTTCTATAAGGATTTTTGCTCTTTCTTTTTCTCTGTCTGTGGGGTTATGATTGTCCATATTTGCCCAATTTATCTGTTAAAGTTGAAAGTCTAGGAGCCTTTGTTGGTCTGTATTTCTGCTTCTATAATAATATTGCACCCTTGAGAAATACCTTTTAAACTTTCTCCAAATTTAAGGATTTGAGGCTCCATCATCAAACCCTTTTGTTCTAATTGAGAAATTTTATTTTCTATGTTTGCCACCTTTTCCTTTTGATCAAATTCTTTATAAACGCTTGCCATATCTTTAAAATCTTGCATAGAAATTGGAGTAATTTGACTTAAAACACCCATTTGAACCGCCTCTCTTACTGGAACAAAATTAACAGCACAATTACCTCTATTAAGCTTCACGCCTTGAATAGTAACGCTATCTGCTTTGGAGTCGATTTGAAACTCTCCCTTGCTATTCATACTCATCTCAATCGGCGATTCAGCGCTACCGCCACCCACACAGCCCACTAAATACAGCGCCAAACAGCTCGTGCCCAGTAATTTTTGATAAGTTTTCATTCTAGATCCTTTATAATAAAGTTGAGAAAATTTCATTACACAAACCATTAAGAGAGATAGGTTTAAACCTCCTTAATAAGTTTGTGATATCGTAAGAAATACGCATGGCTTTAATGTGTGATTCTTTTATGGTGGTGTCAGCTATGAAAGTGTTAGCGATTTTTAATTCTTTATAAATCCATGCGGAATAAGTGATTTTTAATAGATCTTGATTGCGCAATAGCCCTTGATTAGAAACACTATTCTTACTCTGTAAAAACACGAAATAGGGGCATTTTTTGATCATGTTTTCTAAAGATTCTCTGAGAATGAGCGTGAAAGCGTCTTTAATCTTGCTTATATCAATATGATATTTTTTTATTTCTTTTAGAATATCATTTTTATAATCCCAAAAGAGAGAGTCTATAAATATTAAATTAGAACGATCGGATGGTTCTAAAAAGGACTTGATATTTTTAACGCCTAAAAAATCATTATTTTCCATGTCAATATGCGAATGAGAAAGAAAAACCTTAGTTTTATTTAATCGCTCTTGTAAGGGATTAAAAAAGGCTTCTTTAATTTCATTGCGATTTAGCAAAGTGTGTTCATTATTTTTTAGACTCTTTTGAATGAGAGTTTTAATCTTATTGGCTACCTCATGCATGTTTAGAAACAGCTTGATTGTCGTAATAAGCGTATTTAAGCTTATTTTTCCCCTCTCTGTCAAAATGAAACTTGCATAAAACTTCACAATTTTCTCTTTCATCTAAATCAACCACAAAGGCTTTCATGATATATTTTCCTTTAATATTTTTATCAAATTCTCAAATATAAATACGATTTTAAGTTCCCTTTAAAATCCTTTGATTATAGTAGACTTAGACTTAGCTTAAGAGTGCTTGAATTTTGGGGTGTTTGGGGTTGTTAGAATAACTAAAAACCACCGCTAAAAAAAGCCTTTTTACAAACAAAAAGGGCGTATAAAACTACAATGACCCTAAAAGCACAAAAAACAACAAATGCAATCTAAAAAACCTCTTCGCATGCCTTCTTGTCTTTATGGAGTAAGCATTCTTTTTGCAACTCAATAAAGTGCTTTTTCCTTTCTTCTTCAGTCATATTGTCAGGCTTTTCAATAGAGCGTGAAAGCTTTGAAGTGTGGGTATTGAATTTGGGCGCATACCCTAGTTTATTGACTGCATAAAAGCCTAAAGCGGCGATTAAAATAAAAATCCAATCTGTTTTTCTGATCTTAGGGCAAAATTTACACGCCATGATTTAATCCTTAAAACATTTGAAGTATAATACACTCTTATGGTCAAATTTTTAAGTCTAGGAAAACCGCATGTGGAGTTTCATTCAAAAAATCTTTAAGGCTTTAATCATTATGCCTTTAGATTTTATCACGAAGTATTTCAAATCGTTTGTGCTGTTATTGATTGTGTTAGTCTTTTTTAGCGCTAAAGAAAGCGCGCCAAGCGAACCGCCCAATCTCGCTAAACTCTATTTAAATGGGGCGATTTTTAGCACCGATGATTTTGACAAAGAAGTGGATAAAATCCTAAAAACCCCTAGCATTAAGGGCGTTTTATTGTTGATTGACTCTCCTGGTGGGGCAGTGTCAGCGAGCGTGGAATTGAGCGAAAAAATCGCTGATTTGAAGCAAAAAATGCCCGTTTTAGCGTATGCTAGGGGGGTTATGGCGAGCGGGAGCTATTATGCGGGCATGCAAGCGAGCGAAGTTTATGCCTCTAAAGCGAGTTTGATAGGATCCATTGGGGTGATTTTTTCGGGCGCGAATGTGGAAAATTTGCTCAATAAAGTCGGCGTAGCCACTCAAGGCGTGCATGCGGGCGAATATAAAGAAATAGGCACTTTCACCAGGGCATGGAAACCTAACGAAAAAGAATTTTTGCAAAATTTAGTCAATGAGCAATACCAAATGTTTGTGGATGATGTCGCAAAAGCCAGGAAATTAGACGCTAAGGATTATAAGGATTTTGCTGAAGGGAAGGTTTTTAGCGCTCAAAACGCTTTAAAATTAAAACTCATTGATAAAATCAGCACGATCAAACAAGCCCAAGATCGCTTAATGGAATTGAGTAAGGTTAAAAAAGCCTATTGGCTAGAAAAAAGCCCTATGGAGCGCTTCATTGAAAAGGCCACGCAATCAGCGAGTAATATCATCACGCAAGCCTTTGGCTATCAATTATTGATGAGATAAAGATGTTAGAATTTATTTTAAAAATTCAAGCTAGAGACTCTAAAGGCTTGGTGAGTGCAATAAGTAGTACTATCGCTAACAAGGGCTATAACATCGTCAAAAACGATGAATTTGTTGATCCCTTAAAACAACGCTTTTTCATGCGGCTAAAAATCCAAAAAGAAATCAAGCCCTTGAATACTGAAATGAAAGAGCAAGAAGAGCGATCCCTAAAAACCGCTCTTTTTAAAGCCCTAGAAAACTTTAGCGAGCTATCCATTGAAGTCATTTTAACGCATAAAAAAAACATTATTTTACTCGCTACTAAAGAGAACCATTGCTTAGGGGATTTGCTTTTAAGGGTGTATGGGGGGGAATTGAACGCTCAAATTTTAGGCGTTATTTCTAATCACGAGATTTTACGCCCTTTAGTGGAAAAATTTGACATCCCTTATTTTTACGCGCCTTGTGTTGATCAAATTTTGCATGAAAAAGAAGTTTTAGCGATCATTAAAGACTTGGAATTAAAACACAAAGTGAGCGCGGATCTGCTCGTTTTAGCCAAATACATGCGCATTTTAAGCCATGATTTTACGAAGCGCTATGAAAATCAGATTCTCAATATCCATCATAGTTTCTTGCCCGCATTCATCGGGGCCAACCCTTACCAGCAAGCGTTTGAAAGGGGCGTGAAAGTCATCGGGGCCACGGCGCATTTTGTGAATGAAAGCCTTGATGCCGGGCCAATTATCTTGCAAGACACTCTGCCCATTAACCACAATTACAGCGTGGAAAAAATGCGCCTAGTGGGTAAGGATATAGAAAAACTGGTTTTGGCTAGGGCGTTAAAACTCGTTTTAGAAGATCGGGTGTTTGTGCATGAAAACAAAACGGTGGTGTTTTGAATGCTTCCATTAGCACTCTCTAGGATTATTGG
>NZ_CBOO010000027.1:0-4848 GCF_000476015.1 Helicobacter pylori SA37A | reverse complement strand
AAATAGGAATTACCCATCAATGACATGTTAGTTGTGGAAGGAATGATTAGTCAAGGCTTGTGTTATTTAAGTTAGGTTGTAAGCGGTTTGTCTCATTAGCATTTAGGATTAGAAAGGTTTTTGTTTAGAGTGTGTAGGGTTAAGGTTTGTTTCTAGCTCTTAGTATTAAAAGAGTTAAGTTTGATTTGATAGTAGGTTAAAGGGTTAGGTTTAAACTTGCTTTATGATTATGTTTAAGAAAACTTTAAGGTTTTAAATTTTTGCGTGCTACTTAAGAAAAATTTAAGCTCTACAAGGCGTTTTAAAGCGTTTTTGGTTTTAGGTTAATAGTTTGTCTTATCTTATGGCTTTATTTTGATTGTGGGGCATTTTAGAGTGCTTTATTTGTATATCTGTTTAAATAAGCTAATTTGTGAAAAGAACAAGAATAAACCCCTTTAATCAAAGGGTATATTCTTTATTAAGAACATTAAAGGCAATCATCGCTTGAGAGCATTATCTATTACGCCCTTTAAAGTTTGTGTTGTCATTTTGTTTTAATCCAGCATGAGCTTTAGGGTCATCATCAAGCTCATTAGAGTGCAAGGTGTTAGCTTGTTGTTTAGCTAATTCTTTAGCTTTTTCTTTTTCTAGCATAGCTTGATAATGTGCTTTAGCTCTAGCTTGTTCTTTTTTACCAAACTCAATCCAAGGCTCATCGTTATTAGGCTCTTTTGTGATAGCTTGAATTTCTTTTTGCTCTAGCTTAGTATCTTTAGCGTGTTCTAGGACTTTTTCAAGGTTTAGGTTGTCATAGTGGGTTAAAAACCTATTAGCTCCTATGATTTCATTACAAGTATAGAGAATATCCTTAGAAATTTTAGAAAATTGTTTAATTTGTTTGAGAAAGCCTTGTTTTTCTTTTGGAGACAATGAAGTTTCTCTATAATGTTTTAAAGATTTCACATAATGTTCTTTGGCTCTTTCAAACTCTTCTTCTTTTTGTTTTAAATCTTGTTCTAAAAAAAGTAATCTCTCTTTGGCTAATAAAAGCATGGTGTTTTGATAGTCTTGTAGTTGCTTACTCACTAGCTCATAAGTGTTATCATTAAGCTTGTAAGTGGGGTCATTTTGCTTAGTTTTAAAGCTCTCTAGCATGAATTGATATTTTCTAGCACTAAAATAAGCGTTTTTAAAAGTTTTGAGAGTGGGGCGTTTATCTTTAGAAAGTTCTAAGGCTTTGGCTAAAAAAATAGGATTAGTTAGAGTGTTGTATTGGGTGTTTTGCTTGGTTTTAACTTCATTTCTTAGCTGGGCTAATAGTAAGTGTGAATTTTTATCTAAAAGGCGTTTGTCTAGGCGTTCTAGCTTACTTAGTAGCATTTCTTTTTTCTTTAACACAGAAAAGCCCTTAGTCTCTCTTTCAAAGTTTTTGTCTAAATCATTGAGAATAGCAAAATTCTTAAAGGCTGAATGGTTTTGTTTTTTATCTAATTCTTTTTGATAAAAGCCTAAGAGTTCGTATAGCTCGTGTTTGCTCGTGTTTTTTAAGTGTTCGCTTACTGGTTTTCTCTTATCTATCCTGTCAATATCTAGCTGTTCTTTTTCATCATCGCTTGTGTCTTTGTGGTTAAAGAGAGCGATTTTAAATTCAGAAATCTTTTGTTTTAAAGGGATGCTGTGGTTGTTTTGAATGTCTAGGGCTTGGGCTTTGTTTTTATCTTTGAGTTCTTGTAAATACTCGCTTTGTAAAGCCTTGTTTAAGTCCCACTCATCTTGTGGGGATTTGATTTGTTCTAAGGCTTTTTCTTCTTTTTCCAAGTCTTGTAATTGTTGTTTGATATTGTCTAGCTCTTTAAGTTTTGGCTCATTGACATACAAGTATTCTTCGCTCAATAAGTGGTCATTCAACCTATAAGCAAACTCACTTCTTAATTCATTAAAAAATTCTTTACAATCTTCATGCCCCTTAAAACGCAGTCTTCTTCGTGTGAGCTGATTAGTCTTATTGATAAAACAATGGATATGGGCATGGTCTTGATGAGCGTGTGGCACAAGGGCAAACTTGTATTCAGGCAATCTTATTTTTAAGCTCTCCCAAGTAGAATGTAAAAGCCCTTGCATTGTCTCTTCATCTGGCTTATCTTTGATAGAAAAAACTAAGTGCATAGTCTCGTTATAATCTTTAGTCAAATCAAAGTCATTGAGCCAACTCTCTAAGATGAATTGCTTATCGCATTCTAAAAACATTTCATTGTAAGCTGTTTCGTTATTTTCTAAAGCATAATTTAGGGCATTTTCTAAGTGGGAGCGTTTCATTTGCCCTATGTTTTTAATAAGCACAGGACTAGCTGTTTTTGTGCCAACTAGATTAGATTTAATAAACTTTGAGTTAGGGTTAAATTGATTGAACTTAATGAGCAATCTTTTATCTACTTTATCGCTATCACTAAATCTAGGCTTTTGCATATGCTTTAAAATATCATCTAAGAAAGATAAGTCCATAGGGCGACTATCTAGCTTAGTATCTAATATAGCCCTATCTAGCATACAAACCCTTTAAGACTTAACAACATTGCTAAATTTTTATCTAATTCGCACACTTTCAAGCTAAACTTCTTTCCCTTACTAACAAGGCATTTAAAACGCCCAAATTTTATTTGAGCTAAACGCTCATTTAAGAGCTAGATTTTTAATTTAAATCTAGCGATAGCCCAATTCTTTGTAGCATAGCACAAAGAATTGAAATTAGAACTAAATCAAAAAGGTGCAGGATAACACCATGTGTGCGTACACATTAGGTTAAAACTTCGTATTCAAGGGACTTGGAGCTAGATTTTTAAAAAATAAGGGTTTTTGCTAACTTTTTGCCTAAAAAGTTTTTAAAAAGTGCTTTGATAGATGAATTAAATTTTTAATCTAGTAAGAGAGAAAAATTTCATTCAAAAGCTTCACCCCCATTACTCAATTTTTTAGGCAAGGGCTTGTTAGAAACGCTATAAAAACTTAGAGATTTTTATTGAAAGAACTTGTAGTCAAAACATTAAGAACTAGATAGCCATATGGTAAGAACTTAGTAGCCCACCAATAAGAACTTGCAAGCTAAATGCTATGAACTGACAAGCAAGTAGTAAGAACTTGTAGCAACAATTAGGGAACTAAGGGCTACACGATAAAAACTAAAAGCCACAAGTTAGAACCTAATAGCTCACATTAAGCAAAGAACTAAGGGGAAAATAGATTAAGAACTTATCTGCTCTAATGATATGAACTAGGTTGCTTGTATGATTAAGAACTAGGAGCAAAACACCATTAAAACTTACTAGCAACTCATATAAGAACTACCAGCCCATTTCATAAGAACTCATAATCAATATTAAAGGAATGAAATTATTCTTTAAGCTTTTGTTTAAAAAATTTATGCTACATTTTCAATGATTTTTTAATTGACTTAGATTGAAACTTAGAGAACACTTAAAACTTACATTCTCTAAAGATTAAAACTTTTTTCTTAAATCCATGTTTAATTGGTGCGGACTTTTCTCGCCAAAGATATAAATCTTAAACTTTTTAAAAAATTGGATTTTAGATCTTATTTTATGATTTTAAATTTTATTTTGTTTTCAAACTCGTTTTCTTAAAACCCTAAAAACCTTTGAATAAAACAATAAAACCCCAATAAACCACCAAACAAACAAAACAATGAGTCAATAATGAAATTAAATAAAAAAGCAAGATTAAAAAACATTTCCCTATCCCTGCACCGACCTACTTTCCCACCCTTGCAAAGGGTAACATGTGAGATTTTTAAACTAAGACAACTCTTTCACCTTTGGCTTTTAAGGCTTCTTGCACCTTTTCATACCACCCCATAATGATTTGCGAGGTTTCTGTCCCCGGACTTACGCACTTATTTAAAGTGCCTCTACCCTGTGGGATCGTCTGCCCCTCTTTTGCCCAATCTAAAATCTTAACGGGTCGCCTGTAATGTATCCAATCCACTAAAGGGTATTCTTCTTCGCTAACACATAATGCCCGATCTTTGTGAATGTTATACGCCCCGCCGATGACTTGTGCGAGCACTACAAGTTGTTGTCCATGCTTGATGGCTACAATGTCATTCACCCGCATCACTTCTAAAAAATCTCTAATTTGTCCTTTGCTCTCTTCCCAATCCGCTAAACCAATGAAGTGGTATTCTTCTAAAATTTGGCGCACATCATGCACATCCCATCTTACTTGCAGATGTTGCTGATGGATTTGCATGTGCCAAAATTCTTGAAAAGGAATGCTTGAAACATCTACGACCATAAAAACCTCCTAATTGTTGGTATTCTCTACCCATTTTCTTAATTGCCCATACCTCTCATCTCCAGAAACTGAGAAACTTTAGCGTAAAAAACTAAATAACCCCTAAACAAACAAAACAATGAGTCAATAATGAAATAAGATAAAAAGCAAGACTAAGAAACATTTCCCTATCCCTGCACCGACCTACATTCCCACTCTTGAAAAGAGCAGTATTATCAGCGATGAAGAGCTTGACTTCCAGGTTCGGAATGGTTAACTGGGTAGTTCCTCTTCTCTAAAGGCACAAGGAAAAGGGAGCTAAAGATAAATCGTATTTACCCTTAACTCCCCTTTCTTTATAGGGGGCTGTTTTTAACAAAGAAGATGTTAATAGCCTTTCATTTTAAAAAGAACAGAGCGTGTCTTATCCTTATTTAAAACCAACGATAAAAGTCTTTGTAAAACCCCAACTCTCTTACACTCAGTAAGGCAGTGGTAACTTATTGATGCTTATTGGCGTTATCTTATTCAAAAAGCAAAAAACAAGCCAAACGCTCTATTAGTAGTAGTCAGCTAAAC
>NZ_CBOO010000026.1:0-5904 GCF_000476015.1 Helicobacter pylori SA37A | reverse complement strand
GGTAATGCGTTTTTTTAAGCATCAACAATTCATTGTAGCGCTTGATGAAAAATTTGAGCAAATGACGCAGAAATCTAAAGGCATGTTGCCTGCTGTGAATGTATCCATTATATTGATTCCAAATGGAATGATCTAAGAAAATAAATTCATCAACATAAGGGCTATCGGCAACCACACTCAAATCTTTGATGATTGAATTGCCAATAAAAACAATTTTATAATCTTTGTAATGCTCTTTGAAAGGGGCAAAAAAATTGCGTGTTAAAATATAATCCCCCACCACATCCAATCTCACAATACACAAGGCTTTTTCTGTGGCGTTTTGGCGTTTAATGGGAGCGATAGAAAGCAGCTTGTCAATCAGGCGTTGCGTCATTTCAAAGAGCCTAAGAGACCAATCAGAAGTCTTTCGGTTAAAATAAGCGTATAACAGCACAATAGGTAATAGTAGGATTGCAATAGGTAATAGTAGTTTCAAAATATTAATCCCAAACAAAAATTTTATCTTGTAGTGTAACACAAATTTAAAACTTTGATACACCAGCACCACAGATTTAGGCACAGAGCTAAGGCTAAAAACAATGATTAATGGCTTCATTAAGTGAGTCAAAACACCTCTATCGGGTTTTATCCTAACGAACTCAGCGCCTCCATTGCCAGATGGCGGCCTTTTAATGAACGATTTTTGGGCATCACCCCGCCTAATGGCTCAAACGATATGGGTTTGATTGACATTGAAAAAGAGGGTGAAAAGATTGTGGGTTTTATCAATTACCGCAAGATGTAGCTTTGATAAGAGACTTTTTGTTATAATCATACTTTTATTTATTCTTAATCTTTGCGTGGATTTTACATGATTGAACGCTAAAAAATAGGAGCTATTTTTGAAGTCTTTACTCTCTTTGTTTTTAAAATCAAAATTATCTTATCTTTATTATTGCCCTTATATAGCTTTCGTTTTGATGGTTGTAGCCTTTACAAGACTTCCTTTTATTAGAGATTTCTTTCTGCATCGTTATCCTTTTCAAGAACAAGTCCTTGATAATATACAAAACCAACTAGACAGATTGCTCACCCTTACAAAGCCTACTCCTCCGCCTATTCGTAAAAAAACCTTATGCTTTATCCGCTTGGACATTATTGGAGATTATATACTCTATCGCAATTTTTTACCTCTTTTTAAAAAATATTTTGAAGATTATGAAACCACCTTTATTGGAAACACCGTTATTAAAGACATAGCGACACACTGCGATTCTAAATATATAGATAAATTTATTTTTTTAGATAACACTTATTGGGAAAAATATTTGCGGATTGGCACTAATGGCTCATGCCTTTCAAAATTAAAAGAATTGTTATTTTTTCTCCCAAAATTCATGAGAAAACGCTATGAAGATGTTTCTAATTTAAGAAAAGAAAGCTACGAGATATGCATTAATAGTTCTATGTTTTATTTTTCAACTAAAGAAGACGCTATTATAAAGCACTTGATTGCCGAAAATAAAGTGGGGGTTTTTTGCACCCACCCAGTAGATTCGAACTTTCATAGAATCCGCTTAAGAAAAGAAACAGAAATCAGAAAAAGCTTTTACACGCATTTGTTCTATCCTAAAGAAGTGCCGCAATTCCTCTATGATTCCAATCAAGATTTTTTTCAGTCTTTTTTTAAGCATTTTAAAGGCGTGGATATAGGGTTTGTTGGACTTGAATTAAAACTCCCCATCGCTTTTGAATATGAAAAGTTTAAGAACATTCTAAAGCCACCTTATGGCGTGTTGAATCTTGGGGCTAGCGATGATTTTAGAGTGTATAAACGCTTTGATGAGATGATTGCTTTCTTAAATCCTGACTACCAACTCATTCTTTGCGGGAACTCTAAAGAAGATGAAAAGCTTGCCCATTCCATTCTAAAACGCCACAAAAATGCCATTTCTTTAGTCAATCAAACCGGCTTGATAGAATACCTTTATCTTTTAAAGAACGCTAGTTTTGCGATGGGCAATGAGTCTTCTATCATGCATTTGAGCGCTTGTTTGAAGATCCCTCATGCGTTCATCGTCTCTTCAGGTCTCTCAAGCCCAAGATTCCACCCCTACCCAAAGGAAGTTGGCCCTAATATCCACATGATCTATCCAATGGATTTTCAAAAAATAATTTCTAGGTCTAGCAACTGGATGTTCAAAGCCATGACTATGCCGCACCCACCAGTGGATTTTGTGAACCCACAAGATATTATTAGCGCCATTAAACGTTTTGCACCTCATCTTTTGAAAGAAGATACCCCATCTAATACCAACGAAACAACCTATTTTGAACGAGTTTGATTGCGTTACAAGCTTTTAGAAGATAACTTCAGCTTTAGATTGCAAAAGCATAAAAATCTGTTTTTTATTGAGCGATTGCATAAACTCTCTTCCAATTCAAGCTCTTAAAAAGGCTTTATTTTCCAACGAAGACGCTTGGACTTTTGACTTTAATAGATAAATCAGGCAAATATGGACAATCATAACCCTACCACTTTCTAATACCCATTCCCATAAACCTGATGCAAATTTTTACCTAAATTCACACTCTTTTAAATGGAGTGAATAGTTGATTTATGAGTGGTTTTTGCCATGTTAAACGATACAACAAAAACGCATAACTCCCCGATCCATTCAAATGCAAATCGCAAAGCATGTTCGTTACAAAAACATTAGAAATGGGGCTTACTTTAGAGTCTCTACCGCAAAGACAATAACCTTTCCTCTAACTTTGACGCTAATTGCTGATAGATCGTTTTATTTTGTTGTCTAAAATGCTCTACTAACATTTTTAAAACTTTTTGTTCTGGAAATAAAATTAACACAAGATTGAAAATTTCATCATTATCCAAAAGCTTTCTATAAACGCTTGGCGCTAAATCTTTGACTTCTCTAAAACTTTCTAAAGGATTTTCATCAAAATTCAAACTGGGTAAATCGGGCAAGGTTTCACGCCATCGCGCTAAATGGGTTAAGATCTCAGCCCAAACTTGCGGAATATTAAGTTTTTCAAACAACTCCTTACCATAGCACAATTTCAAAGGCACGCCATAATCAACAGATAATTTTTGCAATTCTTCTTTATAATAATTTTGATTTTTATTCAAACCCTCATCTATAAAGTAAAAATAGCCTTGAATGTTTTCGCCATAACGATGGATTAAAGCCTCTAATTTTCTTTCAAAGTTATCTATTTGCCCTCTCTTTTTGGCGCTGTCATGATCATCTCGCATTTTTTGTTCTATAAAATAATAGGTGTTATCTTTTTTAGCGAACTGATCCAATTCTAAAGATTCCCTTTTTTCTTTATCCTTATTGTAATAAGGGATTTTTTTAGACAAGGGTGAAAAGTTATGCTCTTTTAAATACTCTTCTATTAAGCGTTCAAACGCATCGCCAAACTTAATCTCATGGGAAGTTAGTAAATTTTGTAATAATTTTGTTTTAGGCTTAGTGGGTCTAAAAATCCCCAAATAGCGTTCAGGATTTTCGGCAATATTTTCAAGTAATTTTGCTTTAGATGTTCCAAAAACAAAACGATTAAAAATCTCGTTAAAGGTTTGATAGTCCATTAAGAGTCCCTTTGGCAGATATAACGCAATTCATCTAGCAATAAAAATTGATTTTGGTAATACGCATAAAAAAATTTCCAGCCATTATGGTTGGTTTTATTCAAATATTTAGCGCTCATCTTATGAATAGAGGTTTCATAATTTTCATTATCCCTCACTTGTCCGTTTTCTAAAACTTGACAAATTTTTTCTTTATTAGATGAGTATAAAAAATCCCCGATTTTTAATAATTGTTTAGAAATTAAAAGACTCATAGGGATTTTTGGGGGTTTAGTTTCTAATTCTAAATTAGTGATAAAATCGCTTTTATCCCTAGCGCTATTAAGGCGTTTTGTCGCTTCTTTAATATAAAAAGAATCTTTTTCAATGCCAATAAAATACCTGTTCATGGATTTAGCCACAGCCCCTGTTGTGCCTGTGCCAAAAAAGGGATCTAAAACAATATCTTTAGGTTTGGTCGCGCTTAAAATGATTTTTTTTAAGAGCGCTTCTGGTTTTTGCGTGGAATGCACTTTTTTACCTTGTGCGTCTTTTAGTCTTTCGTTACCCATGCAAATAGGGATTTGCCAAACTGATTTTTCTTGTTTGTCGTTATTGAGATACTTCATTGTTTTATAATTAAAGGTAACTTTGCTGTTTTTGTGTTTAGCACACCAAATAAGCGTCTCATGGGCGTTGCATAATCTCTTGCCAGCAAAATTAGGCACCGGATTGCTCTTGTGCCAAATAATATCATTGAGTATCCAAAACCCTAAATTTTGCAAATGAAAACCAATTCTAAAAATATTTTGAAAACTCCCTATCACACAAATACTGCCATTATCTTTTAAAATCCTTTGGCATTCTTTTAACCACCCCAAACAAAAGGTATCGTATTCTTCAAAAGAGCCAAATTTATCCCAATGATCCTCAACGCCTTGAAATTTTGTGCCTTCAAAACGCTTCAATTCCCCCTCTGTTTGCATAAAATATGGGGGGTCAGCAAAGATAAAATCAACGCTTTTATTAGGAAAATCTTTTAATTTTTCTAAACAATCCCCCTCTATGATAGTGTTTAAGTTTTCTTTTAAAAAATCCATTATTAATTAACCTTTTATATCTGCTACTCTAGCCATTTTAACACAAGCGTTTTAAGGCTATCTTAATGTTTAATCTTTAGCTTTGTTCTCATCAAATGCATCAAATGATAGAAGCTGTCTATCCCCACCTATTTTAAACGATACAACAAAAACGCGTAACTCCCCGATCCGTTCAAATGCAAATCGCAAAGCATGCCCGTTACAAAAACATTAGAAATGGGGCTTACTTTAGAGCCTCTATCGCAAATGAGAGCGAGATTAGGCAAGGCAGAATAAGGGGAAAGCTGATCCCCCACCTCCGGAAGAGATGTTAAGATCGCTTGCTTCTTTGCTGATGAATGCGGCATCAAAGTCAAGGCTGGCTTTGGCTTGACGCGATAAGATAAGGGCGATATTGGCATTAAATGGGGGGGGGGTGGATTTTGCAAGATTTCTTGCATTAACGCTTCGCTGTCATTCCCTTTTAAATGGGGCAAATCGCTCGTCAAAAATCCAAGCGTTTTTTGGATTTCAATCGTGCACGCGATGACTTTAATGATGTTAGTTACACGATCAAGGTCGCAAGGCTCGTTTTTGTGGCTTTTTAAATATTTTTCTAAAACACCATACCCCCCTATTCTATAATCATAAATTTCTTGACTCACCCCCCTAAAATAAGCGCTATGGTTGATATAAAGCCGTTGTTCTGGCTCGTTATGAAGAGGTTTTTTGATAATGGGGTTACGATCATGCGCTTCTTTATAGCAGGATTCGCCTATGGTGTCGTCTTCTAATTTTTCAAAGCTGTAATTCAGGCTTTCTTTATTTAAGACATGCAAGCCGATTAGTTCAATCCCTAAAAGGCTTAAAGCCCTAAACAAATCTTTATTGTTTGTGAAAAGGATTTTAGGGTAATCGGCTTTGAGAAAGTCTTCATAACGCTTGCGATAATTTGGGGAATACAATAACGCATAAATATAGCCTAAAACCTCTAGCGGCTCAAAAGAGTGGTTATAATGCTTGTCTATAAAGCTTCTAAACTCTGGCGTAAAATTTTCGGTGTAGCTGGGGTTATGGTATAGTGGATTCACATAATCGCCTCCCTCCATTCCTGGACATGTCCAAGTGCGCAAATCTGAAATTTTATTACTAACAAATCCTACGCCGCTTTTTTGTGATTGACAAAATCTGCGAGAAGTAATTAGCGCGACATTTTTGTGCGTTTGATTGGGTGTTTTAGGGTTTGTT
>NZ_CBOO010000025.1:0-6375 GCF_000476015.1 Helicobacter pylori SA37A | reverse complement strand
ATTATAAATGGGGGTATGTTTTTCTCTTTGATAGTTTTTAATAATGTCTGTATAGGTTTCTATTACTACGCTCTTAAAATCATCATTAGCTCTGCCTTGCCTTACTAACTCTTGCCATTGTGATTCTTCTCTTAGATAATTGTTATATGCCCCTTGTTGTCTATTGTGTAATTGATTAAAAAAGCTTTTAAAAAAGAGTTCTAATTTTTGTTTGTTAAATTGCCCAGCGGTGCTAATTAAAACGCTTTCTTTGGGGTCTAAATCTTGTAGTTCTAAATAGGCTAAATTGTCAAAGATATTTTCAGTAACAATGACATTTTTAACTAAGCTTAAGTCATTAGGGTATAAGACTTCTATGCCCTTATTCCCTTGTGTGATAGATTTTAAGGGTTTGTCTCTTATGTTGCCCTCTTTGTCTGTGCTTAAGGGAGTATTTAGGCGTTTGTTAATCCCACACTGATGAATGGGTATGACATTAAGATTTTTATTCTCAAAAGCTAAATAGGTAGCAAGGATAAGATTATTAAAATTGTCCGTTTTTAAATGCTCTTTATAAGGTTCTAATAGCTTTGTATCAATGCCACGCTTTTTAATGAGTGTAGCGTTTTGTAAATCATAAGGTTTAAGGTTTTTAAACTCATTGATGATTTTTTGAATTTCTTCGTTATTTTCGCTAGAGTTATCCCTTGCTTGTAGAGTATCTTTTTTATTGCGATAGCCTTCTAACTTCCCAGCGAGTAAGTCTTCAACGCTGATATTTCTATCCTTACAAAAAGTAATGATATTACCGACCTTATCGGTATGAGTTTCTTTGTAGGTGTAACTAATTGAGCCATCCTTATTTTGATTTTTAAAGATGACTAAACTTCCCTCTTCGTTTTCATGCTTTAAGCAAGGGTTATTCTTGCTATGCTTATTTTTGTTGATAACATAGCCATTATCTAATAAAATCTCATGCAAAGGCAAGGCAGTGAGATTAGGGATATAACTCATAGGATTTTCCTAACGCCTTCTGCTCTTAGAGAGCGTATTTTGTGTGTAGCCATAATCTATAGTTGGTATTTCTTTTTTCACTTCTTTTTGAGCGTTATTTTGCTCTTTAGCTAATTCTTTAGCTTTTTCTCTTTCTAAACAAGCTTGATAATGCGCTTTGGCTTTTTCTTGCATGCGTTTGCCATGCTCTATCCAAGGCTCATCGCTGTTATTACTCTGTGCTTTCTCTTGGATTTCTTCTTTTTGGCGTTCTTGTAAGCATTTGTGAGCTTTAGGGTCATAATCTAGCCATGGTTCATCAGGATGCAAGGTTTTCTTTGGCTCTTGCTTAGATTGTGGCTCTTTTGCTTGAGTAGTGCCATTTTGCTCTATAGCTTGGTTTTGTTTTGTGTTTTCTTGTTGTGTAGCGGTGCTATTAGTTTGAGCACTAGTAGTCTCTTGTCTTGGCTCATTTTGTGAGTTTTTAGGTTGCTCTGAATTTTTATTAGCCTTATTTTGCTCTTTAATAGCATTTACCCCCACACTTTGAGTGGCGCTATCTAAATTTTTGAGTGTTTTTGCTTGTTGCTTGTCTAAATGCTTTCGCATCACTTCATACACTCTATTATCCATAGGCTCTAAGCTATCTTTAGATTTAGCTAAATAATCTTTTAAGACTTCGTGGTGTTCTTTTTCTAATTGGTGTCCCAAGATAGACTTAACGCTTAATTGCAAGCCCTTATCTTGCATGTGCTTATTACCATGCGCTTGTTCTAAGCAATCCTTAATCAAATTGATATGCTCTTTAGTGAGCTTGGTTGGCTCTTTTTGGCTTACCACTAATAAGACTTTCAATTCATCTTCATTCATGTGGTTTTTAGCATAATTTAAAAAGCTCTCTTTAAAATCAAGCTTAGTCTTAATGCGTTTTTGCTTAATATCAAGCTCGGTTTGTTTAAAGAAACTATGCAAACTAGCGTATTTGTCTTTAAGGTCTATATCATTGCTAGGTGTTTTCTTTTCTTGCTCTTTTTGTGCGTATTCGCCTTGTTCTTGTGTGTTAGGCTCTTTTTCATTAAGCTTATTGCTTTCTTCTAAAGCAATAGAAGCGATTTTACTTGTAGTATTTTCTCCTGTAGGTCTTAGCAATTCAAGCTCATTAGGATTTAAAAAAGTGATAACTTCGTTTGTTTCATCTCTTATAACTTGCAAACTCTCTAAAAGTGTTGCATTTTCATTATCCAAACCTTGCTTGGTATTATTATCTCTTAATGTCTCTAATTCTAAGTCTTGCTGGTTTAAAAGCTCTTTTTCTTGCTCTTTTTCTTGCTCTTGAAAAACTTGTTGCTCATAGAGAGTATCAGGGTTTTGGCTCTCATAATATTGCTCTAGGGCTTTATTTTCGCCCTCTAGGGCGTATCTTTCTAGCTCTTCTTTTTCAAGCTTATTTTCATGCTCTGCAATACTAATTTCTCCAGCTCTTTGAATTTGATTTTCTTCATAATCTTGTAGTGCCTTACTTTCAAGCTCAGCCTCTTCTCTTTCAAGCTCTTGTTGTTCTAACTTGGCACTAACTCGTGCAATGCCATCATCTTCATTCATTTGTATGTATTGCTCTTGTTGGTATTCATAATACTCATCTTCGCTCATTTCTAAAAAGCTTTTTTCTTCTGTAAGCTCTACTTCATTTTCGCTAGAATTTTGTATCTCATGTTTATTAGCATTTTGTGTCTCAACAATCACTTTTTCTAAACTTTCTACAAACTCGCTTGGATTATTATTAGAGATAGATTGCTCTTCATTGATTTCTTGTTGGAACGCATTAAAAAAATCGCTTACATTTTCATTGTCTTTTGTATTAGAGATTTCATTTTTCATGCTCTCAATGACTTCTAGCATAAAAGAAATGTCATCTTTTAAGCCCTCTTGGCTTAAAGACTTGATTTCTTGTTCTAAAATGCCTAAAAAATTGGTGGGGTCATTTTTAGAATTTTTAACTTCATCTAAAAAACTCTCTAAAAAAGCGTCCTTTCCATCATCACTCCAAGCTTTCCACACCTTTAAAAATCCATTGATAAAATCTTGCATTATCTGCCCCTGCCTTTAGATTGAGTAAGCACTACTTCATCATTAGCAAAGTAGTGGTCATACTTTTGTTGCTCTGCTCCTTTATTAAGAGTTTGTTGCAACATCGCTAACATTTGGGGATTGTTTTGAGCCATTTCAAGCATTTTAGAAAACTCTGCCATATTCATTTCATTGTTGTTTGGCTCTTTAGTGTTGTTTTCTTTGGCATTGTTGTCTGTATTAGGTGCAATTTGTTGCTGTGGTTCTTGATAGATTTTGTGTTGCTTTCTTTTTTCATGATGGGTTGCCCCATATTGATTGACATAATCTAGCACTTTGTTATACTGCTTTTCATTCAAATGCTTGGATAAATCATAAATCACCAAATTTTGATTATTCATAGAGAAAGTATTGCTAATGTATTGTGTTCTTAAAGTTTTAGGGTCTAATTCTTTAAGCTTAGTTTTGTCTAGCGTTTGAAAAACATTGACATTGTAGAGATTTTTAATCTCTAAAGTCGGCTCTATGTCTATCTTTTCTTTTTTAAATTCGTAAAAGGGCGTTTTGCCATCTTGCATATACTTGATATTACCCTCTTTGTCTCTTTGAGGAACTTTTTCATTCTCATAAATCACTTCGCCATTAGAATAATGCTTAAGATTGCCCTCTTTGTCTTTAAGGGGGATTAAATTGCCCTGTTCATCTCTTGCTTTAACATAGCGCATTTCATAATCTCTAATATAAGCAATACTTGCCTTATCATAAAAGCCATTAGGATTATTTTTACTCTTAGTGTTGTTTTTAATATGCTCCACTTCTTTAGGGTTTGCCCCAAGTTTTAAGACATCATCTAAACCTACCCAAACATTACTCTCATAGCCATTCTCATGTTGCTTGGCATCTAAAATAAGAGAATTTAAGCCATTATAGGCATTGCCAGCATTACCATTATAAGCTCTATTATTTGGCTTAAACTCTAATCCAGATTCTAAACTTTTAGCAATTTCGCTCGCTAAAAACCTAGCAAAAACCTCTTTTTGCTCTTTAATATCCATTTCATTCCACGCTTTCATTTAATGCTCCTTGTTTTTATTGACTTCATTTTCTAAGGAATGTTCTAACTCTATTTTTGTTTCTTGTTCGCTTTTAGGCTCTACTCCCATTTGCATAAACTCTATCATTTGCCATTCATTCATAGGGTATTTTCCCTCTTTAAGTTCTAAAAAATCTTGTGTCATTTTTTCTGTCCTTGTTTTTAAAAAATCTTTTTAGAATGCCATTAAAATTACAAGGAAATCAAGGTCTTGACTTATTTACTTTTTCAAAGTGTGTGCGTACACATATGCCACTTTTTAAGCTATTTTTAAGCAAAAAACACAAGTGTGTACGCACACATTTTTTAGGCTCAAACCATGCAACCCCCTAAAATGCGTAACTTAATCTAAAAGTAAATGAAAAGTAAATAAACCTAAAAATTTAATGAAAAAAAGTTAAAATTTAAGCTAATCTTAAGCTAAAATGATAGTTTTTTGCTCCTTTTTAATGTTTAAAAAAACTTTTTTTAAAAAATGAAAAAGACAAATTAAACCTTAGAATTTCTTGAGAAAGTTCGCTTAAAATGCTTTAAATTTAATTGATAATTTAATTTCTTAATAGTTTAATGATATAAGCTAAATAAGAATAAATTCTTTTAACATTGTAATATTAAATTAAAGACTAAATACTCTTTAAATAACATAGTTTATTATCCCTTACTAAGTTTAATTATTTACTATGTTTATATAAACAATCTTAAACAATCAAATTGTTTAAAGTTAATTCAAAATCTATATAATTGTGATATACTTTTAAAACAACTAAAATAAGGAAAATAACATGACCATTTGCATTGCTAATGAAAAGGGTGGCAGTGGTAAAAGCACGCTTTGTTTAAACTTAGCCGTGCAATTACTCAAAGACAATAAAGAAGTGGTTGTTTTAGATACAGATAGCCAAAAGTCTATGGAAACTTTTGCTACAATTCGTGCTGAAAAAGAACGCCCCACTTTTAGCTTATTTAATCGTAGTAGTGGCTTTAGCGATACTTTAAAGCAAATGGTATCTAAGTATGAAAATATCCTTATTGATACTAAGGGGGAATACAGCAAAGAAACCCAAAAAGCTATGCTTTTAAGTGATATTGTGCTAGTGCCAACAACTCCTAGCCAATTAGACACTGAAGTCTTAGCTAATATGCTAGAAAGAATTGAGCAACTCCAAGAGCTTAATGAAAATCTAAGAGCCTTAATTGTCATCAATAGAATGCCTACTATTCCTACCCTTAAAGAAAGACAAGCCTTAATAGAGTTTATTAAAGAAAATAACCCTAGCGATAGGATTACACTTTTAGAAAGCTCTTTGAGTGAGCGCATTGTTTATAAGCGCAGTGTAAGCGAAGGCTTAGGGGTCATAGAATACAGCGATAAAAAGGCTATCAATGAGTGGGTTAATTTTTATAACGAATTAAAAAGCCATTTAGAAAAAGAGAAAAGGCATGCGTTTTAGAAGAGTTAAAAAGCACAAAAATAAACACAATAAGGAGCATACAAGTATGGATTTACAACAAATTGATGAGCTAGAAAAGAAGTTTGAAGAACAAGAAGAACAAGCCCAAGATACCCCCCTAAAACAAGAGCCTAGCACAAAGGAAGTAAAAATCCCTAAAAAAAGGGGGCGTAAAAAAAGTTTGTTAGATGAAGATAAGAAAAAGAGCTTTAACATTGCCTTTAGTCCTTGTGTGATAAAAGAACTTGATGAATTTTTGCTAGAATTTGGCTCATTTAAAGAGACACGAAGCACTTTTATTGAAGAAGCGCTTATTAGGCATTTAAAACACAGAAAAAACACCCAAGAGCAAAAGCTTTTAAAGCAACTAGAAAGATTACAAAACAAAGAAAAGGGCAATAATGAAAACAATGAACTTGAATGAATTTTTTACGCATAAGATAATCTATAAAGACACCCCTTTAAAGTTTAAGGATACACTAGAACAAGAAATCAGCCAAGCTAGTTTAGTAGAGAAGTTAATCTTAGCTAATATCTTAGCCAATATGGTGTTTGCTAAGATAAGCAATGAGAATGCCCCTAAAATTCTTATTTCACGCTTGATGTGTAAGTTTAGTCCTATTGATTATGAAAGCACTATTCCTAGTGATTTTAAGCCTATAGATGAAGAAGAATATGAAGATGATTTAGAATGGCTAAATGAAGAAAAAGAAGATAGGCTCTTTAATTACTATCTATTTTTAAATGGTATTAAAGAAAGTGATGTAGAAGAAGTGTTTAATGAAAGTGTAG
>NZ_CBOO010000024.1:0-5027 GCF_000476015.1 Helicobacter pylori SA37A | reverse complement strand
CGCAAAAGCCATGACAAGCGTAAGGTAACCCACATTGATTTTTATTTTGAACAATTGCCTGAAGGCGAAAATAAGAAACAAAAACAAGCCGACAAGCAACGCGCTAAAAGGGATATTAAGCTTGTAGCATGGGACATCAATAACCAAATCGCTAAAAGAAACGCTAAAGCCACTATGGAAGCTAGGTTTCTTGAATTGAAAACCTTGATTGGTTATCAGTTCAAGCACAACAATGGGACTATTTTACAGATTAACAACGCCACTTTTGAAAAGAATCAAATGTTTTTGCATGTTTCAACCAACAAAAATTCTCAAAAATTCCTTGTGTCCAACAAGACATTCGCTTTGGAATTACTATATGTCAATGGCTACAGCCTGAAAAAAGACAACTTGCTAGAAGAAATTGATCCACCCAAAATCCACCCCATCACTAACGAACCTATTAAGGAATTTGCAGAATACATAGGCAAAACGATCCACATCACCAACTTCAATGTGGATCAATGTCCTGAGGGGATTAACAATTACCTGAAAATCACTAGGATTGTGAAACTGAATGACAACCGGATCTGTGTTTCAGTCCAAGATGTGGATAAGCCTGACAAACTTCTAAAACCTTTCATCGCTAAAGATGAAAAACATTTGAAAAATTGGTTCAAGAAACACTACAGGTAATCGGTGGACTAGAGCATAGATCTAGTCTTAATATTATCGCCAGCTAAAGCTGGCATTGGGGGGCTTATTTTTTATCAATAAGTTTTTTGACATACTCCGTTACTACAAACCTATAAAATCCTATGAAGAGCTATAAAACACTATAATTTTTGTATAGGTTATTAAGTTTTGTGTTATACTGCTCGCATGAATAAAAGAATGCTATCCATCGGTCAAGCGAGTAAGCTTTTAGGTGTAACTATCCAAACCTTACGCAATTGGGATAAAAAAGATTTGTTAAAACCTGATGAACTCACTAAAGGCGGTGAAAGGCGTTATAAGTTAGAAAGTTTAAGGCGTATCAATAGAAGCGTAGTCTTTAATCAAGATGAATTAAAAACAATAGCTTATGCTAGAGTAAGCTCGCATGACCAACAAGATGACTTAATCAGACAAGTTCAAGTCTTAGAGCTTTATTGTGCTAAATGCGGCTTTAACTATGAAGTGATACAAGATTTAGGGAGTGGCATGAATTACTATAAAAAAGGCTTAACCAAGCTTTTAAACTTAATCTTAGACAATCAAGTCAAACGCCTTGTATTAACGCATAAAGACAGATTATTACGCTTTGGAGCCGAATTGGTATTCAGTATTTGTGAAGCTAAAGAAGTAGAAGTGATCATCATCAACAAAGGTGATGAGAATGTGAGGTTTGAAGAAGAATTAGCCAAAGATGTTTTAGAGATTATAACCGTCTTTAGCGCTAGATTGTATGGCTCTAGGTCTAAGAAAAACAAGAAGCTCTTAGATGAAATGCAAGAAGTAATCACTAACAATGTCAGCTATCTCAATCACGCATAAAATAGCTTTAAAGCCTAACAACAAGCATATTACTTACTTTAAAAAAGCTTTTGGGTGCGCTAGGTTAGCTTATAATTGGGGATTAGCTAAATGGAAAGAAAACTACCAACTAGGCATTAAAACTAACCATCTACAGCTTAAAAAAGAATTTAACGCTCTTAAAAAATCGCAATTTAATTTCGTTTATGAAGTAACTAAATACGCCACCCAACAGCCTTTTATCCACTTGAATCTAGCCTTTAATAAGTTTTTTAGAGATTTAAAAAAAGGTTTAGTGAGTTACCCTAAATTTAAAAAGAAAAGAGAGTTTCAAGGTTCTTTTTATATAGGGGGCGACCAAATTAAAATCATTCAAACAGCTAATACTGATTATTTAAAAATACCTAACTTACCTCCAATCAAACTCACTGAAAAACTAAGATTTCAAGGCAAAATCCATAACGCTACCATCACTCAAAAGGGCGATCATTTCTATGTTTCAATCTCTTGTGATATTGATGAGAGTGAATACAAGCGAACCCATAAACTCCAAGAAAATCATAATAAGCTAGGGATTGATACAGGGATTAAATCCTTTGTGAGTTTGTCTAATGGCTTAAATATCTATGCCCCTAAGCCCTTAGATAAGCTTACTAGAAAGCTTGTAAGAATTAGCAGACAACTGAGTAAAAAAATCCACCCAAAAACCAAAGGGGATAAAACCAAGAAATCTAATAATTACTTAAAGCATTCTAAAAAGCTTACCCACTTGCATGAAAAAATCGCTAACATCAGACTTGATTTTTTACACAAGCTCACAAGCTCTCTTATAAGACACTCAAACTCGTTTTGTTTGGAGAGTTTGAAAGTTAAAAACATGTTTAAAAATCACAGGTTAGCTAAATCTTTAAGCGATGTTTCTATGTCTGTGTTTAACACGCTATTAGAATATAAAGCTAAATACTCTAATAAAGAAATTCTAAGAGCTGACACTTACTATCCAAGCTCTAAGACTTGCTCTAATTGTCAAAAGGTTAAACAAGATTTAAAACTTAAAGATAGGATTTATCAATGCCTAGAGTGTGGCTTTGAATTAGATAGAGATATAAACGCTGCTATCAATCTTTTAAAGCATTTAGTAGGTAGAGTTACTGCCGAATTTACGCCTATGGACTTGACGGCTCTGTTGAATGACTTATCCAATAATCGTTTAGCAACTAGCAAGGTTGAACTAGGAATACAACAAAAATCCTAAATTAAGAGAATTTTATAGCTCTTCATAGGATTTTATAGGTTTGTAGTAACGGCGATTAGTCATGTTTAAAGAATGTTTGAAAAACAATATCATGCCTTTCATCATAGAAAACGAACACAAAGCCTTTTACTACAGAGGCATTAGAGAATATGACAATACAAAATACTTGAAAGACACCATTTTGCAAAGTCAAGACAATTTCAATGAAATGGTTAGCTATTTCTTTTCTTGAGTGAAACCGCTTATTTTTGTTTGTGTGCTTTCGTTTTGAGCGTTTTTTAGCTTGTAGGCGATGGGATTAGTCGGTTTTTTGCTTTGCGTTGGTTTTAGGCGATTGTAGATAGCAAAAAACAGCTAAAAAATCCAAACAACCTAATTGACTTCAAAAAACTTCATTTCCCTTTTAGTTGCTAACCATTTAGCCAATCCCACTAGTTTAGCATCTAAAAGTGCATCTAACTAGTGCTATCCAATCAAAACAAAACCGCCTAAGCGAGCGTTAGCGAGCAAAATAAGCGGTTTTGCACCGATTGTTTGCTGACAAGCAAACACCAACAAGCGAAGCGTTAGCGAGCATGGATAAAAGCGCATCGCAGTTTGAAAGCGTAGGCGTTAGCCGTAGCTGTTTTGCGTTAGCAAATCAAACAAGATAGCGCAAACCTGGCACCAGGCTAAAAAACCACTAAAACTAAAATCCTAAAATATGTAGCGCGTCATGCGCGTTGTTTTTATTACATGTTTTAAACAGCATGCTGTTTTTACATGTTTTTACAACGCGCGCGCATGTGAGGGAATGGGGGTTGCAACCCCCTAAATAACGAAGCTGTAGGATTTCTCATTTTTGGGTGAAAATGAATAAAAGGGAACTTCTTGTTACTGATAAGGGAACTTCTTGTTACTGATAAGGGAACTTCTTGTTACTGATAAGGGAACTTCTTGTTACTTTAGCTAAAAAATCTCTCATTTTTTACTTAAAAATAAGAAAAATAGGCAGGTTTTTGCGATAATATGAGCGGTTTTTGCCAACAATAAGATAACTTTTATAAAATAGTTACCATATTAACAATTTTTAGACATAATAACAGCCTAAGGCGGTATAACATGGTTGCTAATCCTAGTGTTAACAAATTTGGAGCAATTAGCTTTAAAAGCTAGTGGGTTGGGAGTTTGTAGTGGGTGGCACTCCGTTAGGAGGCACACCATGAAAGCATTTTTGATAGTAGTGATTTTAGTGGTAATCTTAACACAGCCACTATATTAAAACCTTAGCGTTTTAATAACCCTTATAAGTCCGCCAAGACTTTTTAAGGGTTTCACTCCTGTTATTATATCGTCTTTTGAAAAATAAGCATTAAAAGGCGGTTAAATGCCCATGAATACGAATTTTGAACAGCTTATAAAACAAGAACTGGAATTACGAAAATTATTAGAAGAATTGGATACGCTCCCACAAACCCCACAAATTAAACTACAAAAACAAAAGATACAAACTTACATAGACAAGATAACTCCAAGTATTTTGAGCGGTTTTAGTCAAAAATTCAAAGAAATTACAAAAAATTCACCAAATGAGTTTGAAAAAGAAGAACCCACACCATGCAAAGATTTAGTGGTTAGCGCCCCTAAAGATAAAACCTATACCACCTACCACAACAACGCTAATAAGGTTAATTTAGGGAAATTGAGCGAAAGGGAAGCCAATCTTTTGTTCGCTATTTTCCAAAGGCTTAAAGATCAAGGGAATACCCTCATTCGTTTTGAACCGCAAGATTTAAGGAGAATGTTGGGCATTAAAATATCCTATGATAATCTTACAAGAACCGCTAGAAGCATGTGGAATAAAATAAAAACCGCTGATTTTTGGGAAGTTAGAGACATTATAGTGAATGGTAAAGAATGCGTTTCTGAAAAAAATTACATGCTTTTTCAAGTTTGTGAAATCGTAAGCGATAAAGAAACAAGAGAATTTTTGTATATGGATATTCAGCTCAACACAGGTTATAACTATCTGCTTAACAATCTAGGAATGGGGCAATACACTTCTTTCAAGCTCATAGAATTCCAAAGGGTGAGGGGAAAATACGCTAAAACGCTCTATCGCTTGCTCAAGCAATACAAAAGCACAGGGATTTTAAGCGTGGAATGGTCTCAATTTAAAGAGCTTTTAGACATTCCAAAAGATTATGAAATGCGAAACATCGATCAAAAAGTCTTAACTCCAGCTCTCAAAGAACTCCATAAAATCTACCCTTTTGAACACTTGAGCTATAAAAAAGAA
>NZ_CBOO010000023.1:0-9888 GCF_000476015.1 Helicobacter pylori SA37A | reverse complement strand
ATTAAACGCAGACATTCAGCTAGTGATTTGCGGGACGACGCCCACAGAAGCAAAAGAAGCTGCTAAATTGGTAAAAGCTCATAAAAACGCCATATCGTTAGTAGGGAAAACTAGCTTATTGGAATACGCCTATATCATTAAGGGCGCTGAATTTGCATTAGGGAATGAATCCAGTATCGCTCATTTTGCAGCGGCTCTTAAAGTGCCTTACATCTTTATTTTAAGCAATGGCAGTTCTTATGCAACCTTTCACCCTTATCCTAAAACGCTTTGCGCTACCCATCATGTGATTTATCCCACCGAATTTGCAAATCTTAGAGAATCAAAGAAAATTTGGGAACAACGAGATGTGAATACGATAAAACCTAGCGCCGTGATAGCAAGCATCAAAGAGCACGCCCCACATTTATTAAAAGAGAACACTCCTGACGATATTGATAAAGATTACTTCATAGAAGAAGTGTGAAGCAGTCCAAACAACGCCATCTATTATTCTAACGCCGTTTTCCATCCTTACTTTTAGGGTGGCTAACTAGATAAGGAGTGTAAATAGAGGTTGTAATTATGCAATTAGGTCTGTTCCAAATTAAATTGCGCTTCGTTCGTTTTCATTATAACGCCCCTTAAAAAACATGAGAAAGATTATAACGATGATTACCTTATTAGAAATTTAGCATGCATGTTATAGAGCGCTAATCTCTAATCTGTGTATCAAGCAAACTTGATGTTTGGATTTTTCTCGCACACAAAAGATAGATCAGGATACCAATTTTATTTTTCAGCAATAATGATTTCATAACCATTTTTCTTAGCAAATGTTTTAAACTTAGGGAAAAGTTGGATTTCAAGAATTTTTGAAATAATTTTAGTATCTGGTGAAATTGTATAAATATTTTTATCTATATCAATAAATCCTTTAATTTTCCAATCTCCCAACTGAGTTGTAACATGGCCAGTCAATTCTGTTGCAAAAACCTTAAGTTTTTCAATAAAATTTTGTTTGACTGACTCCATAACTACCTTTCAAACACTCAATTGCTATCAAATATATCCAACTGATTATAACACGAAAATTATCGCTTTTAGTGTTGTAAAAATTTGCTTCTCCTTACCAAATGAGCGCTTCTTTTAAGGCTTTTAAAATCTCTTCATAGCTTTCTAATGCATAAACTTTTATTACCCCACCTCCATTAAATTCTTTAGCCGCACCGCTTTTAAAACCGCCAATAACCTTTTTAAGACGAGACAAAATCACGCTCTCAAAATGCTCCCCCATTTAATACCAATATCGCCCTTATCTTATCGCGCCAAGCCAAAGCCATCGGAGATTTTGACTTTGATGCCGCATTCATCAGCAAAGAAGCGAGCGACAACAATATCTATCGCAGAGGCGGGGGATCAGTTTTCCCTTTATTCTGCCTTACCTAATCTCGCTCTCATTTGCGACAGAGGCTCTAAAGTAAGCCCCATTTCTAATGTTTTTGTAACGGGCATGCTTTGCGATTTGCATGTGAATGGATCGGGGAGTTATGCGTTTTTGTTGTATCGTTTAGGCTCAAAATGAGTGAATGAATGGGCATGTTATCTAAATTTTAGATAGAATAAACGCAAAAAATTGAATAAAACCTTAAAGGTGATTCTTTCTAATCTCAAAAATGGGTGGTGCTATTAACAATGACAAAACGACTTTTTAAAGGGTTGTTAGCGATTTCTCTTGCTGTGAGTTTGCATGGCGGTGAAGTTAAGGAAAAAAAGCCGGTCAAGCCGGTTAAAGAAGATCCGCAAGAATTAGCGGCTAAAAGGGTGGAAGCGTTCAGTCGTTTCTCTAATGTGGTTTCAGAAATTGAAAAAAAGTATGTGGATAAAATCAGTATTTCTGAGATCATGACTAAAGCGATTGAGGGCTTGCTCTCTAATTTGGACGCGCATTCAGCGTATTTGAATGAAAAGAAGTTTAAGGAATTTCAAGCCCAAACCGAGGGCGAATTTGGGGGGCTTGGGATCACGGTGGGCATGCGCGATGGCGTTTTGACCGTTATTGCTCCCTTAGAAGGCACTCCCGCTTACAAGGCTGGGGTTAAGTCAGGCGATAACATTTTAAAAATCAATAACGAAAGCACGCTGAGCATGAGCATTGATGATGCGATCAATCTCATGCGCGGCAAGCCAAAGACCCCTATTCAGATCACTATTGTGAGAAAAAACGAGCCAAAACCCTTGGTGTTTAATATCATTAGAGACATCATTAAACTCCCCTCTGTCTATGTGAAAAAGATTAAAGAAACCCCTTATCTGTATGTGAGAGTGAGTGGTTTTGACAAGAATGTTACCAAATCGGTTTTAGAAGGCTTAAAAGCTAACCCTAAGGCTAAGGGGATCGTGTTGGATTTAAGAGGGAATCCTGGAGGGCTGTTAAACCAGGCGGTAGGCTTGTCTAACCTCTTCATTAAAGAGGGGGTTTTAGTCTCCCAAAAAGGCAAAAACAAAGAAGAAAATTTAGAATACAAGGCTAATGGCAGAGCCCCTTATACCAATTTGCCTATTGCGGTGTTAGTCAATGGCGGTTCAGCGAGCGCGAGCGAGATTGTCGCAGGGGCACTGCAAGATCACAAGCGAGCCATCATTATCGGTGAAAAAACCTTTGGTAAGGGAAGCGTGCAGATGCTGCTCCCTGTCAATAAAGACGAAGCGATTAAAATCACGACCGCGCGCTATTATTTGCCGAGCGGGCGCACCATTCAGGCTAAGGGGATCACGCCTGATATTGTGATTTATCCGGGTAAAGCGCCAGAAAATGAAAATAAATTCAGCTTGAAAGAAGCGGATCTAAAACACCATTTAGAGCAAGAGCTTAAAAAACTTGATGATAAAACCCCTAATTCCAAAGAGGCGGATAAAGACAAGAAAAATGAAGAGGAAAAAGAGGTTACTCCTAAAATGATCAATGATGATATTCAGCTAAAAACCGCTATTGACAGCTTGAAAACCTGGTCTATCGTTGATGAGAAAATGGATGAAAAAGCGCCTAAGAAGAAATAAAAACTCATGGGGTTTTTATTTGAAAAATCGTTAATGGGTTTTTGCGCCCATTCAATCAAAATCCTTAAAATCATCAGTTTGATTTTAAGCCTTTTGGTGGCTTTTTTGGTTGCTGAGGACGCTCATGAGCCAGAAGAGATCAAGGCTAAAGTGGCTTATGTGAAAATCCCCCAATTAGAAGATTTAGAAAACACCCCAGTTTATATCGGTCAAACCATAGGAGTAACTTATGATTTATTGTTGTTTGACGCTGAGTTTTTGGAAGCCAAAATCAAAGACGGGTTGGATAAAACCCAAATTGAGCTTTTAAACAAGATGCCTAAATGGAAAAAGGTGGAAAAAGAGCTTTTCAAAGCGACTTATTATTACAAGATTAAAGGCATAAAAGCGATTATTCCGTCCTTAGAAGTGAGCGCGTTTTCCAATAAAGACAAATATATAGATTATTCCATAGCCCCCAAAGTTGCTTTGCAGGTAACGGATTTGTCCAAAAACCCTCGTTATGCGAATGTCATGGCCAAAGATTTACAGGTTGTGCAATACAAAACCAAAGACTATGACGATAAAAACAATATTTTGGTGATGGAATTAGCGTTCAAAGAGGCTAATTGGGAAGATTTTAACATCAAAGAAGCGCTAAAACAGGGGTTTGATAACGCCTCTTTAAATCAGATCAAGGCTAAAGAAGGGAGCGTGTTTTATTATTGCGTGTTGCCTAAAACCCTTCAAAGCCTTTCTTTTGATTATTTTTCGCTTTCTAATAGGCAGTTTAAAACGCTGTCTTTTTCAGCCATTCCCACTCAAGACGCCACCGGTATTCAAAGCGATCTCATCCCTAAAAACAATTTTTTAGTCTTTTCTAACGTGGCACTGCTCGCTTTGTGTGTGTTTTTCTTGGCGTTGTTTTTCATTTTTGGGCGCAAACTCATTTTTTTAGGGCTTGGGATTTTGTGCTTAGGGTTTGTTTTGTATAACCTTTTATTCACGCAAAAGTCAGCCCTATTGCTCGCTCATAAAAAAATCCGCATCCTGCCCACGCAAAATTCCACCATTTTAGGGCTTTCTAGAGATGAAATGCCCATTAAAATCTTAGGCTCGCATGATGATTATTATAAAATCCTAACGCCGCATGAACAAATAGGATGGGTCAAAAAAGATGAAGTCAAATAAAAAGTCCAATCATTTAAGAGCGATTTATAGGGCTTTAGTGATCGCTATAGGCTTAGCCGTTATCATTGTTTTCAATTATTTCAACCGCAAAAACAATAACGCCCGCTCCAGCCGTAGGGCTTGTTCGTGTTTTTTTTCTCTCACCGGGGTTAATTTAGAACAAATAGGTTCCTTTGACACGGGCGCTAAACTCATTGTCTTAAACCACCAAAGCCTATTAGACATTATTTATTTAGAAGCCTACCACCCCAGTAATATTTGTTGGATCGCTAAAAAAGAGCTGGGCGAAATCCCTTTTTATGGGCATGCCTTAACCGATACCGGAATGATCTTAATTGACAGAGAGGATAAAAAGGGGATTGTGAGCCTTTTAAAAGCATGTAAAGAAAAACTAGATCAAAACCGCCCCTTAGTGATTTTCCCTGAAGGCACTAGAGGCAGGGGAGGAGAAAAATTCCTCCCTTTCAAACAAGGGGCTAAGATTATCGCTGAAAAATTCCAGCTCAAAATCCAGCCCATGGTGTTAATCAATTCCATTAAAATCTTTAATTCCAAGCCCCTAGAAGCCTATAAGGCCCGCACCCGTTTAGTCATGCTAGAAAGCTATACGCCTGATTTTAGCTCGCCCACCTGGTATGAAGAATTACAAGAACGCATGCAAAAAGAGTATTTAAAACACTACCATGAATTAAACGCATGAAGCTTTTTGACTACGCTCCTTTGAGTTTGGCTTGGCGGGAGTTTTTGCAAAGCGAATTTAAAAAGCCTTATTTCTTAGAAATAGAAAAACGCTACTTAGAAGCCCTAAAAAGCCCTAAAACCATTTTCCCTAAAAGCTCGCATTTGTTTCATGCATTCAATCTAACGCCCCCTTATGCGGTGAAAATCATTCTTTTAGGGCAAGACCCCTACCATTCCACCTACCTAGAAAACAATCAAGAATTGCCTGTGGCGATGGGGTTGAGCTTTAGCGTGGGAAAAAACGCCCCCATCCCTCCAAGCTTAAGGAATATTTTTAAAGAATTGCATGCGAATTTAGGCGTGCCTGTGCCTTGTTGTGGGGATTTGAGTGCATGGGCTAAAAGGGGCATGCTGTTATTGAACGCCATTTTAAGCGTGGAAAAAAATCAAGCCGCTTCGCACCAATATATTGGTTGGGAAAATTTTAGCGATAGGGTATTAGCGCGTCTTTTTGAAACGACTTCCCCTTTAATCGTGGTGTTATTAGGGAAAGTCGCCCAAAAAAAGATCGCGCTAATTCCTAAAAATAAACATATCATTATCACAGCCCCCCACCCAAGCCCACTAGCTAGAGGGTTTTTAGGGAGTGGGGTTTTTGCAAACATTCAAAAAGCTTATAGAGAAATTTATCGCAAGGATTTTGATTTTAGTTTGTGATAAATGTTTGGGATAGAACCCTTTAAGAATGTTTTTATTTAAGAGCATTTGTGATAAAATACCAATTTTTAAATAAAGGGAAAACATGCCAATTAAAATCGCTATCAACGGGACGGGGCGCATTGGTTTGTGCGCTATAAGAGTTGCTAGCCAAAGAAAAGATATAGAAATCGTTGCGATCAATTCTACCGCTGAAACAGAAACTCTTTTGCACTTGCTCCGCCATGATAGCGTGCATGGGCATTTTGAAGCCAAGTTGAATGCTGATAGGACTTTGAGTATCGGGCATAGTAAAAAGATTGCAGTGTTGAGCGAGCGAGATATTAACAAGCTTGATTTTTCTGTTGCGCATGCGGAAATTGTCATAGAATGCACCGGCAAATTCAATTCCTTAGAAGCTTCAAGCGCTCATCTTAAAAACAGCGTGAAAAAAGTCATTATCTCTGCTCCTGCGCAAAATGCACCCACCTTTGTCTATGGGGTGAATCACACCCATTACCATAACGAAAGCGTGATTTCTAACGCCTCTTGCACGACTAACGCTACCGCTCCTTTATTAAAAATCTTAGATGAAGCCTTTAAAGTAGAAAACGCGCTTTTAACGACCATTCACAGCTACACCAACGATCAAAACCTCTTAGACACCAAACACAAGGATATTCGGCGCGCTAGAGCGGCTGGCTTAAACCTTATCCCTACAAGCACCGGCGTGAGCAAAGCCATTTCGCTAGTCTTACCGCATTTAGGCCCTAAGATTACAGGCCTTGCGATTAGAGTGCCTACCCCTAATGTGAGCTTGGTGGATCTTTCTTTAAATTTTAAAAAAGTTGTGAGTAAAGCAAGCCTTCAGCATGCGCTTAAAGACGCCAGTAAGCATGCCTTTAAAGGGATTGTAAGCATTGATGAAGAAAGGCTCGTTTCAAGCGATTTTATTTCTTCGCCTTTTAGCGCGATCGTGATTGATGATCAAATCATGACAATAGGCGAAAAAAATGCTAAAGTATTGGCATGGTATGATAATGAAATGGGTTATAGCGAGCGCTTGATAGACATGGCGCAATATATAGCACAAAATTAAAAGAAAGGATTTTTCATGTTAGCTAAAATGTCGTTTATGCAAAACGTTAAAAACATTCAAGAAGTGGAAGTGAGCCATAAAAGGGTGCTTATTAGAGTGGATTTTAATGTGCCTTTAGATGAAAATTTGAATATCACTGATGATACGCGCATTAGAGAGAGCTTGCCCACCATCCAATTTTGTATTGACAACAAGGCTAAAGATATTATTTTAGTGAGCCACTTGGGCCGCCCTAAAGGGGTTGAAGAAAAATTGAGCTTGAAACCCTTTTTAAAACGCCTTGAAAGACTCTTAAATCATGAAGTGGTTTTTTCTCAAAATATCGTGCAACTCAAGCAAGCCTTAAACGAAAACGCGCCCACAAGGATCTTTCTTTTAGAAAATATCCGCTTTTTAAAAGGCGAAGAAGAAAATGATGAAAATCTGGCTAAAGATTTAGCGAGCTTGTGCGATGTGTTTGTGAATGACGCTTTTGGCACGAGCCACAGAAAGCATGCTAGCACTTATGGCACGGCGCAATTCGCCCCTATTAAAGTGAGCGGGTTTTTACTCAAAAAAGAAATTGATTCGTTTTATCAGGCGTTTAACCACCCTTTACGCCCTCTATTGTTGATTGTAGGGGGGGCTAAGGTCAGCTCCAAACTCACCTTGTTAAAAAACATTTTAGATCTCATTGACAAGCTCATCATTGCTGGAGCCATGAGCAACACCTTTTTAAAAGCCTTAGGCTATGATGTGCAAGATTCTTCTGTAGAAGACGCTCTAATCAATGACGCCCTAGAGTTATTGCAAAGCGCGAAAGAAAAAAAAGTCAAAGTCTATTTGCCTATAGACGCTGTAACCACTGATGACATTCTCAACCCCAAACACATCAAAATTTCACCTGTTCAAGACATTGAGCCTAAACACAAAATCGCTGATGTAGGGCCTGCGAGCGTGAAATTATTTTCTGAAGTCATAGAGAGCGCACCCACCATTTTATGGAATGGCCCCTTAGGCGTGCATGAAAAACAAGAATTTGCCAGAGGCACAACCTTTTTAGCCCACAAAATCGCTGACACTTACGCTTTCTCGCTCATTGGTGGGGGCGATACCATTGATGCGATCAACCGCGCGGGCGAAAAGGACAACATGAGTTTTATTTCCACCGGTGGGGGAGCGAGCTTGGAATTGTTAGAGGGCAAAATTTTACCTTGTTTTGAGGTTTTGGATAAACGCCATTAACTCTAAGGATCGCTTATGGTGAACGTGTTTTTCAAACAGCAAAAATTTGTCATTAAAAAACGCTTTAATGATTTTAATGGTTTTGATATAGAAGAAAATGAAGTTTTATGGTTTGAATTAATCAACCCCACGCCCAATGAATTAGCCACTCTAAGCCAAGAATACGCTATCCACTACAACACAGACCATTCCCAACGAGTTTCATCGGTAACCAAATATTGGGAAGACAGCTCCAGCGTTACGATCAACGCTTTTTTCACTAACCAGGATGAAAATGAGACTTTCCACACGGAAATGGCGACCTTTATTTTGTCTAATAACATTCTTTTCACGATTTATTACGGGACTTTAGAAATCTTTGATTCTATCCAAAAAAAGGTTTTGGCTAGCCCTAAAAAATTTGAAGACGGGTTTGACATTCTAACCAAAATCTTTGAAGTGTATTTTGAAAAAGGCGTGGAATGTTTGGAGTGGATCAACAAACAAACGAGCCTGTTGCGCAAAAACATCATTTTCAAAGAAACTTCTACGCATGATGATATTTTAGTGCGCTTGTCCAATTTGCAAGAATTTAATGTGGCTTTAAGGGATTCCTTTTTTGACAAACGGCGCATTATCACCGCTTTATTAAGGAGCAATAAAGTGGATAGCGATACTAAAAATAATTTAAATATCATTTTAACCGATTTTAGCTCTTTGGTGGAGTCTACAACGGTCAATCTCAACTCCCTAGATAACATTCAAAACCTGTTCGCTTCTCAAGTCAATGTGGAGCAAAATAAAATCATCAAGCTCTTCACGGTGGCGACTATGGCGATGATGCCCCCCACATTGATTGGCACGATTTATGGCATGAATTTTAAATTCATGCCGGAGTTAGAATGGCAATACGGGTATCTTTTTGCGCTGATTGTCATGGCGATTTCTACGATTTTGCCTGTGCTCTATTTTAAAAAGAAAGGCTGGTTGTAGCCTTTTATGGAATTTTTATCCTCACTCTTAGACGCTCTTTCTACACCGCATGGCATAGTCTCCTTGGCTACGCTCACGCTTTTAGAGATCGTTCTAGGGATTGATAATATCATTTTTATCACGGTGATGGTCTATAAACTCCCCAAACACCAGCAAAATAAAGCCATGATTTTAGGCTTGGGCTTAGCGATGATCGCTCGTATAGGGCTTTTAGGGAGCTTGTTTTTCATCAGCCATTTGCAAAAGCCTTTATTCACTATAGCGGACATGAGCTTTTCATGGCGTGATGTGGTGTTGCTTGTAGGGGGGGCGTTTTTGGCTTTTAAAGCGTTAGTGGAATTAAAAGAGCAGATCTACCCTAAAGAAAAACACCAAGAAAAAGCGTTTAGCTTTTTCATCACTTTAATAGAAATCATGTTTTTAGACATTGTCTTTTCTTTAGACTCTGTGATCACGGCTATTGGGATCGCTAAACACTTAGAAGTCATGGCGCTTGCTATTATTTTATCCGTAATCGTGATGATGTTTTTTTCCAAAATCGTTGGCGGTTTTATTGAAAGGCATTATCGCATCAAAACTTTAGCCTTTGTGTTTTTGCTCGTTGTGGGCGTGTTTTTGTTTTTAGAAGGCTTGCATTTGCATGTTGATAAAAATTATTTGTATGCGGGTATTGGTTTTGCCTTGCTTATAGAATGCTTGAATATTTTCATAGAAAAGAAAATGAAAAAATAAGAAGCGTTTTTTAAAAACAAAATTAAAGGAGTTATTTGTAAAAGGCTTTCATGCTTTTATGAATAACCAAATTTTAATCAAAATTCATAAGCGCATAGGGGCATTTCGCAATGAAACCCCCTTAAAAAGAGGATTTGTGCCACTTAGTAAGCAAACACATAATTGAGATACACGCTATAAAGTCTCCTGTATTCTAATTTAGTGCCCATGAAAGAATAGTAATCCGTGTTAATGGTGGGGATTTTCACGCCTAATTCAATGCCATGCTGAGCGCT
>NZ_CBOO010000022.1:0-10393 GCF_000476015.1 Helicobacter pylori SA37A | reverse complement strand
TAATGGTGTTGAGAACATTTTGTCTAGTATCAAAATAGCCCTCTAAGTCTTTTTGCATTAAATTAGAATAGCTTAGTCCTTGTAAGGATATAATGCCTACTAGATTTTCTTGTTTGGTAATAATGAAAGTATCATCATACAAGCCTAAAATATTGCACTCCTGTGCCATAGAGTAGGTTTTTGGCACAAACCCTGCTAAAAGGTCTATGGCTTTTTCCTTGCAATATTTAAGGGCGCTTTCTAACATTAAGAAGACTTTCTTTTTCTTTTAGGGGTGTTTTTATTGCTTTGATTAGCTAAAACAACTTCTTTATGCAACTCATCTACAATATTTCTAATATTAGTAACAAGAATATAGGCATCTAAATGAGCTTCTTTTTTCATTAACGCATTCACACTTGATTTTAAGCTAGAGATAGCTTGTTCTAAGTTGTAAGAAATGGTTAATGGATTAGGTTTTTCTACTAAGACTTCTTTTTGCATATTTTTTCCTTTTAAGCATAAAATGAATTAGCTTTGGTTTTAATTTTGGAATGAGCGATTAAAATGTCACTTATATCTTCATCAAAGAACTCCGCTATGCTAAAAATTAAGAGAAAGCACACATAAAGCACAAAAGAGTTCAATATATCTAGCCAAGGCATCATAATAAAAGGCACAAATCCTGAGAGTAAAAAACTCTTAGCATTAAGCCAAAGAAATTTTTCTTTGGAGCTGATTTCTTTGAGATTAGAAACTGAAATACCAACTAATTGCATGGGGACTTCTTTTAAAAAATACTCATAAACCAGTTAGCTAAGGCTGGGGCTTTAAAAAAGATTGCAGCGCCAATCGCAATAGCAAGCACGGTCATTAAAATTTCTTTCCATCTATCTAAGTTTTTCCATATAAAAATAGCAAGTCCTAAAAAAATAACCATTAAAATGCCTTTAGCCGTAGGGCTAGTGAGCTGTTGTTCAATGGAATTAAAAAAGGTAGTCATATCCGCTTGTAATAAAAGAGGTGAAAAACCTAAAAAGGCGATAAGCTTTCTAAAATGCTTTAATTTTTCCATGCAATGTTCCTTTCTTTTTTAATCACGCAAAATTTCGCTAACACTTTGTAAGTATTTTGATTGAGCTTAAAATCTAAGTGATAAATAACAAGTTCTTCATCAAACTCTAAATTTTCTTCATTGACAACTTGCGTTAAATGAATGATTTGATTTTTTAAGGCTTGTGTCATTTCATAGGTAATAACCTTTAAAACACCGATTTGTTTGATTTGAGCTAAATTCAAAGGCTCTTTGTCTTTTAGTAGGGCAAACTCACTCTCAAAAGTAAAATGCCCTAAGCTATTTTCTAAATGCTTTTCTAGCAATGAAAAATCTTTATCCCATAAATAACTGCAAGTAAGCTCTGTTTGGCTCTCTAAGGTTTTTGCGATTGTCTCTTGTTCTTTGTTTGAATAAAACTTTTCTAAATGCTCTTTTACATTCAGCAATGTTTCATCAATTTGTATGGACTTCTTGTGTAAGATTAGTTCAATCATTGTTTTCCTTTAGTAAATTTGAAAACTCTTCTCTTGTTAATTCATTCTTAGTTTCAGTTGTTGTTATCCAATAAGCTTGTAGATTTTTTTGTAAAGCTTTTTCAAACAAATCCACTAAAAACTTTTCTTGTGTTTCGGTATTCATTTGCGAAAAATCAATTTGTAAAATCAGTTTGCTGTTTTTCTTATTGAAACAAGTACTTAAAGTTGTGCTTGGTGTCATTCTTAAGCACTCTCTTGAAAGTAGTTTGAAACTTTGGGTGAGTTGTTAATAGGTTCGCCTACACATTCTTTGTCTTTTAAAGCCTTTAAGAGATTTTTCTTCACAATGGCTGTTTGATAGAAACAAAGATTAGAAGGAATGTCTTTGTTTGTTAAATCCTTGTAGGATAAAGTGTAAGTGGTATTAGGATTAGAAATAGGCGTGAATTTTAAAACAACATTATTAACTCTTTGCATAAGCTCTTGGCTAGGAATATGCATAACACATTCTTTGTTGTTAATTTTTACTCTCTTAATTTCTTTGGCAAACTTTTCTAAGAAACGCATAATCTGTAAGAAAAAAGGCGATGGGATATTGTTCTTTTGATTAGCTCCTATGTAGTTATAGCCCTCTAATTCTCTGTAATCTTTAAGATACACATACAAGTATCTTTAGTTTTCCTTTAATGACCTCAATAAAACCTTGCTCTTCTAATATATTGACATTCTTTCTTAGAGTTCTTGCTACAACTTGCAAAAACATTTTGGCGTAATGTCTATCTAGGGCAATCTTATTAGACTTAGCATTAAATGCGAGCTTGTAGAGTATGTCTAATAATCTTTTAGCTCCTTGTCCGCCTACAAAGCTTATAGAACCTTGCTCATGCATAATGCTAGGATTAAAGAGTTTGTAGTCTAAATCTTTTTTAAATTTGAAATAATGCTCATGCGTGTTTTTAGCATAAGCAAGATTTGCCTTATAAAGTGTGTTTAACTCATCTTTATCTAAATTAGGTTTTAATGTCTTTGCCATAGTTTTCAAGTCCCTTTCTACGAGACTTAGAGACAGAAACTAACATTCTAGTAAAAATAAATACGCATCATTAACCATTGATTGAATACCACTAGATACAATACCAAAAGTCATCTTTTTTTTCAAAAAAGGGGTAGAAATGGCATTCAATCATTCAACCGTTCAACCGTTCAATCGTTCAATCGTTCAATCGTTCAATCGTTCAATCATTCTATCATTCTATCATTCTATCAAGCAATCAAGCAATCAAGCAATCAAGCAATCAAGCAATCAAGCAATCAAGCAATCAAGCAACGCTACCATACTTTTATCCCTTTTACAAAAATCCGCTTAAAAATCTTTTACTTTTTATCATTCCCTCTTTTATTCCCCCTTGCATTAACCCATGCCGCATTTTTCAACCATTTGATTCCATAAGCCCCATTTTTAAATCAGTGGGGCTTACAGAGTTAAATTCAATACAAGGAGAAGATAATGGCTCAGTTAGAAGATTTAAAAGCGCATGAAAAATACAATTTGTTGTTGTGCTTATTCAAAAGCGATTATTACAACGATCCAACAAATACGGATTTAGAAGGCAAGCCTTTCAAACAAGCTTGTGAGGAATGCACTTTGACTTTTTTTCGCCCAAGAATGGATAAAGTGGCCCAAGAAAAGGATTTTCAAATGGTGCGTAAAGCGGATTATGCTGTTGCTATTGTGTATGAGAAATCAACTAAAGAAGCTATAGTCCAACGGAGCGTTTTTGCTCTAAAGATTGACCATGATCGCATTGAAGTTGATGATGGGGGATCGTTAGGGATTTATGGCGTTTGCGCTCAAAAAGGGAGCCAGGAATACGAAGAATTGGTCAATAAAAACGCATATTGTTTGACAAATTACCTACAACTTCAAAATTCAATGAAATTGATTGAGCGAAAAAATGAAGGGTTATGGGTTTTTACCCATAAACCTATGAAAGGATTTTAATGGAATTGTTGGATTTAGACGGAGTGATTGAGAAAGGCGTGTTTGAAATCCCCAGCTATCAAAGGGGGTATGCATGGCATAAAGAGCAATTAAAGGATTTTTGGAACGATTTAGAGCATGTGTCCAAACTGGGAGATAAATTCCACTACATGCACAGCTTAACCTTAAGAGGGCTTGAAAATGAGCTTGAAGATAGCGCTTTTGAAATCATAGACGGCCAGCAACGATTGGCTACAAGCCTGATTTTACTGAGCCTTTTAGCCAAGATTACCCAAAACAAAGACCCAAAGTATTATTCAATGAACCTCGAACCCATTTTATCCTATAAGTATTATGGTTTGAGTGAAGCTTTTAGGGCGATCACTGAAGAAGAAAAAGATTTAGAAGCGTTCAAAACTTCTTTTTACGCTAAAAATTTGATTGACGCTCATGCGTTTTTTAAAGAAAAAATCAGCGATACGCCTGTTGGAACGCTTGAAAAAATGTTTGATGCCCTTATAAAGAAAATGCTTTTTAGCGTGGTGGAATTGAACGATAACCGAATCGATCCCTTCAGCTCTTTTGAAACGATTAACAATCGTGGTAAGGATCTATCCACTCTAGAATTGTTAAAAAACCGCTTGCATTTTGTGGCACACAAGATTTGCGATGAAGAAGATTTAGAAAATCTTCAACAAGAAATCAATGACACTTACACTAGGATTTATCACGATTTGAGGCAGTTTGAAGACGCTCATTTAGAAAGTTTTTTAAAGCATTTCGTGGCGTATTACTATGGCGAGAATAGCAAGTTTAAAGAGAGATTATTGGATACAGCGTTTGACGCCCATAAAAAATACGACGACCTATATGACGAATATGAAAAAATAAATGATTTGTTACTTTATCTTTCTTATTCTTCTAAGGTTTGGTATTTCTTGCACACGCTTGATGATGAAGAGCTTAGGATTGAAATCACGCCTAAAATGCGCGACTTGTTAGGCAAAATGCAGCACTTAAACGCTTTGAGCGATAACGCTTTTCTGCCCTTATTGCTCTCTCTTTTTACCATACAGCTTGCTGTAAGAAGCGCTAATGAACAGCCTTATACCACCCAAGAATTAGAGGGCTTGTTAGAATATTTAGAGCGTTTCGGGTTTTTGATCTATGGGGTTGCTGGCAAGAATACGGCCAAAAACGAATGGATTGGATTAGCCTTCAAAGCGATTCAAGCGTGTAGATTTTGGGAAGATAAAATAACCATTGAAGATCTCCCGCCATTAGAGAAGCATTTTTTCAAGGGAAAGCATAGCGGTTTGGAATTGCTTGAAGAGAATATCCATTCCAAAAAGAATACTGAGAAGTGGTATCAGTGGGGCAAGGCGTTGAATTACTTGCTTTATGAATACGAGCTATACCATAACCCTGAAACGACTCTGAATTTTGATGGCAGTATAGAAAGCATTGAGCATATCTTGCCCCAAAACCCCGATCAAGGCTATAGCGCTAAAGAAAAAAGTTGGGCTAAAAACCCCCATATCGTGCATGCTTTAGGGAACTTGCTCTTAATTCCTAAAAACGCTAACAGCTCTTTAAGCAACAAGCCTTTTGATGAAAAAAGAAAGGCATACCTAAAAGGCTCTTATAGTGAAAAAGAAGTGGCTAAAAACGCTTCTTTTGGGATTACAGAGATTCAAGAAAGGAGCGAAAAACTATTAGACTTTTTGATCGCGCATTATCGCATCGCTGAATTGGTGGGTGAAAGCGCCATTAAAGCTTTTAAAAACGCTCTTTTAAAAGAGATCAGATGATGCGATCACTCAAAAATAAGGGGGCGTTTAAAAAACGCCCACACCACAACAAGGAGGAACAAGCCATGCCAAAAAGATAAAAAACATTAAAAAACATTGAACGACCGATTATAGCGGAATTTAAAACAAATTTTTACCAAGGAGTATTTTATGGGTTTTCAAAATGAAAATAAATTAAAAGTAGGCGCGTCAGTCAAAGCCACAATCAATGACAAAGTGGTGGAGGCTAAAGTCATTAATATTGGGTTTAATCGTGTAACCTTAAGGAGCCAAAAAGGACAACAAGGTTCTTACGCTTTCAATAGCGAAAAATTCTTAAAATGGTTCAATAAAGTTCCATTGACCGAGCATATGAAACTTCACGCTGAAAACGAAAAAGCGGACATTTTAGATGGCGTTAAAGTGGTAACTAGCGGACCGAGTGTTAAAGAAAGGACTTCTACTCCTAAAGAAAAAGAAAGTAAATTCAAGTTGGACTTTGATTTCCCTGATGACACCACTAGCCCTTTTATGGTCTTTGCTAACGCTTACGCTAACGAAAAAAGAAGCAAAAGACTTGGTTTGTTATTCTCGCCGATGAGTTATGGTGGTATGGGGTTTCAAGCGAGTTTGATTATTATTCACTCGCTCTCTTTTATGGCTGATTTAAAACACCATAGCGATGCGGAGTGGAATGCTATGATTGAAAATAGAAATACTGACGAGTGTTTCTTTGACACTTTTGATGATATGCTTATGGGTGATGTTACTCTATTCTGTAAAGTGATAGAAACTTACGCTAAAAATTTAAAAAGACCCGATGGTAAGAGGGGTGGTGTTACTTTGGAAGAGTGGGCGAGGTTTTTACCGAGAAATAAAGAAGAGGCAAAATTCGTGGCGCAACTCTTATGCGATGGCGGTATCAATAAGTATGATTTAACTTGCGCAGGTTTAACTCCTGGCGTTTTAGCCGATAATCTTTGGTCTTATGGTTTTAGAGATGAGGATTATGATGAGGAGGGTAATGTGATTAAGGAGAGGGACATTATCACTGGAGAGGAGTTAAATAATGCGGAGGGTAATGTAGAATAAACCCCCCCCCATTCTTTTGGGGGTCTCTTTTTTTATCTCTCTTTTTTTCTTTTATTTTTCTCTTTTCATTCTATCTCTAACCTATCCATTTAATTTGGAATGGCTTCAATCTTAAAACCCTATCTTTGTGCGTTATTTCGCATCCAAAAGGCGTTTTTCTTTAAAATCCTGGTATTCTTTGATCGCATAATTCACAAAGGGCTTGATCGCAATCCCGCCCCTAGAGGCAAAATCCCCATACACTTCCAAATACTTTGGCTCTAGCAATTGGACTAAATCTAGTAAAATCGTGTTGATGCAGCTCTCATGGAAACTCCCATGGTTTCTGTAACTGAATAAATAGAGTTTTAAAGACTTGCTTTCTACCATTTTATCTTTAGGGATGTAGCGGATAAAAATCACGCCAAAATCCGGCTGAGAAGTGATCGGACAAAGGCTTGTAAATTCCTTGCATTCTAAAGTGATTAAGGGGTCTAAATTGGGGTTTGGGTTAGGGAAAGCTTCTAGTAAATCGCTGTTGTATTCAAAAATATAGGGCGTTTTAGCGCCTAAGGATTTGAGGTTTAGTTCAGGGGTCATTAATCTTTCCTTGATTTAAGTTATAATAAGGCTATTTTAACCCATTTTTTAGGAAACTCATGAACCAACGCATAGAAACGATTACGGCTTTATTAGATGAAAAAAAGGCTTTTGATATTACGCATATTGATTTGTCTCAAACCCCCTATTTGGTAGAAGATGTCATTATCGCCACCACGCTAGCGAATAAGCATGCCCTTTCTTTACTAGACGCGCTAAAAAACACCCTTAAGCCTTTAGGCGAAGTCTTTTACCAGATAGATGAGTCTAATGAAGAGTGGATCATTTTGGATTTAGGGGATTTGATGATCCATCTTTTCACCGAAGAATGCCGTAAAAAATTTGACTTAGAAGGGTTTTTAAATACCTACAAGAGGGAGAGCGTTCATCAAAACGCCTAAAAAACTCATCGCGCTTCTAGGGCCTAGCGGGAGCGGGAAAAGCGCTCTTTCTGTTGAATTAGCCCAAGAATTGGACGCTGAAATCTTTTCTTTGGATTCTTTGAGTATTTATAAAGACATTAACATCGCTTCGGCTAAACCGAGCCTGAAAGAGCGAAAAAATATCAAGCATTACGCCCTAGATCACCTTAATATTGATGAAAAAAATAACGCTCTCCTTTTTAAAACCCTTTTAGAGGACGCCATAAGGGTGTCTTCTAAAGAGGTATTACTTATTGTGGGAGGGAGCAGTTTTTACTTAAAATCCATTTTAGAAGGTTTGAGCGATACGCCAAAACTGAGCAATGAAGAGGTTGTAAAAATAGAGCGAGAAATCAGCGCCCTAGCTAACCCTTATATATTTTTAAAATCCATTGACCCTAACATGGCTTTTAAGATCCATCCAAACGACACCTACCGCATCCATAAGGCTTTAGAAATCTTTTATGCCACCCGCACGCCCCCAAGCGAGTATTTTAAGGCTAACCCTAAAAAACCCTTTGAGCATGCTATCTCATTATTCGCTCTGTCTGTTGAAAAAAACGCGCTTCATAACAATATCAAACAGCGCACCAAAAACATGCTCCATTCAGGTCTTATAGAAGAAATCAAAGCCCTTTACACTCAATACCCTAAAGATTCGCAGCCTTTTAAAGCCATAGGCGTTAAAGAAAGCATTCTTTTTTTAGAAAAACAACTCACTTTAAAGGAGCTAGAAGAAGCGATTACCTCTAACACCATCAAATTAGCCAAGCGCCAAAACACTTTCAATAAAACCCAATTCAATAACCTTTATGCGGGGAGCGTTGGAGAGATTAGGCATGCGATTTTAAAACACTCAAAAAGCGGCATTAAAGGATAATCTAATGGATACGCAAAATTTACCCGATCAAATTATCCCTATTTTTATGAGTTTTGATAAGAATTACGCGCTAGGGGCTAGCGTGAGCCTTTATTCCTTACTCTCCCATGCGAGCAGGCACACAAGCGCGATAGACTTTAGCCCCTTAAATCAAAGCAACCAACTTTTAGGCGCTAACATCGTGTATAAAATCCATTGTTTGGTTAAAGGGGTTACTTTAGAGCAGCAAAACAAGCTTTTAAAAACCATTGAGCCTTTTAAAAAATTCGCTTCATTAGAGTTTATAGACATCAATTCGCTCAATCATTCCATAGAAAGCTATCTCAATGAGTCTTGCTCCAAGCGTTATGGTGGGCTTCTTGTTTTGTGCCGACTCTTGCTCGCTTCGCTCTTCCCTAGTTATTCTAAAATCATTTCCATAGATGTGGATACGGTGTTTTTAGGCGATGTTGCAAGCGCTTATTTTGCGCTGGATAACGACCCCACTAAATTGCTTGGCATGGTGAGAGACACATTTTCTCACCTTTCTTTTGAAGCCTTTTGTGATTTTATTGAGCGTGCTTGTAAGAATTTTAAAATTGATTTTTCACGCTTTAGCCCAAACGAATTGAAACGCATCCATCAGGGCTTTAACATGGGCTTTTTGGTGGCGAATTTAGATTTATGGCGCGAAAATGGGTTTGAAAAGATCGCTTTAGAGTTTTTGAAAACTAGGGGGAAAGACCTTTTTTACCCTGAGCAGTGTTTAATCAATATGGTGTTTTTAGAGCGTATTTTAGAATTGCCTATTCATTATAATTGCTATTCTGATTCTTTCAAAGAGCACTACCCTAAAAACATCATCATGCTCCATTTCATCCAATACAAGCCGTGGCGTTCTGTGAGTTCTTTGAATGGGCGTTTGATTTGCTATGAAGCTGAAGCGAGTTTTTGGCTCGCCAACCTTTTTTGCACCCCTTTTAAAAACGATTTTTTTAAAGAACGCCTTGAAATGGCTAAAGACCAACAAATGCAATCTTTTAAAACCCACATAAGATCAAAAACGATTAGGGATTATTTTTATTTTAGGATAAAAAATATTTTGAAGTCCTTTTGTAAGACTAAACATTAAGAATACACCTTTAGTAATCTTTTTTATGTCTAATTAAAACTCTAAAATAGGGGCATTTACCATTCACGGACAAATCCTTACCATCATTTCCCTTCCTAAAACCAATAATCTCAAACTGCTTAGGATTAAATTTGTGTAAAAAAGTTATAGGGACTCCCATAGAACCCCTATAGTCCAAAGGTATATCTGTGGTTCTATTCACATTAATTCCATCAAAATTATCGTATAGCTCATACTTATTTTTATTGTATTTTTTTGTGAGTGGCAATATCTCATGCCTTTTTTTATAATCCAAATTTGTGAGCCATAAGCAATTATTAGGAGAGATTAAGCGATTACCTAAGCTATCAATTTTAGTTTCTGTGCCATAAAGTTCATAATGTCTTGGAACAATAAAACTTGAAATTCCTCGACCAAGATGCATGCCTAACCATACTTTATTATTTTTAATTAGATTAAAAATATTTTTGTATGTAATTGCATTGATGTTTCCAATAATCAAAAACTTCTTGCTGTGTTCGATCAATTGCGTTACAAACTCTCTAAAAAGCGAAAAAGGTGGATTAGTTACTACAATATCTGCTTCTTTTAGCAATTGAATGCTCTCCTTACTGCGAAAATCACCATCTCCTTTGAAAAAATTCAACTCATTAATGGTTGTTTGCCAATCCTTTTTCCCTTCATATTCGCAATAAAATCCTTTTGAGTTTTGGTTACTAGCGCTAAATATTTTTGGTTCCACATAACAAGCAGAAATCAATTTTTTAAGCCCTAGTTCTTGAAAATGAACAAAAAAATATTTGAAAAAATTACTTACCCTTGCGTCATCACAATTGCAAAAAACAACCTTATTCTTAAAATGTTGTTTATAGTATTGCAACTCGTTTTCTATATCTGCCAATTGTGTATAAAATTCATCGCTTTTAAGTTGCTTGGCTTTTTGCAATATTTGATTAGTCGCTTTTCTTGACATTGTTTTTACCAACAATTTGATTAAAAAGTGAACTACCTAAAACCTTAAGGGAG
>NZ_CBOO010000021.1:0-11289 GCF_000476015.1 Helicobacter pylori SA37A | reverse complement strand
GTCAATGTATTCTTTAGCCTTTGGGGTCGTAAAAACATCGCTTTTAAACTCGTTTAGCTTGTTGAAAAACTGCACAGGGTGTGGTGTTTTGTTTTAGTGTATTAAATATTGAATAATAAATTTAAATAAGGCTTTTTGAGTATTAATATTTGATTGGAGCAGAGCCTTTTAATATTTTAAAAAGGCTAACCAAAAATATCCATTAAGGATAAAATGCTAGTAAATCCTAAAACCATAAGTGATGTTAAACATGATATGGCTTCGGTCAGAATACACATTGTGCGTTAAAGGCTGTGTGCCAGGCCCGTTAGGATCAGCCGGAACATACATGCCACAATACCCAATACAATAGCCTTTTTTAGTGATATTGCCATAATATTCTAGTTTCAAATCCATTCTAATATTATACCTATTAGAAAAATAGCTCAAAAAGAGTGCAAGACTCCTTTCATCAGCCCTTGGGCTATCCGTCCAACGGCCTAAAATTTTCCAACTAAACCCCCTATATTGTGAGCCTATATACAAAAACCCGTTAATCACATCAGCGCCAACGATATTGTTAATTTCTGCGTCATAAATACTATTTGTCCAAATGTTATACCCCAAAGGGTCGCCATAAATACCTATGTCGCCATTAGCGTTACCGATGTTTTTATAGACACTGCCCCCAAATTGCCATTTATTATAGTAAAAACGAGTGCGGAAGAAATAAGTTTGCCCGCTCTTTCCTAACGGCACTTGTTGGAAAAGAATAATATCGTTTTGATTGGCCGGAGTGGCAAAAATTGGGAAAAACCCTACAAAAGTGCCTACAAAACGAAAACCCTTATTGTTAAAATTAGGGTTGGTGTCGTAAGTGATATTAATGCCTGGCGCATACATTCTTTGAAAGATCGCATAAAAATAAGGGTTGATTTTTAAGTTATCTTTTTCATATTTCAAATCCGCTACCATTAAAGCCTTACCGCTTGTATAGTAACGCCCAAAATACCAAAACCAGTCGCTTGACGCTGAAGCCCTAGCGTCTGAATACATCACTCTAAACCTAGTGTCTTTATATTTGACAAAACCTTCAACGCCTTGAGTGTAAGAAGTGAACCAGTCATACTCTTCAGCATCATAGCGCCCCCCTTTCACGCCAAAACTGAATTTATCTTTTTTGTAGTTGTAGCTCAAAAAAGCGTTATGCACCATAGCCAAACGAGGTTTTTGCACTTGCAAACCACTATGCCCTGCATACCAACCAATATATTGCCAAAAGATACCCGCTCCAAAAGGATCGGTCCTAGAGCCAGGCTGGCCATTAGGGATATTGTTGCCTTGATAAGCGGTGGAGTCATAGGGGAGCGCTGCCATCATAGCCCCCACTTCCGCCCTCAAACCCTTGTATAAACCCATGCTCAAATTCAATTCGCCGAGCAAAGAAGTGTAGCTACCTGTAGGGTAAATGTCTTTAGAGGGCTGGTATCTTTGGTTGTTAAAACCAAACTTAGTATAGCTGCTCACCTTTCCAACAATGCTCATGTTGAATTTATAAGCTTGAAGTTTGGATAAAAAGAGACCAGAAAAAAGCAAAAAAAATAGAGAGTAAAAAAAATATTCCTTAATTCCCAAAACCCTAACTCCCAAAGATATTGAATTAAAAATACAAAAAAGGCATATCTAAGAGATAGGGGAACTCTCTTAGAAACTATAACTAATGTGTGTCATCAAATGGCTTCTGTCTTGGGTAATGCTCTTTTTAATGCCACCCATGTCTTGAGGACCTTGCGCGAATGCAGAAGATTCAAACAAACCATTATTCAAGTTAAGCGGCTGACCGTTTGGCCCAAGGAAACCAGTTCCAGGGTTGTAACCCGCACGAATTTGGAACTCTAACCACACGAGTTTGAGACCCGCTTTAACATGCTTGCTGAACTGATAGTCTAGATACATACCAATACCATATTCCAAAGCCCTTGGTGCAGTGGTGAAGCGTTGATAGACGCTCCAGCTAAACTTACCATGCTTACCTCCACCTTTAACATATTCGGTGAACGCGTCAGCATCGGTAATGTTGTCAATCCCCGCAAACCCTAAGCTGTAGATACTGCCAACCCATTGTTCGATACCATCTACAGCGATGATGTTACCCCAAGTACCTAAGTTCATGTTAGGGTTACCAATGTTGAGATAAGCACCACCAACCACAAAGTAGTTGTTAATGTCTATGTGGTGGCGTAAAAAGAGTGTCGCACCGCCAGGACCTTGCAAGCCACGCCACTTACCATTATCTAAGAATGGATCCCAAGTGTTATAACGAGCGGGTGCGTAACGGCCGTATTCAGCGTTATTCCAACGATAGTCATACAACGCATAAAAAGTTGTCCTATTTCTAATACCTATGCCTCTAAATTCAGGATTGGTATCATATTCTATTTTAGCGCCGGGCAATGTGCCTACCTCTGGGATAAGATACACATAAGGGTGGATCATTAAATTCTTGGTAGGGCGATAAATAATACCCGCTTTATGAATACCCCAAGGTTTTTCACGATAGATGGGGAACAACCATTGACCGTCAGCGATACCACGACCCCAAGAGCTAAAGAGCAAGAATTTCATCTTGTTAGTAAGCTTGAAAGTCCCATAAAAACCTTGGAACAATTGATACACCCAATCCATTTGCTCCTGCTCGGTAACATCAAAGCGCCCCATTACCATATGGACTCTGTCGCTATCATAGGTAAGATTCGCTTTATAAACTTCATAACGCCTTGAACCCCCAGGCAAGTAGGCGTTAGCCGGATAGTAGTTAGGGAACAAGCCGTTCCACTCACCCATATACTCCCAACCAATACCTCTAGGGTTAATGACGCCACCTGGTCCTGATTGCTCCCACATTTTAGTCGCATTCATACAAAGGCTCATAGAATCAGTGCCGCAAGAAGTTTTATCCCAATAGCTTGGGGGAGTAAAATCCTTTGCCCACCTATCATACCTAGTGCTATCATAAACTTGTCCGCCCAAAACACCGCCTAAATTCACGGTCCATCCCCTACCCAAATGTATAGACCCCTCTAGCTTACCTGTAAGGTTAACAAAAGTCTCTGTAGGATAGATACCTTTAACAGGGTTAATGGGCGAATGGTTAAAACCCACCTTGGAGAAGTTAATAAAGTCCCCATGCACTTCATAAGTAACCGCCCCTAATGACCCCGTCGTGAACAATAGTGGCAAGGTAAAACGCTTTAGCAATGTAGCCGCAACTTTTCGTTTCTTTAATTTCATTCCTCTTCCTTACTTTACCTGAGAATAGATAAATTACTCTGTAGAAATAATTGTAGCATAAAAGAATATAGAATTAGTTTAAAATCAAGCTAGTTTTTCTTAAAATTTGCAAAATTTAAAACAAGTTTATCCTTAAAAGCTTGTTAATGAGCATGCAAATGGATAGGATAATCTTTTAATATCCTAATAAGATACTAAAAAAGGCTTTTTAAAGGCTCAATAGGGAATTTACTGATACAATTAAAGGCATTGTTTTATATAAAAAATAATAATAAGGAAAAAAATGAAAAAAATTGGTTTGAGCTTGTGTTTGGTTTTGAGTTTGGGTTTTTTAAAAGCCCATGAAGTGAGCGCTGAAGAGATTGCGGATATTTTCTACAAACTCAACGCCAAAGAGCCTAAAATGAAAATCAACCACACTAAGGGGTTTTGCGCTAAAGGCGTGTTCCTCCCTAACTTGCAAGCAAAAAAGGATTTAGATGTGCCATTACTCAATGAAAAAGAAATCCCTGCGTCTGTAAGGTATTCTTTAGGAGGCGTGGCAATGGACGATAAAAACAAAGTTAGGGGAATGGCGTTAAAATTAGAAAATCAAAACGCTAGCTGGACAATGGTGATGCTCAATACTGAAATCAATTTTGCCAAAAACCCTAACGAATTCGCTCAATTTTTTGAGATGAGGATTCCTAAAAATGGCAAGGTGGATGAAGCAAGAATCAAAAATCTTTATGAAGAAGTCCCCTCTTATAGGAATTTTGCAACTTATATGAAAACGATAGGGATCAGCTCCAGCGTGGCTAACACGCCTTATTATAGCGTGCATGCGTTCAGGTTTAAAGATAAGAAAGAGGAATTATTGCCTGCGAGATGGAAATTTGTGCCTAAAGAGGGCGTTAAGTATCTTAACCCCCAAGAATTAAAGCAAAAAGATTCAAATTATCTGCTCTCTTCATTCCAACAACACCTTAAAACTAAGCCCATAGAATACCAAATGTATCTGGTGTTTGCGAATCAAAATGATGCCACCAACGACACGACCGCGCTTTGGAAAGGCAAACACAAGGAATTATTAGTAGGGACATTGAAAGTTGAAAAATATGAAGGAATGGGTTGCAATAAAGATGTGTATTTCCCAGCCGATCTCCCTAAAGGCGTAGAAGCCCCTACTGATCCCTTATTCCAAATCAGGAATGAAGTTTATGGGATCACTTTTAGCAGAAGGCAATAAAAAGGCTAAGGCAAATCAAAATATAAAATATAAGGGGGAAGTGGAATTTTTGTTTAAAACTTTTAAGCGCGCCTACTCAAAACACTTTCTCTCTTACTTGAGGCGCACACACTCACGCTAGATGTTAGGCAAAAATAACGAATTAGGTATTTTTGTAATTTTGTAATCAAAAAAGTTTTGCGAAATATTAAAAACGCTCTGCCCTTCCATTTGTTGGCGGGTTATCCAATTCAAATCATTGTCTTTGGTTTTAGAAATTTCTACGCATGCCACTTGCCCGTTAAACAGATCAAAATGCACCACAATAGTAGGAATTTTATCCGTTATCAAACGCCTTTTAGCCTCTAAAACTTTATGTTCTTTAATGTCATTGATCCCTTGAAACCCGCTTTGAACTTCTAGCAATAAATGATTGTCCAACAAAAAATCGGCTTTAGGACTTCTTTTAAAGCTTTCTATGCTCTCAAAATTACCACCACCAAAAAATTTTGATGGTTTCTTTTTGTGCGCTAAAAAGACAAGCGATAAAATCCTTAAAAAATTCCGCTACCAAAAACCCACGCATCCAAGAAAAACAAACTTCTTCAGGTCTTCTGCCTTGATTATTCAGCTTATAAATAATATGAGTATCCACTATCTTTGAAAACACTCGCTCTATGGAGTTTTTAAAAAAGCATTCCAATTCATACTCATTATATTTAAAACAATAAATACTATTGATAGCGCTAAATTTCAATAAGCCTTTTTTTGAGCACGTTTAAATAATTGAAATCAACGCAAGGTTGTATGTCTTTAGCGCCTAAAAATTCCTTAAACGCATTTTGCGAATTAAAACCCAATAAATTTCTATAACCCTTAAAATCGTTATTATCAAACATTTTTACCCCTTAAAAAATCAAAGACAGCATGAGCGAGCGCTACACTCAATAAGGGTGGCACGGCATTACCAATTTGCAATCTTTTAGCGCTACCACTCCCATAAAATTTATAATTATCAGGAAAGCTTTGCAATCTTGCCCCCTCTCTAATGCTTAACGCTCTAGAGTCTCTTGGATGGATACACCTAGAACTGCTTGGGGTAGAAAAATTTCTTGTAATGGTGGGGGCTGGTTTTTCCCACCACATTTTGGCATAGGTATTAATATAACCGCTTTTGGGGCGTAAACTTTCTGGCAAATCATCTTTATTCTGCCCGTCTTTTAGCGTTTGCATGATTTTTATCAGTTTTTCATTGTTTTTAGGACTGCTATGTTCGCTTAATTCTTTAGAATTTCGCACAAATTCCAAAAAAACATTATCCGCATTTTTAAGATAACCTAAAGCATCACCATTTTCACCGCTTTGAATGGGCGGTAAATCCCCTAAAGCGTCTTTTAGAGAAAAATGCGTTTTTATGGGTTTAGGGAAGTAAAATTTTTGCTTAAAGCGTTTAAGCGCGCCCACTAAAATCACTCGCTCTCTTATTTGAGGCACACCATAATCTAGGGCGTTTAAAATGGCATGCTCTAAAATATAACCTCTCTCTTTAAAAGCGTTACAAATTCGTTGGAACAATTGCCCTTTTTGCATAGACATTAAACCCACCACATTTTCAAAAACAAATATTTTTGGTTTCACTAAATCTAAGATCCGCAAATATTCTTTAAACAAATTCGCTTTTTCATCCATTTTTCTTTTGCCAAGCGTGGAGTAGCTCTGGCATGGTGGTCCGCCTAATAGAATGTCAATTGGAACGCATGGCAAGTTGTGGCAATGAAGTTGCGCAATATCGCATAAAATGGTTTGTGCCTCTTTATGATTGGCTTGATAGCTTAAAATGGCATCTTTGTCTATATCGTTAGCCCATATTAATTCAAAATAAGGGTGCATAGAAAAGCCATAACTCAACCCTCCAGCACCACAAAAAATATCTGCTACTTTATACAAGTTTACTTTTTTCCTTTCATCTAAACCCACACTTTTTAAATGTATCTAGTAACTTAAAGCCCTTTTTTTGAGATTGGGTTAAAACTATTGCCTTAATTTTTTAAAGTTCCGCTAGGTTTGTCAATCGCCTTTCTATGGATGGCCTTTTCTCTGTTTTGAGCTTTTTGAGTGATATTGGCATGCTCATCTTTAATATCATTTGGCCAATCTTTGCCCTGCTCTTGCACATTCCATTCGGGTAATGCGTCATTGCTATTGTTTCTGTAATCCGTCAGGCAAGCTTGCTCTAAAAGTTTATAACTGATGCTTGCGTCTTTGATTGTATGAAAACCAAACAAGCCTTTCACTTGAGTTTCAAAATTAGGTTGATAAATCATGTAAAATTCTATTTTAGCCCCTGTAAGTATCGTATGGTAAAGAAAATACCACACGCCAAAACTTCTAATACTAGGCCTCCCTTTGACTCCTCCATCTTTATAAATATTGAGCGTGCTTTTAATCCCGCCATCTGCTTGAGAACCACCAATTTTTTTAATCTCACCATCCACTACAATTAAATACACTCTAGCCACATTTTGAGTTAAAATATTTTGAGATAAAGGTTGATTGTTTTCATCTTTTAAATCCTTAAGATAGTTGAAATTTAACTTTGTGCTGTCTTTCATGTATTCTACATCAGCGATTTTAAAGGCAGTTTTGACTTCGCTAATATGCATTTTTACTCCTTGATAATCAATAACTCATGAGATTGTTTGACATGATTATTATCGCCTCTTTCTAAGCGGTTTTTACCCATTCTGGTTTCGCCTTGTCCCATAGTGTATTGCCAAGAGGGTTCTAAAATTTTAAAATCTTTATAAGCATTCCTTACAAATTCGCAGTCATTATAACTTAAAATAAATGGCCCTTTATGCCTTTTTAGCATGTGAGCTAACACTTCATGTTTAAAACCATTATGGTGGATAGGAAAATTACGCATAGGATAAATCCCCTTAAACATTTTAGAATTTTCTAACACATAAGGGGGGTCAAGATAAAAAAAATCATTAGGATAAGCGAGCAACACTTCTTCAAAACCAGAGCATTCCACCTTTAAACTAGGGGCGTTAAAATCTTTAATTTTTAAAAGGGTGTTTAGATAGCGTTGTTTATCGGTATAAATTTTACTCATCCACCCCAAAAATCCTGGCCCATAGCTTAAATTAAAGTTAAAGTAATAATCTCTGGCCAAAACTAAAGGGTCTAAAACGCATTCTTTTTTATAATGGGCTTTTAACTCTTGCTTGATAATGTTGTAAGTTTCTTGCGTAGGTTCTAAAGAAAGCAAGCTGTTATAAAGAGCTTGTTTGTCTTTGAGTAGCACTTGATAAAAATTCACTAAAATGTCAAAAATATCAAAGCCTAGCACTTCTAAACCTAGCTCTGTCGCGCATGCAATTTCTACGCTCCCCCCACCTATAAAAGGGCTAATCATCCTACGCACACCATTAGGTATACACTCCACTATTAACCCTACAGCTAAAGACTTGCCCCCACCATATCTTAAAGGGGCTTTTATGTAGCGTTTGTAACGCCCATTATTGGAGCGTAAATTGTGCAAAAAAATATCTTTTTTACTAGCGTTTTGGTTGAATAAATTGGCATGCATTCCAAAAAATTCTATTTATTTTTTCGCCCTTTTCCTCATGTTAGGGTCTAAAATCTTTTTTCTGATCCTCAAATTCAAGGGGGTAACTTCTAAAATCTCATCTTCTTCAATCCATTCTAACGCTCTTTCTAACACCATAGTCCTAGGCGGGGTGAGTTTGATCGCATCATCGCTCCCGCTCGCTCTCATGTTGGTTAAATGCTTGGATTTGATAGGATTGACATCTAAATCATTATCCCGGCTGTGCTCGCCAATGACCATGCCCACATAAACCTTCGTTTGGGGGTTGATAAAAAGCGTGCCTCTTTCTTGGATATTGAAAAGGGAAAAAGCGGTCGCTTCGCCATTTTCCATGCTGATTAGTGCCCCATTTTTGCGCGATTCCACGCTCCCGCTGAAAGGGCGGAATTCCAAAAAGCTATGATTCATCACGCCTTCGCCCTTAGTGTCGGTTAAAAACTCGCTCCTATAACCGATAAGCCCTCTTGCAGGAATTTCAAATTCTAATCTTGTATAGCCATCACTCATGGGATTCATCGCTTTCATCTCGGCTTTTCTTTTGCCCAATCTTTCAATGATAGCCCCGCTAAAATCTTGGGGCGTATCAATTACTAAATGCTCAAAAGGCTCGCATTTAACACCATTTTCTTCTTTAATAATGACTTCAGGGCGTGAAATGCTAAACTCAAACCCTTCACGGCGTAAATTTTCAGCTAAAATGGTGATTTGCAATTCCCCACGCCCGCTCACTTTAAACTTGCCTTCGCCCATTTCTTCGCATTTCATAGCGATATTGGTTTGCATTTCTTTTAAGAGCCTGTCTTTCAATTTATTGGCAGTAACATGCTTTCCTTCTAACCCGGCTAAGGGTGAATCATTGACGGCAAAATACACGCTCATCGTAGGCTCTTCTAAATGCATGGGATCTAAAGGCATGGGGTTATTTGGATCAACGACGCTATCGCCCACATCCATTGCACTAAACCCAGCAATCGCTACAATATCGCCAGCATAAGCGTTTTCAATCTCAGTCCTAGCCAGCCCTAAAAAACCTATAAGCTTAGTGATACGGCCATTTTCTTTACTCCCATCGCTTTTCATCAGCAACACGCTTTCATTCTTTTTAACCGAGCCATTAAACACCCTAGCGATACCGATTTTGCCCACATAATTGTCATAATCAAGCGTGAAAATTTGCATTTGCAAAGGCTCATCAACGCTTCCGCTAGGGCTTGGCACATGCTCTAAAATCGTTTCAAACAAAGGCTCTAAATTTTTCTTTTCATCGTCTAAACTTTTCATCGCATAGCCATCTCGTGCGGCGGCATAGACGACAGGGAAATCCAATTGTTTATCGCTAGCCCCCATCGCTACGAACAAGTCAAAAACTTCATCCACCACTCTGTCCGGTTCAGCGGCAGGCTTATCAATTTTATTCACCACCACAATGGGGCAAATCCCAAAACTCAAAGCCTTTTTAACCACGAATTTAGTTTGAGGCATGACCCCTTCTTGAGCGTCCACTAAAAGCAACACCCCATCCACCATTTTCAAAACGCGCTCCACTTCGCCCCCAAAATCAGCATGCCCGGGAGTGTCAATGATATTGATTTTAGTGTCTTTGTAATAAATAGCGGTGTTTTTAGACAGGATAGTGATCCCTCTTTCTCTTTCTAAATCATTGCTATCCATCACCCTTTCATCCACTTTTTCCCTCTCACTAAATGTGCCAGATTGAGAAAGTAAGCCATCTACTAGAGTGGTTTTCCCATGATCAACATGCGCGATTACAGCGATATTTCTAATATTTTTCATGAATGTCCTAACAAGCAAAATTGAAATTAGAAGTATAACACAATATTATAATAGCCCCAAATGGCGGAATTTTTTGGCTAAATCTAGTTCTATAGAATGGCTTTTATGGGCTTTTAGAAAATTTTCATTCTTACCATTAGGCGGCATGAAATCGTCATTATCCCTATAAAAAAAGATAAAATAATTTTTCTTTAAATAGTAAGCCAAATGGATCAAAAACGAATCCCCCCCTATATACAAATCGCTTTCTAAAATCAGGTTTTTAACTTCTTCTAAACTGGTTTTAGCGCGATAATGAGCGGCTTCACTTTGTAAAAAAGCGTATCGTTCTTCAAAATCTAAAAGCGTAACACAAAAGGGTTTTAAGAGTTTTAAAACGATTTTTAAATGCTCTAAAGGGATGCTTCGGTCTATGGATCTTGTGAAAGGGTTGATTAAAATCTTTTTGGGGTTTTTTACACTCATGGGATATAAAGGGTTATCAAAAACATGCCCATAAATTTGAGAAAACAACTCCTGGCGGTTTTGATAAACGTTTTTAATTTCTTTATTTGGAGTGGTTATGGGAATGAATTTGGCTAAAAGAGCGCTTCTAAAATCTTGTTTTTCTAAAATCAAATGTTTGATTTTGTGCTTCTTAAACGCTTTTAATAACCATAAAAAATCCTTCATCGCCAAAAAAACCCCTTGTTTTTTAAGATCATAAAAAGCAGGGATATTTTCAAAAACAGGAATGATTTCAAAATGTTTTTCGCATTCTAAAAGCTTGGCGATTTTTAAAGTCAAACGAGTGCCTAGGATTTTAAGGGGCTGTTGCTGTTTGAAAGCGATTTCTTTTAAAAGGCTAAGCGTGATGAGATTATCCCCTAAAGCCAAAAGACAAGCAACATGCATGGTTTTTCCTGATTGTAAATTATAAATGTTTAAGATCTAATCTTTCTTTAGCTTCATTAATCATTTGTTCCAAATTATCGTTTTTTAATCGGTATTTGTCTAGCGTGTGGATATTTTTTTGAGTAATATGCAATTGCCCTTCTACCTTACTGCCATAATGCTGACTTGCACAATAATCTTTATGACTTAAAACTTCTTTTGAATTTAAAACCCATAAAATAATTTCATCAAGAAAGACTGCTAGAAAAATAAAAATTTCTGCGCATTGTGGTTTTAACTGCTGGAAATTCATTTCAAAATTTTTATTAGTATTATAGGGTAGTGCTCTCATGAATAAGGGTGTTTTACTACTATCATTATTTGCGACCCTAGAAGTTTTAACTTCAATAGTGATGCCTTCCAAAAATAAATCATATTGATTACTATAATTATTGTCTAACTTTTTAGAAGGTTTTTTAATTTTAGGACACTTTTCTTTAATGAAATTTTCGGCAAATTTGCCAAATTG
>NZ_CBOO010000020.1:0-15027 GCF_000476015.1 Helicobacter pylori SA37A | reverse complement strand
CCCCATTAAAAACACCCCTAGATTGCACCAAATACGCAAGACAAAGTTTTACGCCCCATTATGACCACTCATTAATAAACCTAATCTTTATTGGATAGAAAACAGAGCCATTTGTCAAGCATCAAAAGAGGGATTTTAAAAGTTTAAAAATCTAACAGAGCTAAAAAAGTTAGTTTAAATGGATAAATTTACTAGATTAAAAGAAAGAGTTAAAAGCTAGGAGTAGCCCTAAGGCCACCCCCACAAACGCCCCAATCAATATTGTTGGTTTTGTTGTTGTGCTTTTTGTTGTTGCTGTTGTTGAGCTTGTTGCTCTGCTTGTTGTTCGGCGTGTTGTTGCGCGTTATGGTGATGGTGTTCGCCGCCATAATAATGGTGGTGGTGTGCGTGGTGATGGTGGTGGTGTTGGCTGTTAGCCTGTTGTTGTTGCTGTGCTTGGTGTTGTTGTTCATGGTGTGCCATGATGACTCCTTTAATTGAAATTTAAATTCTAGCTCATTGGCTAGGATTTCATTCTATAATGCAAAATCTAACCAATTATTAACGAAAAAGATTTTAATACTAATTTTTAACACGAGCGCCAATTCAAGCGCTCCTATTGTCAAAACTACCAACATCTTTGAATGAAAAAAACTATAATAAAGAAGTTGCATTAAAAAGGAAAGACAAATCCCCTTTTTAAGGTATAATATGAGGAATTTTAGAAGCGCTTCTTATGGTAGTAGCTAAAAAGTCTTTAGGACAGCATTTTTTAACGGACGAGTCGTTTTTAGATAGGATCGTTAATGCTTTGCCCCCCTTAAACCCGTTAAAATTGATTGAAATTGGCGTGGGGCTAGGGGATTTGACTCTCAAGTTGTTGGATCGCTATCCTTTAAAGACTTATGAGATAGATAGCAATTTGTGCGAGAAAATGCGAGCGAGGTTAAAGGCAGAAAAAAAGCCTTTTCAATTGGAATTGGTAGAAAAAGACGCTCTTTTTTTGAAAGAAGAAGAGCCTTATTTTTTGATCTCTAATTTGCCTTATTATATCGCTACTAGGCTTGTTTTAAACGCGCTCAAAGACCCTAAATGCAGGGGCTTATTGGTGATGACGCAAAAGGAAGTGGCACTCAAATTTTGTGCTAAAGATTCACAGAACGCTTTAAGCGTTTTGGCTCACACAATAGGGAATATTACCCTTTTGTTTGATGTGCCGCCTAGCGCGTTTAGCCCGCCTCCAAAAGTGTTTTCTAGCGTGTTTGAAGTGATCAAAGAGCCATCAAAAGAAAAGGCGTTAGCTTCATTAGCCCAAGCGCCATTTTTTGAAGAAGCCCTACAAAAAGGGTTTGAAACATTAGAAGATTTTTTGAAAGCTTGTTTCTCATCTCCCAGGAAGACGCTTTCAAACAATCTTAAAAAAAGCGTTTCTTATAAAGAAAAGCTTGATAAGGTGTTAGATTTTCTAGCGTTAGAAAACCAACCAACAAGCGTGAGGGCGTCTGAGGTAAAAGATTATCTCAAGCTCTTAAATTACCTTTTAAAAGGCTAATGCCTTTTAAAAAAATTGAAATAAAGGAATAAAAGTTATGACGGATAACAACCAAAACAATGAAAACCATGAAAACAGCAGTGAAAATTCAAAAGCTGACGAGGCGCGAGCCGGGGCGTTTGAGCGATTCACCAACCGCAAAAAGCGTTTCCATAAGGAAAATGCGCAAAAAAATGAAGAATCTTCGCACCATGAAGCGTCTTCGCACCATAAAAAAGAGCATCGCCCCAACAAAAAACCCCATAACCACCACAAACAAAAGCACGCCAAAACACGAAATTACGCCAAAGAAGAATTGGATAACAACAAAGTAGAGGGCGTTACGGAGATTTTGCATGTGAATGAGAGAGGGACTTTGGGCTTTCACAAGGAGCTAAAAAAGGGCGTTGAAGTCAATAATAAGATTCAAGTGGAGCATTTAAATCCGCATTATAAGATGAATTTAAACTCTAAAGCGAGCGTTAAAATCACGCCTTTAGGGGGCTTGGGCGAGATTGGGGGGAATATGATGGTCATTGAAACCCCAAAAAGCGCGATCGTGATTGATGTGGGCATGAGCTTCCCTAAAGAAGGGCTCTTTGGCGTGGATATTTTGATCCCTGATTTTTCTTATTTGCACCAAATCAAGGACAAGATCGCCGGTATTATCATCACCCACGCCCATGAAGATCACATAGGGGCGACGCCTTATTTGTTTAAAGAGTTGCAATTTCCCCTTTATGGCACGCCTTTGAGTTTAGGGCTGATCGGGAGCAAGTTTGATGAACATGGTTTGAAAAAATACCGCTCGTATTTTAAAATCGTAGAAAAGCGTTGCCCCATTAGCGTGGGTGAATTTATCATTGAATGGATCCACATCACGCACTCCATCATTGACAGCAGCGCTTTAGCGATCCAAACTAAAGCCGGAACCATCATTCATACCGGCGATTTTAAGATCGATCACACCCCAGTGGATAATTTGCCCACTGATTTGTATCGTTTAGCGCACTATGGCGAAAAGGGAGTGATGCTTCTTTTAAGCGATTCCACCAACTCCCATAAATCCGGAACCACGCCGAGTGAAAGCACCATAGCGCCGGCTTTTGACACGCTTTTTAAAGAAGCACAAGGGAGGGTGATTATGAGCACCTTCTCTAGCAATATCCACCGGGTCTATCAAGCCATCCAATACGGCATTAAATACAACCGCAAGATCGCTGTGATCGGGCGCTCTATGGAAAAAAACCTAGACATCGCCAGAGAATTAGGCTATATCCATTTGCCTTATCAATCTTTTATTGAAGCCAATGAAGTCGCTAAATACCCGGATAATGAAGTCTTAATCGTAACGACCGGCTCACAAGGCGAAACCATGAGCGCGCTTTATCGCATGGCGACTGATGAGCACCGCCACATTTCTATCAAACCCAACGATTTAGTCATCATCTCCGCTAAAGCCATTCCTGGCAATGAAGCGAGCGTTTCAGCGGTATTGAATTTTTTGATCAAAAAAGAAGCTAAAGTGGCTTATCAAGAATTTGACAATATCCATGTGAGCGGGCATGCCGCCCAAGAAGAGCAAAAGCTCATGTTAAGACTCATTAAGCCTAAGTTTTTCTTACCCGTGCATGGGGAATATAACCATGTCGCGCGCCACAAGCAAACCGCTATTTCTTGTGGGGTGCCTGAAAAAAATATCTATTTAATGGAAGATGGCGATCAAGTGGAGGTTAGCCCCACATTTATCAAAAAAGTAGGCACGATTAAAAGCGGTAAAAGCTATGTGGATAACCAAAGCAATTTGAGTATTGATACAAGTATTGTGCAACAAAGAGAAGAAGTCGCTAGCTTAGGGGTGTTTGTGGCTACAATTTTTGTGAATAAAAACAAGCAAGCGCTTTTAGAAAGCTCTCAATTTTCCAGTTTAGGGCTTGTGGGCTTTAAAGATGAAAAGCCTTTGATGAAAGAAATTCAAGGGGGATTAGAGGTGTTATTGAAATCCAGCAACGCTGAAATTTTGAATAACCCTAAAAAATTAGAAGATCACACTCGTAATTTCATCAGAAAAGCGCTCTTTAAAAAGTTTAGAAAATACCCGGCTATCATTTGTCATGTCCATGCTACCTGATTACAACGCTACCGCTATACAAGTCTTAAAAGATGAAGCGAGCGCGCTTTTAGAAAGCGTTAAGCAATTCCAAGAACCTAACGATTTGGAAGCGATTGTCAAGCTCATTTTAAAAAGCCAAGAAAAAGGGGGTAAGCTTGTGATAGTGGGCGTGGGCAAGAGCGCTTTAGTGGCGCAAAAAATCGCTGCTTCCATGCTAAGCACCGGTAACAGGAGCGCGTTTTTACACCCCACAGAAGCCATGCATGGGGATTTGGGCATGGTGGAAAAAAACGATGTGATCTTAATGATTAGCTATGGGGGCGAGTCTTTGGAATTATTGAATCTAGTGAGCCATTTAAAACGCTTGAGCCATAAAATCATCACTTTCACTAAAAGCCCTACTAGCTCGCTCTCCAAACTTGGCGATTATTATTTAAGCTTAAAAATTAAAAAAGAAGCTTGTCCCATTAACACCGCCCCAACGACTTCCACTACCCTAACTTTAGCCTTAGGCGATGTTTTAATGGCATGCTTGATGCGAGCGAAAAACTTCAGCCAAGAAGATTTTGCCTCCTTTCATCCGGGCGGGCTTTTGGGCAAAAAACTTTTTGTCAAGGTTAAAGACTTATTGCAAACCACGAACCTCCCCTTAATCGCTCCTAATACAAGTTTTAAAGACGCGCTCATAGAAATGAGTGAGAAACGCCTAGGCAGCGCGATTTTAGTCAATGAGGCTAACGAGCTTGTGGGGGTGTTAAGCGATGGCGATGTCCGTAGGGCGTTATTAAAAGGGGTGAGTTTAAAGAGCGAAGTGAGGCATTTTGCCACTTTAAAGCCTAAAAGCTTTAAGAATTTAGACGCTCTTCTTTTAGAGGCGTTAGAATTTTTAGAGCGCCATAAGATCCAGCTTTTAGTGTGCGTAGATGATTATAATAAGGTTTTAGGGGTCTTGCACTTGCACCAACTTTTAGAATTAGGGCTTAAAGCATGAAAGCGAGCATTTATGATTTCACTTTAGATGAATTGAGTCAGCTTTTAAAACCAAGTTTTAGGGCTAAACAGCTTTATTTGTGGCTCTATGCGAAGTATAAAACAAGCTTTAAAGACATGCAAAATAATTTTTCAAAAGATTTTATCGCTTATTTAGAGCGAGAATTTACTTTGCGCACGATAGAAATCACGCATGTGAGAAAGAGCGTTGATGGCTCTAAAAAATACCTTTTTAGATCTTTAAGGGACAACCACACTTTTGAAGCGGTGTTGTTGAAAATGAAAGACAAAAAGATTGATGAAAAGACTAACGCCATTTTAGAGGGGGAAAAATACACCGTATGCGTGTCTTGTCAAATAGGCTGTCAAGTGGGTTGCTCGTTTTGTTTCACTCAAAAAGGCGGTTTTGTAAGGAATTTAAAAGCGAGCGAGATCATCCAGCAAGCCCTACTCATTAAAGAAGACAATAACCTCCCCATTGAAAAAGCGCTCAATATTGTTTTTATGGGAATGGGCGAGCCTTTGAACAATTTAGATGAGGTGTGTAAAGCGATTGAAATTTTTAATACCGGCATGCAAATTTCGCCTAAAAGAATCACCATTTCCACGAGCGGCGTGGCCGATAAAATCCCCATTTTAGCGGGCAAAAACTTAGGCGTGCAATTAGCCATATCCTTACACGCTGTAGATGACAAAACGCGCTCATCTTTAATGCCCTTGAATAAAAAATACAACATTGAATGCGTTTTGAATGAAGTGAGGAAATGGCCTTTAGAGCAGCGCAAAAGAGTGATGTTTGAATACCTTTTGATCAAAGATCTAAACGATAGCCTGGATTGCGCTAAAAAACTTTTAAAACTTTTAAACGGCATTAAATCCAAAGTGAATTTGATCTTATTCAACCCGCATGAAGGCTCTAAGTTTGAACGCCCCAGCTTGGAGAGCGCTAAAATGTTTGCGGATTTTTTAAACTCTAAAGGCTTATTATGCACCATTAGAGAATCCAAAGCTTTGGATATTGAAGCGGCTTGCGGGCAATTGAGGGAGAAAAAACTCTCTCAGCAAATTTGAAAACTCTTTTTGTGGTGTTTGTCTTTTTTCTAATGGGGGGTGTTGATTTTTCAAAATTTAGGGAATAAAAATTAGCGCTAAATTTTCTTTCATTAACAATTAATTAGATTTTATATTGTAGAATAAAATCCTAGCCAGTGAGCTAGAATTTAAATTTTTAATCAAAGGAGTCATCATGGCACACCATGAAGAACAACACGGCGGGCACCACCACCATCACCACCACACACACCACCACCACTATCACGGCGGTGAACACCACCATCACCACCACAGCTCTCATCATGAAGAAGGTTGTTGCAGCACTAGCGATAGTCATCATCAAGAAGAATGTTGTTGCCACGGGCATCACGAGTAATATCGGTGTGGCTAGGGGCAACTTGACTAGGGTTGTCTCTGGCTTTTGACTTTAAGATACAATCATTCCATTCTAACCCATTCTAATCAAATCCGTTAAATCCAATCCAACCAACACGCTTGATTTTTATTTTTACAAACGCTCATTAATGTTAAAAATACTCATCAATGCCTATAAAAAGTAATTTTTTATCCAATAATATTGTTAAGACTTTTGATTTAAGCTTCAACATTTCACAATATTCAAAATATTAAAACAATTTTTCAATCAAGGAAAGGGTATGCAAGTTACCCCCATTATTTAAAAACCAAATTTTTATTTTTGGCTCTGTATTCTGCGCTAGGGTTTAATCTTAGCCACGCTATAGATGAGAGCGGGCTTAATAAACTCGTTGGAAAGAAAGTTCAAGAAGCTTTAGCGAAAGAAAAAGCTAAGGCTAAACATCAAGGAGCGGATAAAAGCGCTTTTTTTGCCGGTCTTGGCTATAGCGGGATGTTTTCATGGAATTTAGCTTATAAAGATAGTTTTGTTTTGCTGCCTCACTCTCACTTCAATTTTGGTGGAAGACTCTTAGAAAGAAAAGATCCCAGCACAATCTTAAACGGCTTTAATTTTAAGGTGGGGTATCAGTATGCCGCTCCTGTTAAGATTAAAAAATGGGTTTTGGCGTTAGGGGAGGGTTCCAATATTCCTATAAAGCGGGCAATTACATGGAAAAAGATAAATACCAACAATACTTATTTGGAGTGATACCCATAGACACAATAAGTCCTGTTTCTTTTTTTAATGGTGGTATGATAACAATGTCAACTTACAGCTTTTTTATGGATTTTTTACACAATGTGTATGAAAATGAGAAGTTTTTCATCGGTTATTTTATAGGGGCTGGGTTAGGGGGTGAGAGCGTAACAGCCAATGTTCTTAAAGATTTTGGTAATATATTAGCGCAATTGGCGCAATTTCAGGGCTATGGCTCACTAGGGCTAAGGATGGGTGATAAACACCACACGCTAGAATTGAGTGCAAGCATCCATGGCGACGCTCCTAGTTGTTCTTTAAAAAAGTTAAAGAGTTGCGAAAGCGTGAGGGTTTCACAAGCAAAAATCCCTAGGGGCATTTTTGAAAGCTATGTTACTTGGAGCGCGGATTATGTTTATCGGTTTTAAAAGTTTTTAAAAATTTAATGACTTTGTAATTGAATAGGGGTAATAAAATCTAAAAAATGCTTTAAGCATTTTTTACAATCTAATCATAAAGGGCTTACGAAAAGCGAACGATCGCTTCATGCTTCATTGTTCCAACCCCCATGCGTCTTTAAAAGAAGCGTTTTTAAGCTTTAAATTCAAGCTCCCTTCAATCCATTGGGTATTAGCCCCCTTTTCGTTATTGTCAAACAAGAACACCCCTAAAAGGCCTCTAGGGGTTTTAATCAGGCTCAATTCCACGCTAGGAAGAATGATCCTGCTGTCAGGTTTGACTTCAAAGGCTAGGAAAAAGGGGCGGTTGTTTTTGAAATCGTAGCCATTTTTGGTGTATGAATAGCCGGGGGCGCTTTGCAAGATGCCTTTTTGAGTTTCCACGCTAAAAGAATCCAAGTAATAAAACCCAGGCTCTAGCTTGAACGATTGGACTTTGGCTAAAGTATAGCGGTTTTTCCATAAAAGCATGAAACGATTGCTCCCTAGCATGAATAAAGGCCCCCTAGGGTCTTTGAGCTTTATTTTGGGGTTTTTCTTAAGCGTTTCATTGTGTTTGGCGACAATTCCTCTATCCACTTTACGCCAATAAGTGCGCACGCTCTGGCCTTGATGCGCGATATACATATTCACCAAACCAGAATGATGGCCTTTAGGGGGCAAACAAGAGGCTAATAAAAAAGCCAATAACAAACTCACAATTTGAAACTTCAAACAAATTCCTTAAAAAGAGTGGTGGCTGAATGCTAACATGCTAAAACTAAAACCCTTATAAGTTATGGCTAAAAACTTAAAGAATAGGGTAAAATAAACGCATGCGAATAGACAAATTTTTACAATCAGTGGGTTTAGTGAAGCGGCGCGTTTTAGCGACAGATATGTGCAATGTAGGGGCGGTGTGGCTCAATGGGAGTTGTGCTAAGCCCAGTAAAGAAGTGAAAACAGGCGATGTGATTAGCTTGCATTATTTAAAAGGGATAGAAGAATACACGATTTTACAAATCCCCACTTTAAAAAATGTGCCGCGAAAAGACACGCACCTTTATATCGCTCCTAAAACAAAAGAATAATAAAGCAAAGGATAAATATAATGAAAGAATACAAAGACACCTTAAACTTAAACGAAACCACCTTTTCTATGAAAGGGAATTTGAGCGTCAATGAGCCTAAAACTTACGCCAAATGGCAAGAACAACAAGCGTTCAAACGCATGCAAAATAGGAAAGATAACCATGGGGATTTCACTTTGCATGACGGGCCGCCTTATGCGAACGGGCATTTGCATTTAGGGCATGCCTTAAATAAGATTTTAAAAGACATTGTCGTTAAAAGAGAATATTTTAAGGGGAAGAAAATCTATTACACGCCCGGTTGGGATTGCCATGGCTTACCCATTGAGCAGCAAATTTTAGAACAATTGGAAAAAGAAAAAACGAGCCTAGAAAACCCCACGCTGTTTAGAGAAAAGTGCCGAGATCATGCGAAGAAGTTTTTAGAAATCCAAAAGAACGAGTTTTTGCAATTAGGCGTTTTGGGGGATTTTGAAGATCCTTATAAAACCATGGATTTTAAATTTGAAGCGAGCATTTATAGGGCTTTAGTGGGAGTGGCTAAAAAAGGGCTTTTGAAAGAGCGCCACAAGCCTATTTATTGGAGTTATGCATGCGAGAGCGCTTTAGCGGAAGCTGAAGTGGAATACAAGATGAAAAAATCGCCCTCCATTTTTGTGGCGTTTGATTTGAAAAAGGAGGGTTTAGAAAAATTAAAAGTCAAAAAAGCGAGCTTGGTGATTTGGACGACCACGCCTTGGACTTTGTATGCGAATGTGGCGATCGCTTTGAAAAAAGACGCTGTTTATGCGCTCACCCAAAAAGGCTATTTAGTCGCTAAAGCCTTGCATGAAAAATTAGCCGCTTTAGGGGTGGTGGATAATGCGATCACGCATGAATTTAATTCCAATGATTTAGAATATTTAGTGGCTACAAACCCGCTCAATCAAAGGGATTCGCTGGTGGTTTTAGGGGATCATGTGAGTTTAGAAGACGGCGCAGGAGCCGTGCATACCGCGCCCGGGCATGGTGAAGAGGACTACCATTTAGGCTTAAAATACCATTTAGAAGTGTTGATGTCTGTAGATGAAAAGGGTTGCTATGATGAGGGCATTATCCATAACCGATTATTAGATAAAAGCTATCTGGGCGAGCATGTTTTTAAGGCTCAAAAACGCATTATAGAACAATTGGGCGATTCTTTATTGCTAGAGCGAGAGATTGAGCATTCTTATCCGCATTGTTGGAGGACGCACAAGCCTGTGATTTACAGAGCGACCACGCAATGGTTTATTTTAATGGATGAGCCTTTCATGCAAAATGATGGCTCTCAAAAAACCTTAAGAGAAGTGGCTTTGAATGCGATTGAAAAGGTGGAATTTGTGCCAAGCAGCGGGAAAAACCGCCTAAAAACCATGATAGAAAACCGCCCTGATTGGTGCTTGAGCCGGCAAAGAAAATGGGGCGTGCCACTGGCCTTTTTTATAGACAAACGCACCAATAAGCCTTGTTTTGAGAGCGAAGTTTTAGAACATGTGGCGAATCTTTTTGAAGAGAAAGGCTGCGATGTGTGGTGGGAGTTTAACATAAAGGATTTATTGCCCCCTAATTATCAAGATAACGCCAAGCATTACGAAAAAGTCATGCACATTTTAGACGTGTGGTTTGATAGCGGTAGCACTTTTAAGGCGGTTTTAGAAGACTATCATGGGGAAAAGGGGAAAAGCCCTAGCGATGTGGTTTTAGAAGGGAGCGATCAGCATAGGGGGTGGTTTCAAAGCTCGCTTTTAATCGGTTGTGTTTTAAACAACCAAGCCCCTTTTAAAAAGGTCATTACGCATGGCTTTATCGTAGATGAAAAGGGCGAAAAAATGAGCAAATCTAAGGGCAATGTGGTGTCTTTGGATAATTTACTCAAAAAGCATGGGAGCGATGTGGTGCGTTTGTGGGTGGCGTTTAATGACTATCAAAACGATTTGAGAGTCTCTCAAACCTTTTTCATTCAAACAGAACAGCATTATAAAAAATTCCGTAACACCTTGAAATTCTTACTCGCCAATTTTAGCGATATGGATCTCAAGAATTTAGAACGCCCCCATGACTTTAGCCCTTTAGATCATTTTATATTAGAGGCTTTAGAAACGATAAGCGCTGGAGTCAATAGCGCGTTTGAAGAGCATGATTTGGTGAAGGGCTTGAATATTTTAATGGCGTTTGTTACCAATGAATTGAGCGGGATTTATTTAGACGCTTGTAAGGATAGTTTGTATTGCGATAGCAAAAATAATGAAAAACGCCAAGCCATTCAAATGGTCTTACTCGCTGTGGCTAGTCAATTGTGCTACTTTTTAGCCCCGATTTTAACGCACACGATTGAAGAAGTTTTAGGGCATAGCCAGGTGCTTTGTGCGTTTTTACAAGCCAAAGACGTGTTTGATTTAAAAGATATTAGCGTTTTAGAAAAACTCCACCTTAAAGAGTTTAAAAAACCAGAAAATTTTGAAGCCGTTTTGGCCTTGCGTTCTGCCTTTAATGAAGAGTTAGACCGATTGAAAAAAGAAGGTGTGGTTAAAAATTCGTTGGAATGCGCTATTGAGGTGAAAGAAAAAGCGTTGCGTGAAAATTTGATAGAAGAATTGCTGATGGTAAGCTTTGTGGGGACTGCAAAAGAAAGATTGAGCGAAACGCCAGCATTCACGCTCTTTAAAGCCCCTTTTTATAAATGCCCCAGGTGTTGGCGTTTTAAAAGCGAGTTAGAAAACACCCCTTGCAAGCGTTGCGAAGAGGTTTTAAAAGAGCGATGATAAAAGGATAGGGCTTTTGGAAACTTTACAAACCCATAGAGTTTTACAAGCCCTAATCGGCCATTTCACCCCATTTTTAGAAAGCGGGATCACAGAGCTTATCATCAATACCGAGCAAGAGCTTTGGCTTTATAAGATCAATAACACCCGAGAAAAAAGAGGGCATGCGCTTTTTGATAAGGCGTTTTTACTGAGATTTTGCGAGCAATTGGCCAGTTTTAGGGGGTTGTTTTTTGATGAAGAACACCCCACCTTAAATTGCTCTATCCCTTTCACGCGTTATAGGGTGAGCGCGAATCACTTCAGTATCACTACGAACAATCAAATCACGCTCAATATCCGTGTGCCTAGGCTCAAGCCCTTAAGTTTAGACGATTTCACTTTCAAAGCAAGCGATCCAGAAAGTTTGAAAAATTTGGCGCTAAAAGGGCATAACATTCTCATTAGTGGGGAGACTTCAAGCGGTAAAACAAGCTTACTCAACGCTCTTTTAGATTGCGTCAATAAAGATGAAAGGGTGGTGAGCGTTGAAGACAGCCAAGAATTGGATTTAAAGGCGTTTAGTAATTGCGTGGGGCTTTTAGTGGGCAAGCAAGAAAACGGGTGCTTTAATTATGAAGACGCCCTCAATATGGCCATGCGCTTAAACCCGGACAGACTCATTGTGGGCGAGATTGACACCAGGAATGCGGCGCTCTTTTTGCGTTTAGGAAACACCGGGCATAAGGGCATGCTCTCAACCATTCACGCTAATAGCGCTCAAAACACTTTAGAAGCCCTTTCACTGAATTTAAGCATGCGTTATACGCATTCTTTAGATAAGGATTTGATGCGAGCGTATTTTAAGAGCGCGATTGATGTGATCGTGCATGTGAATAGAATCAATGATGAGCGCCAAATCGCTGAAGTCTTATGGACTAAAGAGCTTTAAATGCCCCTAAAATCCTTAAAAAACCGCTTGAATCAACGTTTTGATCTATCGCCTCGCTACGGGAGCGTGAAAAAAATCATGCCCAATATCGTTTATGCGGATGGCTTTAACCCCTCTGTGGGCGATGTGGTGAAGATTGAAAAAAGCGATGGCACTGAATGCGTGGGAATGGTGGTAGTGGCAGAAAAAGAGCAGTTTGGTTTCACGCCCTTTAACTTTATAGAGGGGGCTAGGGCTGGCGATAAGGTGCTGTTTTTAAAAGAGGGGTTGAATTTCCCTGTGGGCCGTAATCTTTTAGGGAGGGTGCTTAACCCTTTAGGGCAAGTCATTGACAATAAGGGGGCATTGGATTATGAGCGATTAGCACCTGTCATTACAACGCCTATAGCCCCTTTAAAAAGAGGCTTGATTGATGAGGTTTTTAGCGTGGGGGTGAAGAGCATTGATGGGCTTTTGACTTGCGGTAAGGGGCAAAAACTGGGCATTTTTGCCGGCTCTGGGGTGGGTAAATCCACGCTAATGGGCATGATCACTAGGGGTTGCTTAGCGCCGATTAAAGTGATCGCTTTGATTGGGGAAAGGGGCAGAGAAATCCCTGAATTTATAGAGAAAAACCTGAAAGGGGATTTAAGCTCTTGCGTGTTGGTGGTCGCTACGAGCGATGATAGCCCTTTAATGCGCAAATACGGGGCCTTTTGCGCGATGAGCGTGGCGGAGTATTTTAAAAACCAAGGGCTAGACGTGTTATTCATCATGGATTCAGTGACTCGTTTCGCTATGGCTCAAAGAGAAATCGGTTTAGCCTTAGGCGAACCACCCACTTCCAAAGGCTACCCCCCATCCGCGCTTTCCTTATTGCCTCAATTAATGGAGAGGGCGGGCAAGGAAGAAAATAAGGGGAGCATTACGGCTTTTTTTAGCGTGCTGGTAGAGGGCGATGATTTGAGCGATCCCATAGCCGATCAAGCCAGGAGTATTCTAGATGGGCATATCGTCTTAAGCAGGGAATTGACCGATTATGGGATCTACCCACCTATCAATATTTTAAACTCCGCATCAAGGGTGGCTAAAGACATTATCAGCGAGTCTCAAAACCTGCATGCGAGAAAATTCCGCCGTTTGTATGCGTTATTGAAAGAAAATGAAATGCTCATTCGCATCGGCTCTTATCAAATGGGGAACGATAAAGAGCTTGATGAAGCGATTAAGAAAAAGGCTTTAATGGAGCAGTTTTTAGCGCAAGATGAAAACGCTTTACAGCCTTTTGAACAAAGCTTTCAGCAATTAGAAGAAATTTTAAGATAAAAGGAATATCATGGAATCACAACTCATGAAACTCGCCATTGAAACTTATAAAATCACTTTGATGATTTCTTTACCGGTATTACTAGCGGGCTTAGTGGTGGGGCTGTTAGTCAGTATTTTTCAAGCGACCACTCAAATCAATGAAATGACTTTGTCTTTTGTGCCTAAGATTTTAGCCGTGATTGGGGTGCTGATTTTAACCATGCCGTGGATGACTAACATGCTTTTAGATTACACTAAAACCTTAATCAAGCTCATTCCTAAAATCATAGGCTAGCAAATGCTAGAAAAAACCATTGATTTTTCTCGTTACAGCAGCGTGAAAATCGGCACGCCTTTAAAAGTGAGCGTTTTAGAAAACGATAATGAAATCTCTCAAGAACACCAGATCATCGGTTTAGCGAACAATCTTTTGATCGCTCCTAGTGCGAAAAATCTCGCCCTTTTAGGCAAAAACTACGATTATATTTGCGATCAAGGTGAGTGGGTGGAGGTAGGGGGAGCGACGAATTCTTCTAAAATTTTTAATTATTTTAGGGCGAATGATTTAGGAGGTTTGGAATTTTTAGGGCAATTGCCTGGCACTTTAGGGGCGTTAGTTAAAATGAATGCTGGCATGAAAGAATTTGAAATCAAAAACGTTTTAGAAAGCGCTTGCGTTAATAATCAATGGCTAGAAAAAGAAGCTTTGGGACTGGGCTATCGCAGCAGCGGGTTTGGCGGCGTTGTTTTAAGGGCTAGGTTTAAAAAAACGCATGGCTTTAGAGAAGAGATTTTAAAAGCGTGTAAAAGCATGCGCAAAAGCCACCCCAAATTGCCTAATTTTGGGAGCTGTTTCAAAAACCCGCCTAACGATTATGCGGGCAGGCTTTTAGAGGGCGTGGGCTTAAGGGGTTATTGCTTAAAAAGAGTGGGCTTTGCCAAAGAGCATGCGAATTTTTTGGTGAATTTGGGGGGTGCAGAATTCGAAGAAGCCCTAGATCTGATAGAACTCGCTAAAGCCAGAGTGTTACAAGAATACGGCATTCATTTAGAAGAAGAAGTGAAAATTTTGAGATAGAAAATGGCTAAAAAAATCAATCTCAAAGATTAAGCAAACAGCATAAAGAGTCTTTAGGGGTTACGAATATTTTTACCGATGAGTCCAAATTGCACGATATGGGTGTGAGCAATATCTCTAAACTTGTTATGCAAAAACTTGAAGATGAATTTAAGGGCTTGTCATTTAGGCACAGAGCAAGCATAACTAAGAGAGAAATTAATTCTGTATTGCAGGGGCTTGATGATGAACTTGGAAAGACCTTGTTTATTCAAAGTTCTAAAATAAAACCTGATGGAAGTATTATTGAGGTTAAAGATGATGAAAGGAATTGGAGAGTTATATTGATAACAGAAGCTAAATATCAGGGAAAAGATATAGAAAATATTCAAAAAGGAATATTGGTGGGTAAAGATAGTAATCAAGATTTAATGCAAGCTGGGAATGCTATAGAAAGAGCGTATAAAAATATTGCGGAGATGGCTAATTTTATGCTCAAAGAATTGCATTTTCCTTAACATTTTATTTTTAGAAGGTTCTAATTTTTTAACTCAAACCATATCGGTAAAAAGACCTGATGGAAGGTAGTAATTCTTGAGTATAATTCTGGAGTTCTTAATAGATTGGATAAATTAACGGCAGCTAATTACGGAATGCCCGT
>NZ_CBOO010000019.1:0-16029 GCF_000476015.1 Helicobacter pylori SA37A | reverse complement strand
CGAACAAAACCGCAAGCCTTGAAGCGCTAAAGCAAGAAAAACAAGAAGCCACAAGCGAGATCACGGAAGCGAAAAAAACCGCATTTAACGAACTTTTAGAAACCTTGAAGCCAAAATTTAGCGGCTTGTTTGTGGGCGCTTATTATATCCGTAATGTAATCTATATTAACGGCGGATGGGAGCAGAAAGTCAAGGATTTAAGCGACTATGAGCTAGAGAAAAGCAAAAAAGGAGAGTGAAATTTTAAATTGGGAGATTGATGAAGATTTGTTTTGTGCGGAATTTAGGGCAACGCTTCAAAAATGCGAAGAGAATGAGCATGATAAATAAATCACAGGACAAATTAAAACATGGTTTAAAATATTTTAAAAATCCTTTTAACAAAGAGGGCTTTAAAAGGGTTATAATTAACTCTCATTGAGTGTATGGGTGTGAGAAAAATAAGCGTCAAATCCATTCAAATTTTGGCTCTGTTCTCATCAAGCATGGATAATTAAAACCTTTTTGACTAAATTCAAGCCCTTTACTATTGATTGTAAAAAATGTTTTTAGCATTTTTTAGATTTTGTTATTCATATTTGATGAGATCCAAACCTTTTTTATTTTATAAAAAGGGCTGTGTGAGATCACAATGAAATGTAATCCACTTCTTTTGGTTTTTGGTGGCTAGTAATGAGTTGCTTACAGGTCGCAACGCCTTCTGAAGTGCCAACCATTAATAGCTTGGATTCGCTTGCAATGATCGTTTCCCCGTCAGGCATGGGGATGTATTTGCCATCTTTTTGAGTGATACCAATCACAAACGCTTTAGCGATCTCTCTAAAATGGGCTTCTTTTAATTTCCTTAACACAAGCCAGCTGGTTTTGGGGACAATCACTTCTTCTAAGTCTAAAAGCGTGTCTTTTTTATTGATAAAACGCTCTAAGATATTTTCCATATCCGGACGCACCGCCATCGCACTCACTCTCTGCGCCATAAGCTTTGTAGGGGAAACCACCATATCAGCCCCTAATTTTTTTAATTTTTCTAAGCCTTCATCGCTATGCGCGCTCGCAATGATGTAGTAAGGTTTGCGTTTTAATTCCTTTTCAAACAAGCGCACGCTCACCATTAACGCCACATTCACCGGTAAAATCTTAGACAACGCCACAACGCCCCTAGCGCTGCTTAAGTGGGTTTTTAGCATGGCTAAATTGGTGTGCGGATCGCCTATGATATAGTAGGGGTATTTGTGCTTAATGGCTTCTTCTTCAAAATTAGGATCATTATCCACGACCACAAAGGGGATTTGAGCGGAGCGAAACTGCTTGCTCAATTCAATGGTGTATTCGTTGTGGTAACAAATCACATAATGATCCTTAAGGCGCGCGATTTTATAAATCATACCTTTCTCCTTAATCAATCTGGTAAGCGTGCCTTTATTGACCACGCTAACTAAAATAGCCACGCTAAAGGCAATAATTCCCGTCCCACAAAACATTAAAATGGAAGTTAAAAAAATACTTATAGGCCCAAACTGGCTTTCATTTAAAGCGCCAAACCCTGTAGCTGTCATGGTATAAGTCGTTTGAAAGAAGGCTTGCATAAGGCTATAATTTTCTAGGGCGAAGTATCCCAGAGTGCCTAAAAGCACAAGCAATTGGATTAAAATAAGCGGGAGTCTAAAGACCTTAAATTGCTCATAGATTTCAGAATTTAAATTGACTTCTGGCTGATTTTCATCGTCTTTTTTGATTTTAAAAAATTTCAACTTTTCAAACAAAACCAATTCCTAGATCAAAATAAATTCTTTTGAAAGCGTTTGCTTCTAAGTTTGATCAAAACGCTAAACCTAATTTAGGCTGTGTTTTAATCTTAAAAAGAAGTTTAGATTTAAGGGGAGTTTTAAAAAGGTTATCAAAAACACCAAAACCACCCTTACAATCAAAATGGATAGAAATTCTAAAAACTAAGCCCCTTTACGCATGGTTCTTAAAGTGGAAGCAGCCACTTTAATGCGTTTAGTCGTGCCGTCGTCTAATTGGATCTTAATGGATCGCAAGTTAGGGAGTAAGCGACGCTTATTTTTGTTGTTCGCATGACTGACATGGTTGCCTATCATAGGCCCTTTAAAAGTTAAAGCGCATCTTTTTGCCATTGTGTATCCTTAATTATTGAAATAAACTTTGCATTATACTTAAAATAGCCTTTAAAAAGACTGATTTTAAGGCTAATTTTTAAATGGTTCGTTTAAGAACTACTTTTTTTGAGGCATAGAACTTTTAAAGCCTTTCATTCTATCAATAGCGTCTCTGTATCTGGCAATATTTTCTTCTGTCAATTCTGTTACAGCTTTTTTCATGACAACGGCATACATTCTGTTTAAGATCTTATGGATCGCATCTTCTTTATTCTTTTCTAAACCTTCATGGATAATGTTGTTTGAAGAATTAAGCCCTCCAGAATTACTGTGTTTGTAAGTATAGGTCATTGCCTGAAAAGTTCCCACTTCCACAGCAAAATCATGGACTACACGATTGCTTTCTGGCTCATAAAAATTAAACCACACAGAGCCTGAGCTTTGATCCACTAGCGTGTCTAAATTAGGATTATTGGGATCTTTTAAATTCATTTTCAAATCTTCTAAGATTCCTACCCACCCTTTCAAATCCAAAACGGAAAAAATCTTTCTCTTATCTTGCGCATTTAAAGCCTTTTCATCTTGAAAACGCAACACTTGATAGCCTCTTTTTTCAAAAATAGTTTGGATTTGATTAATTAAAGCGTCTTGAAACTTATCAATATAGGGTTTTAGATTATCGCTCACTTGAATGCACGGCGCTAAAATACCTACAACATGGTGGTTTTGTGGGGCTTGAACAATATGTATCGGATAATTAAAATCTAGCGGCGTAACATGTTCAGAGCTTGTTGTTATTCTTTCATGAGTTTGAACTTGATTTTTGGCGTCATTTGGTGTTTTTGTTTCAGCGCTTGGATTCATCGCGCAACCGATCAACACGCTTGAAAGCCCTAAAGCCACTAACATTTTAGAATAAACTCTAACTTTTTTAAAAATAAGCGAACGCTCCATAAAAGATTCCTAAAAATTAAAATAAACTCCTATCCTACCCTATTCATGCTATTTTTAAGTAAATCAATTTGCGCTACAATTTTTTCTAAATTTCAAGCATGGCGATTTTAGGGGATTTTATGCTCTATTCTTTACTATATGGCTATTTCAATATCAATCTTTTCCAGTATTTGACTTTTAGAGCAGGGTTAGGGTTTTTCATAGCCTTTTTCCTCACGCTTTTTTTAATGCCTAAATTCATTCTATGGGCTAAGGCTAAAAAGGCTAACCAGCCCATTTCAAGCTTTGTGCCAAGCCACCAGAATAAAAAGGATACCCCTACGATGGGGGGGATTGTTTTTGTTTTTGCAACCATTGTTGCGAGCGTGTTGTGCGCGTCTTTGGGCAATCTTTATGTGTTGTTAGGGATAATCGTGTTAGTGGGCTTTAGTTTTGTGGGTTTTAGAGACGATTACACTAAAATCGACCAACAAAATAACGCCGGTATGAGCGCGAAAATGAAATTTGGCATGCTTTTTATCCTTTCGCTTGTGGTGTCTGTTTTATTGAGCCTTAAGGGGTTGGACACTTTTTTATACGCGCCTTTTTTGAAAAACCCTTTGTTTGAAATGCCCACGATGTTAGCGGTTGGTTTTTGGGTGTTGGTTTTTTTATCCACGAGCAATGCGGTGAATTTAACCGACGGCTTAGACGGCTTAGCGAGCGTGCCTAGCATTTTCACCCTCTTAAGCCTTTCTATCTTTGTGTATGTGGCAGGGAATGCGGAATTTTCTAAATACTTGCTTTATCCTAAAGTCATAGATGTGGGGGAATTGTTTGTTGTCTCGCTAGCGTTAGTGGGATCGCTCTTTGGCTTTTTGTGGTATAACTGCAACCCGGCAAGCGTGTTTATGGGCGATAGCGGGAGTTTGGCTTTAGGGGGGTTTATCGCTTATAACGCTATTGTTTCGCACAATGAAATCTTACTCGTTTTAATGGGATCTATTTTTGTGATAGAAACTTTGTCAGTGATCTTGCAAGTAGGGAGTTATAAAACCCGCAAAAAACGCCTTTTTTTAATGGCGCCTATCCACCATCATTTTGAGCAAAAGGGCTGGGCAGAAAACAAGGTGATCGTGCGTTTTTGGATCATTTCTATGCTGAGTAATTTAGTCGCTCTTTTAAGCTTGAAGGTGCGTTAAAATGAAAATCTCTTTATTGGGGCATGGCAAAACCACTTTAGCCCTAGCGCGTTTTTTTAAAAAAAACCATAACGAAGTCAAGTTTTTTGATGATAAATTCACTTCATTTTTTAAGGATAGCGAGGGTTTTCTTTGTTATCCCAGTAAGGATTTTAACCCTAATAATTCCCAATTAGAAATCGTCAGCCCTGGCATTAGTTTCACGCACCCTTTAGTCATAAAAGCCAAGCATTTAATGAGCGAATACGATTATATTGATAGCTTGTTTGATTTGGTTTTCACGCCTACTATAATCAGTATTAGCGGCACTAACGGGAAAACCACCACGACCGAAATGCTCACCATGCTTTTAGAAGATTTTAAGGCTGTGAGTGGGGGGAATATCGGCACGCCTTTGATTGAATTGTTTGAAAAGCAATCGCCCTTGTGGGTGCTAGAAACAAGCTCTTTTTCTTTGCATTATACTAATAAGGCTTACCCTTTAATCTACTTGCTCATCAATGTCAAAGCCGATCATTTGACTTGGCATTGCAATTTTGAAAATTATTTGAACGCTAAACTCAAGGTTCTAACATTGATGCCTAAAACTTCGCTCGCTATCCTCCCTTTAAAATTCAAAGAACACCCCATTATTCAAAACTCGCAAGCGCAAAAAATCTTTTTTGACAAAAGTGAAGAGGTTTTAGAGCGTTTAGAAATCCCTTCTGACACTCTTTTTTTTAAGGGAGCGTTTTTATTAGATACGGCCTTAGCCCTTTTGGTTTATGAGCAATTTTTAAAAATAAAGAATTTAAAATGGCAAGATTATAGAGAAAACGCCCTTAAAAGACTGAACGCTTTTAAAATCGGCTCGCATAAAATGGAAGAATTTAGGGATAAAGAAGGGCGTTTGTGGGTAGATGACAGCAAGGCCACGAATATTGATGCCACCTTACAAGCCCTAAAAACCTTTAAAAACCAAAAAATCCATTTGATTTTAGGGGGCGATATTAAAGGGGTCAATTTAACCCCCCTTTTTGAAGAATTTAAAAATCATGAAGTAAGCCTTTATGCCATAGGATCAAGCGCTTTTATCATCCAAGCCTTAGCGTTAGAATTTAATGTTTCTTGTCAAGTTTGTTTAAAATTAGAAAAAGCGGTTCAAGAAATTAAAAGCGTTTTATTGCAAAATGAAGTCGCTTTGCTTTCACCCAGTGCGGCCAGTTTGGATCAATTTTCTTCATATAAAGAAAGGGGTGAAAAATTCAAGGCGTTTGTTTTAAAAGATTAAAGCGCATGCGCCACGACTTCTAATTGTGAAATTTTTTGAAAAATCTCGTTCCGTTCTGCTTCGTTTGAAACTTCCATAGAAACATTAAAGCTATAAAATTTAGCGTTTTTAGAAGTGTTTTTGAATTCCAATTTAAAGGGGCGTTGGTAGGTTTCTAAAAGTTCTTTTAACATACTTGTATCGTTAGTGGTCATAATCACCCTATAATCCCAAAGGCAAGGGTAAATGATAGTGGGTTTTTCTGAATCAGACGGCACTAAGAAGCTCCTTAAATAATTTAGGAATAGCAATAGGGCTGTATGTAGAGCGGTTGACAAAGCCAAACTTGATTTCTGAAGCAAAGACTTTAAAGGGCTTCATAGGCTCTAAAGAAGCGTTTTGGATACAATAAATTTCTTGAAAAAGCACCACAAAAACCTTCCTTAATTCTTTAATTTGCGTTCTTATCTCTAAGACTTGGCCTAAACTCGCAGGGGTGAAAAAATCCGCTTTGATAGAGCGGATGACAAACACGCCTTCTTCATTTTCGGGCAAGACATTCTGTTTAAAAAAAAACTCGCTCCTAGCCCTTTCGCAATATTTCAAATAATTCGCATGATAGACCACGCCTTCAGAGTCGGTATCTTCGTAATATACCCTACAGCGCATTAATTCCCCTTACTTAAATAATGAAACTTTCTTAAAATTATACAATATGTAACTTAACTATAGTATAATCTAGGGGCGTTGCTTTATAATTTTTTAGGTATTTTTGAAGCGGGTTTTTTCTTAAATCTTAAGATCTTTAGAGATTTCAAAAAACTAATACAGCAATAGTTGGACGATTAAGGACATAGCTCTTTAATTTTAATCATTCACAAGGAGTTTGGTAGTTAAGATATGGGTAATCATTTTTCTAAATTAGGATTTGTTTTAGCGGCTTTAGGGAGCGCGATAGGTTTAGGGCATATTTGGCGCTTTCCTTACATGACTGGGGTGAGCGGTGGGGGTGCTTTTGTTCTATTGTTTTTATTTTTATCCTTAAGCGTTGGCGCGGCGATGTTTATCGCTGAAATGCTATTAGGGCAAAGCACGCAAAAAAATGTAATAGAAGCTTTTAAAGAGCTTGACCTTAACCCTAAAAAACGCTGGAAATACGCAGGGCTTTTGCTTATTTCTGGGCCTTTAATACTGACTTTTTACGGCACGATTTTAGGCTGGGTGCTTTATTATTTGGTGAGTGTTAGTTTTAATTTGCCTAACAATATCCAAGAATCTGAACAAATTTTTACTCAAACTTTGCAGTCTATAGGGCTACAATCCATAGGGCTTTTTAGCGTTTTATTCATAACCGGATGGATTGTTTCTAGAGGGATTAAAGAAGGCATTGAAAAACTCAATTTGGTTTTAATGCCCTTACTCTTTGCCACTTTTTTTGGTTTGCTTTTCTATGCGATGAGCATGGATTCTTTTTCTAAAGCTTTCCATTTCATGTTTGATTTCAAACCAAAAGATTTGACTTCTCAAGTGTTCACTTATTCCTTGGGGCAGGTTTTCTTTTCTTTAAGCATCGGTTTAGGGATCAATATCACTTATGCTGCGGTTACGGATAAAACGCAGAATTTGCTTAAAAGCACGATTTGGGTGGTTTTATCAGGGATTTTAATTTCTCTTGTGGCAGGGCTTATGATTTTCACTTTTGTGTTTGAATATGGGGCGAATGTCTCACAAGGCACAGGGTTAATCTTCACTTCTTTACCGGTGGTTTTTGGCCAAATGGGAGCGATAGGCGTTCTTGTTTCAATTCTTTTCTTGCTCGCGCTCGCTTTTGCTGGCATCACTTCTACGGTGGCTTTATTAGAACCAAGCGTGATGTATCTTACCGAAAAGTATCAATACTCTCGTTTTAAGGTTACTTGGGGTCTTGTAGCGCTAATTTTTATCGTAGGCGTGGTGTTGATTTTCTCGCTCCATAAGGATTATAAAGATTACCTCACTTTCTTTGAAAAAAGTCTTTTTGATTGGTTGGATTTTGCCTCAAGCACCATTATCATGCCTTTAGGCGGGATGGCAACCTTTATTTTTATGGGCTGGGTTTTGAAAAAAGAAAAATTGCGTCTTTTGAGCGTGCACTTTTTAGGCCCTAAATTGTTTGCAACTTGGTATTTCTTGCTTAAATACATCACCCCTTTAATTGTGTTTTCCATTTGGTTGAGCAAGATTTATTAAAATATTTGGCATGGGAAAATTTTCTAAATTAGGCTTTATTTTAGCCACTTTGGGTAGCTCTATCGGTTTAGGGCATATTTGGCGCTTTCCTTATATGGTAGGTCATAATGGGGGGAGCGCGTTTGTGCTTTTATATCTGGTGCTAACCTTGAGTTTAGGCATTGCTATGCTTTTAGTGGAAATGCTGATTGGGAATTTGGGTAAAAAAGATGTTGTTTCTAATTATCAAATCTTAGATCCTAAAAGGAAAAAATATTACCCTTTCACTTCTTTTTTTATTTTAGGCGGCCCTCTCATTTTATCCTTTTATGCGGTGGTGTTAGGCTGGGTGCTTTACTATCTTTTTGTAGTAACTTTTGATTTGCCTAAAGATTTAGAGCAGGCTAAAATGCAATTTAGCATGCTCCAAAATGGCAGTTTAATCTGGCCTGTTATTGGCTTTAGCGCATGCTTATTGCCGACAATATGGTTTGTTTCTAGGGGGATTGAAGAGGGGATTGAAAAATTAAATGTCGTGCTGATGCCGTTGTTGTTTGTGATTTTCATAGGGCTTTTAATCTATGCGATGACTTTAGAAAGCATGCCTAAAGCTTTGCACTTTTTGTTTAATTTTGAGATTCAAAAGATTGATTTTAAGGTTGTTATGGACGCTTTAGGGCAGATGTTCTTTTCTTTGAGTTTGGGGGTCGGCACGATTATTACTTATTCAGCTTTCACGCCCAAAAAAGAAAATCTACTCAAAAGCTCTTTATTTATTGTTTTACCGGGTATTTTAATCTCTCTCATTGCCGGTGTGATGATTTTCACCTTTGTGTTTGAATACCATGCAGATGTGTCTCAAGGGCCGGGGCTTGTTTTTATTTCCTTACCTTTGACTTTCGCTAAAATGGGGATAAGCGGGCAGATCGTTTCGCTCTTTTTCTTTATGGCGCTTGTTTTTGCCGGGATCACTTCCACGGTTTCTTTGATAGAGCCTTTAGCGCTTTATCTCATCAATCGTTTTAATTTCTCACGCCTTCAAGCGTCGCTATGGATAGGGGTTGTTGTGTATGTTTTAGGCGTTTTAGTCATTCTTTCCATGAATGAACGATACGCTAAGTTTTTGAGCTTTGTGCATAAGAGCGTGTTTGGGTGGTTAGATTTCATCACTTCTTCATTTTTAATGCCTTTGGGAGGCTTGTTTTCAGTCTTGTTTGTAGGATGGATTTTAAATAAAAAACGCTCTTTTTTAGCCACGAAGCATTTCTTTAACGCAAACGCTTTTAAAGCGTGGCATTTTAGCGTTCGTTTCATCGCGCCTGTAGTGATTTTAGCGATTTTCATCTTGCAATTTAAGTGAAATAAAGATACTTGATGAAAAGCATTTTGATCTTTATGATTTTTGTAGTTTGTCAGTTAGAGAGCAAAAAATTTTCACAAGATAATTTTAAGATAGATTATAACTACTATTTGCGCAAACAGGATTTGCACATCATTAAAACGCAAAACGATTTGTCCAATGCCTGGTATCTCCCTCCACAAAAAGCCCCCAAAGAACATTCTTGGGTGGATTTTGCTAAAAAATATTTAAACATGATGGATTATCTAGGCACTTACTTTCTGCCTTTTTATCATAGTTTCACCCCCATTTTTCAATGGTACCACCCCAATATCAACCCATATCAACGCAATGAGTTTAAGTTCCAAATTAGTTTTAGAGTGCCTGTATTTAGGCATATTCTTTGGACTAAAGGCACGCTTTATCTGGCTTATACCCAAACTGACTGGTTTCAAATTTACAATGATCCCCAATCCGCTCCCATGCGAATGATGAATTTCATGCCTGAACTCATTTATGTTTATCCTATTAATTTTAAACCTTTTGGGGGTAAAATAGGGAATTTTTCTGAAATTTGGATAGGTTGGCAGCACATTTCTAATGGCGTGGGGGGCGCGCAATGTTACCAGCCTTTTAAAGACGGTAATCCTGAAAACCAGTTTCCAGGAGGGCCTGTGATCGTTAAAGATTATAACGGGCAAAAAGACGTGCGCTGGGGGGGGTGTCGCTCGGTGAGTGCTGGGCAACGCCCTGTGTTTCGTTTGGTGTGGGAAAAGGGAGGCCTAAAAATCATGGTCGCTTATTGGCCCTATGTCCCTTATGATCAATCCAACCCTAATTTGATTGATTACATGGGATATGGTAACGCTAAAATTGATTACAGGAGAGGGCGCCACCATTTTGAATTGCAACTTTATGATATTTTCACGCAATACTGGCGTTATGATCGTTGGCATGGAGCTTTCCGCTTAGGCTATACCTACCGCATTAACCCTTTTGTGGGGATTTATGCGCAGTGGTTTAACGGCTATGGCGATGGCTTGTATGAATACGATGTTTTTTCCAATCGTATAGGGGTAGGAATACGCTTAAACCCTTAAAAAAGCGTTCTTTTATGCTATAATTAAGACCAAAAATTCAAGGGGATTATTCAGCTATGAAAATCAGTGTTAGTAAAAACGATTTAGAAAATGCTTTGCGCTACTTGCAAGCTTTTTTGGATAAAAAGGACGCTTCTTCTATCGCTTCACACATCCATTTAGAAGTCATTAAAGAAAAGCTTTTTTTAAAGGCGAGCGATTCCGATATTGGGTTAAAAAGCTATATTTTTACGCAATCTAGCGATAAAGAGGGCGTTGGCACGATCAACGGGAAAAAGTTTTTGGATATTATCTCATGTTTAAAAGACTCTAATATTATTTTAGAGACTAAAGATGACAGCTTGGTGATCAAACAGAATAAAAGCTCTTTCAAACTCCCCATGTTTGATGCTGATGAGTTCCCTGAATTCCCTGTTATTGATCCCAAAGTGAGTTTGGAAGTCAATGCCCCCTTTTTAACAGATGCGTTTAAAAAGATCGCTCCTGTGATTGAGCAAACCAGCCATAAAAGGGAATTAGCCGGTATTTTAATGCAATTTGATCAAAAACATCAAACCCTTTCAGTAGTAGGCACGGATACCAAACGACTCTCTTACACGCAGTTAGAAAAAGTCTCTATCCATTCCACTGAAGAAGACATCTCTTGTATTTTACCTAAAAGAGCTTTATTAGAAATCCTTAAGCTTTTTTATGAAAATTTCAGTTTTAAAAGCGATGGCATGTTAGCGGTAATTGAAAACGAAACGCACACTTTTTTCACCAAGCTCATTGATGGGAATTACCCTGATTATCAAAAAATCCTCCCCAAAGAATACACTTCTTCTTTCACTTTAGGCAAGGAAGAATTTAAAGAGAGCATTAAATTGTGCAGTTCTTTAAGCTCCACCATTAAACTCACTTTAGAAAAAAACAACGCTTTGTTTGAATCTTTGGATTCTGAACATAGCGAAACGGCTAAAACCTCTGTTGAGATTGAAAAAGGTTTGGATATTGAAAAAGCCTTTCATTTGGGCGTGAACGCTAAATTTTTCCTTGAAGCCTTAAACGCTTTAGGGACAACGCAATTTGTTTTAAAATGCAATGAGCCTTCTTCGCCTTTTTTGATCCAAGAACCCCTTGATGAAAAGCAAAGCCACTTGAGCGCTAAAATCTCCACTTTGATGATGCCAATCACACTATAAAGGCTTGATTGAATGCAAAATTACCAGAGCCATAGTATTAAGGTTTTAAAAGGCTTAGAGGGGGTTAGGAAACGCCCTGGAATGTATATTGGCGATACCAATGTGGGCGGGTTGCACCACATGGTGTATGAAGTCGTGGATAACGCTGTAGATGAGAGCATGGCGGGTTTTTGCGATACGATCAGCATCACTTTGACTGATGAGGGTTCATGCATTGTAGAAGATAACGGGCGAGGCATTCCTGTAGACATTCACCCCACGGAAAAAATCCCCGCTTGCACCGTGGTTTTAACGATTTTGCATGCGGGGGGCAAGTTTGATAATGATACTTATAAAGTTTCAGGCGGTTTGCATGGCGTGGGCGTTTCGGTTGTGAACGCCTTGAGTAAACGCTTGATCATGACGATTAAAAAAGAGGGTCAAATCTATCGCCAAGAGTTTGAAAAGGGTATCCCCATTAGCGAGCTTGAAGTCATTGGCAAAACCAAAAGCGCTAAAGAAAGCGGCACGACTATTGAATTTTTCCCTGATGAAAGCGTGATGGAGGTCGTTGAATTTCAGGCGGGTATTTTGCAAAAACGCTTCAAAGAAATGGCGTATCTTAATGATGGCTTGAAAATTTCTTTCAAAGAAGAAAAAACCCAACTGCAAGAGACTTATTTCTATAAAGACGGCTTGAAACAATTCGTTAAAGACAGCGCTAAAAAAGAATTACTCACCCCCATTATTTCGTTTAAAAGCATGGATGAAGAAACGCGCACTTCTATAGAGGTCGCTTTAGCGTATGCTGATGATTACAATGAAAACACTTTAAGCTTTGTGAATAACATTAAAACTTCTGAGGGCGGCACGCATGAGGCGGGCTTTAAAATGGGTTTGTCTAAAGCGATTTTACAATATATTGACCATAACATTAAAACTAAAGAATCTCGCCCTATCTCTGAAGACATTAAAGAGGGTTTAGTGGCTATTGTGAGCTTGAAAATGAGCGAGCCTTTGTTTGAAGGGCAGACTAAATCCAAACTCGGCAGTTCGTATGTGCGCGCGTTGGTTTCAAAATTAGTCTATGATAAAATCCATCAGTTTTTAGAAGAAAACCCTAACGAAGCCAAAATCATCGCTAATAAAGCCCTACTAGCCGCAAAAGCCAGAGAAGCCAGTAAGAAAGCCAGAGAGCTTACAAGGAAAAAAGATAATTTGAGTGTTGGCACTTTGCCTGGAAAATTAGCCGATTGCCAGAGTAAAGACCCCTTAGAGAGTGAAATCTTTTTAGTGGAGGGCGATAGCGCGGGCGGGAGCGCTAAACAAGGGCGCGATAGGGTTTTTCAAGCGATCTTGCCCTTAAAAGGTAAGATTTTAAATGTGGAAAAAAGCCATTTGTCAAAGATCCTAAAATCAGAAGAAATTAAAAACATGATCACGGCTTTTGGGTGTGGCATTCAAGAGAGTTTTGATATAGAAAGATTGCGCTATCATAAAATCATTATCATGACCGATGCTGATGTGGATGGGAGCCATATCCAAACCTTGCTGATGACTTTTTTCTATCGTTATTTACGCCCGCTGATTGAACAAGGGCATGTTTATATCGCTCAAGCCCCTCTTTATAAATACAAGAAAGGCAAGACAGAAATTTATCTTAAAGACAGCGTCGCTTTGGATCATTTTTTAATTGAGCATGGCATCAATTCGGTGGATGTTGAAGGGATTGGCAAGAACGATTTGATGAATTTGTTAAAAGTGGCGCGCCATTACCGCTATGCACTTTTGGAATTAGAAAAACGCTACAATTTGCTAGAAATTTTACGCTTTCTCATTGAAACTAAGGACGCTTTAAGCCTTGATATGAAAGTTTTAGAAAAAAGCATTTTAGAAAAATTAGAGGGCTTGAATTATCAGATCTTACGCTCTTTTGCCACTGAAGAAAGCTTGCATTTGCACACGCAAACCCCTAAAGGCTTGGTGGAATTTAATTTAGATGACAATCTCTTTAAAGAAGTGTTGTTTGAAGAAGCGAATTACACTTACCAAAAGCTTATGGAGTATAATTTAGATTTCTTAGAAAATAAGGATATTTTGGCGTTTTTAGAAGAAGTGGAAAATCACGCTAAAAAGGGAGCGAATATCCAGCGCTATAAGGGGCTAGGCGAGATGAACCCTAATGATTTATGGGAAACGACCATGCATAAAGAAAACCGCAGCTTGATCAAACTCAAAATTGAAGATTTAGAAAAAACCGATGCAGTCTTTTCGCTTTGCATGGGCGATGAAGTAGAGCCTAGAAGAGCCTTTATCCAAGCGCATGCTAAAGATGTGAAACAGCTAGATGTGTAAGGGGTTTTGATTAGAACCCCTAAACATTTAACCAAGCAAGAGAGCGTGAATTTAGGGGCTTACTATACGCCCCCTTATTTAGTGGATTATGCTTACAAGCTTTTAAAAAAGTATGTTGGTATTGAAGACTACACGCTTTTAGACACCGCATGTGGCAATAAAGAGTTTTTAAAACTCCACCACCCTAAAAAAATAGGAGCGGATATTGACCCCAAGTGTGGTGCTTTAATAATAAACGCTCTAGCCAATCCTAAAAGAGAAAATTATGGCGTTAGCCAAGGTGAGCCTTTAATCATTGTGGGCAATCCCCCCTATAACGATAGAACTTCCTTTATCAAACAAGATATTAAAAATAAAGATTTCATTTTTGAGATAGACAACGATTTGAAATCCAGGGATTTAGGGATAAGTTTTTTAAAATCTTTTGCAATTTTAAAGCCGGCGTTTATTTGCGTGTTACACCCTTTATCTTACCTCATCAAAGAAGCTAATTTTAAGCAATTAAAGCTATTTAAGGATCATTACAGGCTTTTAGACGCTTTGGTTGTTTCTTCTAAATCTTTCACTAAAAGTAACGAATTTCCTATTGTGATAGCTTTATATGAGCGAGGGCGAATGGACTATGCAGATATTAGGCGTTTTATTTTTCCAACTGATTGCGATACGACGCTATGCTTAAACGATTTTGACTATATAGCCAACTATGTGGATAAATACCCTAACGCTAAAAAGGTTGGGGCATGCGTAGGCTATTTTTTCCCTATGCGAGACATTAACGCTCTCAAACGCAACAAAACTTTTTTAAACGCACCAAGCGAAAATGCGGTGCGTATCAGTCAAGACAAATTGATTTACTACCAATATATCCATTATTTTAAGGAAATCGCCCCTAAAATCCCTTATTATTTTGGTAATTTGGATATTATCATTGATCATTTCGCTTTTTTAGAAATTAAAGACGCTTTTTTAAAAGATAAACGAGCGCGTTTAGAATATTTTAAAAAATTGTTTCAAGGACACCCTTGTGAGTTTGATTAAAGTTAGTGGTGATAAAAAAGTGATTGAGGTTTCTATTCCTTTAACTTCCATTTCAGGCAAAGTGCGTGTGAAAATCAGACATGCCTTTAGCGATTATGGTATTTCAACAGCGACTAGAAAAATCCCTTTTAGCTTAAAACATTATGTAGAGTGGCAAATCGGTTATGATGTCCCCATTAAAGATAAAGAAAAATTTGAGCTCACTACCCTAAAAGATGAAAAATATCATTTTTTAGGGGCTAATAATAAAGTAAAAACCCTTTATGAATTGAGTGAGATAATCTATTACGCTAAGCAATTAAATTTAATCAGTTTAGAAAATTTAGAAAATACTTTAAAATATTTAGAAAAACAAAAACAATTCATAGAAGATAGTTTTATGATTACAAGAGAAAGATTTAGATTACATCAATTTGGTGGCATGGATTTTGAACTCTCACGCATTTCTTATCCTTTGCTCATTCATTCTTTTAATGATAATCAGTTGAGCGAAATCGTTATTAGAGAACAACAATACGGCTCTAAAACCCAAGCCATGCTGTATTTTTGCTTTTCTATTTTGGAGTTAAAAACCGCTACCCCCTTATTAAATAGAACGGCTGCACTCAAAGAACATGCCCTTTTAACTATCCATAAAACCAACGCTCTCATGTTTTTAGAAATGCTTAAAATTTTTGGACTTTTAAGCCAAGCGCACCATAGCGATGTGTTAAAGATTTTAGAAAAAATACTTCAAAATTAACTGATAATACGGATTGATTAGAAAGGGAATGAATATCCAACGCTATAAAGGTCTAGGTGGGATAAAACCATTTATGGGGAATAACTATGCATCAATAAAACGCGCTTCATAAAGCTATAAAAACAAGGCTGGGCTTTAAACTTGTATCGTTTTTCTTTAATGGCTTATGTTATACTAATAAAATACAGATTTGATTGAAGGCATTAAACAACTGCATGGTATTTTTTCATAAGAAAATTATTTTAAATTTTATCTATTCTTTAATGGTTGCTTTTTTATCCCATGGGGTTCTTTTAAAAGCCGATGAAATGGCTAAAAAGCAAACTCTTTTAGTGGGTGAAAGGCTTGTGTGGGATAAGCTCACGCTGTTAGGGTTTTTAGAAAAAAACCACATCTCTCAAAAACTCTACTACAATTTGAGTTCTCAGGATAAAGAATTGAGCGCTGAAATCCAAAGCAATGTTACCTATTACACTTTAAGAGATGCTAACAACACGCTCATTCAAGCCCTTATCCCTATAAGCCAGGATTTGCAAATCCATATTTACAAAAAAGGGGAGGATTATTTTTTAGACTTTATCCC
>NZ_CBOO010000018.1:0-17295 GCF_000476015.1 Helicobacter pylori SA37A | reverse complement strand
TTATAGTAGCCTTTTAAAATGGATTTTTGTGCTGTATTTGGTATATATTTTTCTAGGATTTCTATCATCAAAAGTACATCATTTCCAATTTGTTCATCTTGTGTATTGTAACTAATTTCTAAAATAATTTTTCTTGTTCGTTCTGCTATTTTTTGACTATTTTTAATTGATTTTATATTGTGTATTTTATTTATGATTTTAAAAAGCCATGCGATTTTATCATATGGTGGTGAATGATGGGTAGATTGGAATGATTTTGTCAATTGTTTTGCTGTTTGATTAACAGGTGCTAGAAAGGTGCATCTAGTTAGATTGAGCCAATCTTGAAAATTTAAAATATTGACTGATTTTGTTAGTATATAAGATACATGTTTTAAAAAAGAATGGATGTTTCCTAAAAAATACTCATGGTTTGGATTTTCTAATTTTTTTGGAGCGGTTGGTTGTTTCTTAAAATGCTTTTGAATGGCTAGATGCATTAATTCTATGCTTTTTTTTAATGAAGCTTGTTTACACTGATCTAAAAAAGGTTTAATGTTTTTGTAGTTATCTAGAATTACACTAGCAATAGCAGTGCAACCGTAGGTGTACGGATTATATTTATTTGCACGGTGAGCTGTTTGAGATATAAGCCATATTTTATTTTTTAAGATTTCTTCAAAATTATCAAATAGTAGAGCTACTTTTTCAGTAAACACAGCAATACCCTCATCTATATATTTATTGTTGCTTAATGCAAATAAATGGGACACTTCGTGGCAAAAATCTTTGTGAAATTGTTGGCTATTTCTAGAGATGAGAGCTAGTGCGATCGAGTTTCCAAAATGCAAGCAAAATTGATGTTTTGATTTTTTGCATAAAATAATGATTCTTGTATTTGATAATGTTTTTTGTAGATGTTGGCTAATATTTTTACATCGATTATATAGCAAGGAGCAATCATTTAGATCTTTTTGCTTTAATGTATAGTTGCTTAGAATATATGTTTTTTTAGCTAAGTAGTACCCATATAAGTTGGAATGCAATATACATTTTAATGAATCTAGATATCTTGGTGGGATTTGATTTTCATAATTATTTTGATTAAGCTGTAATTTGTCTAATATTGTTTGTGGACTAATTTTCCTTATCAAGGGATCCTCCATACCAAATCATGTGGCATATAGATTCTGTTTTAAAGTCGGCTTTGATGAGTGAGCTAACTTTATCATCATAAAAACTTGTCCAATGCAAGGTTGATACTCCCAAATCAGTCAGTATTAATGTGAGTTGTTGGGCGATAATTCCTATTTCAATAAGTGCGAGTCTATAACCGCTAAAACCATACTTAACAACTGTACGTTCCCATACCGATGAGATAAGAATAGCACCTTGTGCATTATGTGCCAAAAGATTATTACCCATACAGCAACAATGACTTATCTCACTAATAGGTATTTTTTCAATTAAAGTGTGCAATGTAGATTGAATAGCATTGAAATGCTTAAGGTTATAGGATGTGTCATTGTGCTCTAGAATATAAATTTCTGATGGATATAAAGCTCCTGGAGATGGATAAGGTCTTTTATAAAAAACAATGTTATGATCCACTGAAGATCGAACTTTTTTATTGATTGCACATGTTTTGAGAGCCTTGAGAATAGATGTGCGATCAAATGGAGCTTTTTGGCTAAATTGATAACTTGATCGCCTTTTATTTATGGCTTTTACAAAGTTTTTTGGTATCTTGATATCGATTACTTCTGTATGTTTAGAAGGCATAACATGATAGTTTTTTGATAATTCTTCAGAACCTCGTTTTGAATCAGTATAACATCCTGTTTTTAGTGCTGTTTCCATAGAACTGATAGGATATAATTTAGTTTGGTTATGAAAATCCATAATATCATTGAGTTCTGATGTTTCAAAGCTAGTTGGTGTAATGTATTTCTTTATCATGATTAAGTATCCTATGGAAAACAGTGGGGGTTTCTATTTAAATTAAGTCTGCTTCCTATGTGGAGAAATTGATATTCACTATGTTCTAAAGATTTTTTTTGTAAAAAATTAAAAAAACAAGAAAGTCTACGCTTGTTAGTATGGATAAAAGATTGTCCAGCATATAAAGGTTGTAGTCCACTAGCCATACATCGGATAATTTCAAAACCTAATGATTTTACATCTGGCATTGCAACATCTATGGCTAGTGGGATGAATTGATTTTTTACAAGTTTTTGAATAAGTGTTTCCGTATTATTATTGTCAGATATGTTACTCCATTCTGTAGGAAAATCTAATAGTTCATAGGATTGTTGGGTATGCCAAAGATATTGAGAACTGCGATCTAATCTAAGATACCATGAGACATGATCTTTAAAATTATCAATATCAGTTATTTTCTTGATTTCTAATTTACTTCTTTTCATTTCTAGGCACCAATTGAATGTGTGGAAAGCCTCAATCATAGCTTTTTTTAGTGCTTGTTTTACATTAGTATGACAAGAACATCCGGTTGCAATGCCACCATCTTTTGCTGTTATAGTACAAGCAATGACAGGAATTTCAAATTGGTTCATTAAAGCAAATGTTTTAATACTTAATCCGGTTCTTAAAATTTCTTCAGAAAACTCATTTGGTAGTTGACTTAATACAAAACAATTGTTTAGGCATAATGGAGTAATTCCACAGAGCCAATAGCATGCATAGACATCGCGTTCAATTAGTTCGCAAAGACTAGAGAAAATGGCTTTCTCTCTATCTATATGACAAGCTGTTCCAGTGCTGTAAGTTTTGTCGAATCTATTGCATCCTTCATCATCCATAAAAACAAGACTACGAGGGACAAAATGCTCTTGTCCTGTGCTTAGATTTTTGGCAGCAACAAAATGGATTGGGTTATTTAAATTTGGTTTTTTAAAAGGAGCTGTTTTTTTCTTGTAATCATGTTCGGAAAATAAAATAAAGGTTTCTAGAAATTCTTTAGCTCCATATAGGTTAGATGGATAGTCATAAATACTATTTATATGTGCTGATTGAGAGATGCTATAGCGTTCCAATGCTTCTCCAATTGTTGCCAATAAAGCTTCTTCTTTTGTTAATCCAGCACCAGAAACTTGTCGGTTTGTAATTGGCATTACTCTATCATTTGATGTTAGAGAACATGGATTTTGAAATTCAGCGACATAAATTTGGATTAATGGTTCTAAATGTTGTGTTGGTATTTCTGTTATATAGGTAATCAACCCACATTCAAAATCTAGTAATAAATCTAATAGTTCGCATATTTTTAACATTAAATCATATCCCTAATGGCACGTTTTGGTGTATTTTTTGAACAATAATCACAAAATGTATTTCGTAATACAATCTTATTTGAATAAGTTCCGTTGATAATGTTCCAACTTTCTAGTAAACCTGGTTTTAAAATATGAAATTGCCTTAGGTGAATAAGTCGTAATGTTCTTAGGAATATATAGGTGGCTAAAGATTTAACGCACGATCCTAGAGCAATTTTATGGAGTCTTGTATCCCCATTTCTATTAAATGAGAGCATTTCTTCTTTAAAATGAGAGCTTGCCAAACTTCTCTTAAGGTAGCACTCAAAACAGGCACTTTCATCTCTAACATGAATAGGTCCTAAGCGTATCATTTCGTTGTCACACCAAAAAACTAATTTTAATTGGCTGTTATAAGAGATATTCCATTTACTTTTCAAATAATCAATGTTGTCAGTATCTGAGCAAATTAAAACAATATCTGGATTATTATGGCTTACTTTAATTTTTGTATAGTTTTTCATGTATTTTATACATAAAGAAAATAACTCGCCTTCACCAACAATTTGTATTGTTTTAAAATGTGGTATATTTAAAATGGTGTTTCTAACTAAGTATGTTCTATGGGATTCAAACAATAGGTTTGCATCAATGATTTCACTAATTTCATTATCTTCATTAATACACAACGCACCTATATTGGTAAATAGATCAAATAGCTGATCGGGGTTATATACACCACTTTGCTTCATGTATGTAATCCAAGCATTTTTATTTTGAGAACCTTTGTAATTTAATATTCTAGATATTACTTTTGAATTATAATCTATTGTTAAACACTGAGAATTCGGAAACCGCAATTGAACCTTATTAGATTCAATAATATTACATTTTAATGTGGGAAGAACTTGAAAGACTTTTTTGGAAAACATTTACTCTCCATGACCACCACAACAACAGCAACAACTACTACTTGTGGAAGAACATCTCCCAGCACTAATAACCAATGCAGAATCTTTAATAAAATAGTTCTTATCATTGCTATTATAGTAAGCAATTGATAATGGCTTATTAGAATATTTTTTTGAAAGCGATTTTTTTACAATTGTTTGTTTTTTGTTCATTATAGAATCTCCTTTAATGTAAAAATCACAAAAAAACAACTTGATGGAATTATTTTATATTAAAAGTTATATTATTGTTTAGACTTGTTATTAAAAATTTAACTATTTTAACAATAAACATTTATTTTAGTTACAAACTTAAACGCTCTAATACCCCTAATACCACTAACAGTTTTTTTAAACTACTTAATTTGAGATAGTTTATTAATTGCTCTATAGACTCGTTCTAGAATGTTTTCTTTAGAATGACTAATATAAGCACTCCCTTGAGTCCATTAAACCATGAAATATTCTAATTCTTGCCTTAAATCATCATTAGGTTTATTGTCGCCATATTTTTTTAAAATCTCAATCTTTAAATCAAACGCTAAAGCATACATTTTTAAAACCTTTTTGAAGTATGTCTATTCTAAAACAACTCACTATGACTACCTAACCTAAGCAACCAAAGAGTGTTATTTTTGACTATATAAACCAACAAAACATCAGGTCTAATGTGGCATTCTCTACAAGGATACAACTCGCCTTTTAATATGTGGTCTTTATGCTTTGGAGCTAGTGGTTTTTGTTGTCTTAATTCTAAAACCACTTCATCAAGTAGCTTACTATCAAAGCTATTTTTGAGATACTTTTTGTAGTCTTTTCTAAACATATTGTGGTATTCAATATCCAGCATGTATCTCTCTTTTTAACTCATTTGTAAGCTCATCTAAACTATCAATTTTTGTAAAATTAGCCCCACTTTCTACATCTTTTATCGCTTGTAAAGTCTCTAAATTTTTAGATTTTTTCTCCTCTTTCTTAGCTTGAGAATATCGCTTTTTAATCTCTTTCATTTGTGTTTTAATTTCTAAAACCTTATTTTGATATTTAGCTAATTGTTTTTCTAATTTGCCAAGCTCCTTATAAAATTTAACCCCTACTTCTACATCTTTCAACATCTCAGCTCCTTGTGTTAAACAACATTGTAATCCCATTATATCTAAAACTCAGTCAATCTATGCTAAACTACAATTAAAAGGGGCAAGCATATATTTTGTAATACAAGATTACAAAATAGCTTGCAATGGGGTAATCCCCCTTGACCCCCTAAAAATCAAATAAGGGAACAAGTGAATATAAACAAACAAATTATTAAAAGTCTTAGGCTATCTAAAGAACAATGGCAAACTATCCAAACTCAAATGCAAGAAAAAAATTTAAACTTCTCTCAACTAGTTTTAAACTCTCTTTTAACTCAAAACTCACAAACTCCAACAAAATCTAAAAAACAAAAAGCGATTGCTAATAAAGAACTAGTTATTGAATTAGCTAAGTGGGGAAACAATTTAAATCAAATCGCTAAATGTCTCAACATTAATAAAGGGGCATGGGATAGATTAGGTTTAGAACAACTCATAGAAATCAGTTACCAGTTAGAACAAATAAGATCCAAGTATGTTGGTTAAATTTTGGGGCATTAATCAAGGGGGTGGTGATGGTGATGGGAGCGTTAATTACTTGCTTAATGAAAGAGTAAAGCAAGGCACAGCCAAAGTTTTAAAAGGCGATGCTAATCTAACTAAAAGCCTTCTACTCTCTCTTACTCAAAAACACAAGGCATGCGTAGGGTGCTTATCCTTTGAAGAGTCAAATATTGATGAGAGTTTAAAATACGAACTTATGGAAAGCTTTGAAAATGCCCTACTCACAGAAAGCATGCAAAATCGCTACAATATTTTATGGGTAGAACACACAGATAAGGGGCGTTTGGAGTTAAATTTTGTTATACCTAGAATTGATTTGATAACTCAAAAAGCCTTTACCCCTTACTATCATAGTGCTGACATTACACGCATTGACATTTGGAAGGATTATATCAATCTAAAACATGTCTTTACTAACCCTAAAGACTTAGAAAAACAACACAACATGCAATGCCACAACACAAAGACCCCACAAGGCAAAGAACTTTTAGCAACCTATGAAAAACTAGACAAACTCATACAAGACAACTTAGGAAAGCTATTTAACAGCCGAGATGACATCATCAATTTTTTAAAAGATAATCAGTGTGAAGTTACTAGACAAGGCAAGGATTATATTAGTGTCAAGTTACCCAACGAACCTAAAGCCAAACGATTGAAAGGATTTTACTACCATGAAACATTTAGAAGTATTACAGACATTAGAGATCAACTTAGCGAAGTTAGACAGCGAGAGAGCCAACGAGAACGCCCAAATTATCAAAGTAATCACGCAGAACTTTTGCGAGAGCTTGAAAACAAGCTACACAGACACATTGAATACAAACAACGCTACTATGAAAGATTACACCAAGCTGATCCAAGCAACCCAAGAGACCTTAAAGAACAGCCACCTAGAGCTAGAGAAAGCCAACAAGAAATACAAGGAAACTATACAAGAGGATTTACAAGAGATAAAGAGACAAATTCGCAAAAATTTAACCGAGAGCCTAACCAAGAAAACCTTGATACCAATTCTAACTTTTATAGGGGGAGTAGTAATCATGGGATTATTGATATTGATTTATCACAACATTACAACACCCCCAACCAAAGACCAATTAGAGCATTCATTCAAAATGAGAAAATTAAAACAGAAAATAGAGAGAATAGAACAAGAGAACAAGGAGCTAGAGAAAGAGAACAAAGCTTTCAAGGAATTTTACCTACAGCACAAGAACGAGAATTAAGGGAAAGCAATGCAGAACGAACACTTAAACAAGCTACAGAACGCTTTAATCAAAGAAGTAGAGAACTTGCAGAACGAGAAAGAAAGCTTACTGCAAGCAAAGAACAGCGAGATAGCAAGTTTAGAGAACGACAAGAACGAGTTATTAACCAAGCTAGAGAAAGTTACAGCAGAATTTCAAACGCTAAGCAACGATTACTTGAAATTAGAGGCAGAAACCTTGAACTTGAAAGAGAGCTACGAAACGCTACTTCAAACACACAACACGCTACTAAAGAAATTTCAATCCTTAGAAACGACAGAGAGAGCCGAATTACAGCAAGTGATGCAAACCTTAGAACAGAAAGAAATCTCGCTCAAAAACGATTTACAGACAATGTGCGAACAGATTTTACAACAAGAATTACAGAATATTCAAATCAAAGAGCAAGAGACTTCACAAGCTCAATACAAGACACTACAGACACAATTAGAGAACTTAGAAACAACTCTCAAACAAGAGCTAGAACAATCTTACACGGAATTTACACAAGAACACGAGACACAATTAATGCAATTAGAAGCTTCTACACAAACGCAAAAGAACGAATTAGAGACTTCTTTCAAAGAACAAATGAGCGACTTTCAAAGCGAATGGAACAAGAAACAAGAGAACTTCATGCAAAAACAACACAACTGGATAGAAAGATTAGAGAACACAATCAAAAAATAGAAAACGAGAGAAGTTATAGTCGTGGGTATGGGCGATAATTGCATTATTGATAGCTGTGTTATAATCTAAAAAACATTAAAAAATTATAAGGAGTAATAATGAAAGAATATAAGATTTTTATTAGCCATTCTTGGAAATATGACAATCATTACAATAAGCTACTCAATCTGTTGAAAAAAACAGAATTAGAATTAGAGTTTGAAGACTGGTCTGTTTCCAAAGATAATCCCATACCTACAAACAGAACAGATAAAGAATTATATAATGCTATTGAGAAAAAAATTAAACGATGTTCGTGCGTAATTGTTCTAGCTGGTGTTTATGCAACTTATAGCAAGTGGATAAGAAAAGAAGTTGAAATAGCTAAGAATTTGAATAAGAAAATCATAGCTGTAGAATACTGGGGGAGCGAACGCACTTCGCAATTTGTAAAAGAGAATGCAGATTGCGTTGTTGGTTGGAACTCTGGCTCAATTAAAGATGCAATTAGATAAAGAAATTACAAATTAACAAATTATATATTTTAATATCTCTAATATTTTTTGGAATGAAGAGATATGATAACTAAAAACAAAAATATATAACCCTATAAAAATTTGAGGGATATAGTTTTCAAATCTAGTGAACTCTTTTTTCTTTTTGGCATTTCTTTGTAGCAAATGCCATTCGTATTGACAGAAATTGCATGGTAATTTTTGCTCTATTGAGTTAATAATTTCAAATTTAACACCATTCATTTCCTTATAGTGTTTTAGTAGTCGTATCCAAACCAAGCAGATTAGAATAGAAAAACATAATAATATTGTGCTAAAAAAATCATCAAACGATTTCAATTTATCAATATTATTCAATGAAAAAAGCACACTATTAAGAGCTATAAAAAAATTATTTGCTGTTGCTCGCCTATCACTGATTTTTTCAGCTGAATTAATGGCAATTTTGTATTGTTCTAAGAGAGCCGTATCGTTGTTTAATGGTTTCAAATTGTCGTTATATAAATTCAAAGCCATACACCCATTTAAAACTTGTAATTTATGTTCTACTCTACTCAAAAATTTTAAATTTACGCTAAAATGTAAAAAAACAATATTGATAAAAGATAAGCCCCCTAGTGCCAGCTTTAGCTGGCGGTAAATATGTAACTAGAGCGTAGCTCTAGTATTCCGATTACATGGGACTTGTAAGGCAATATCATGTGGTTTTTTATTTAATGGTATTTATTGTTTTAAAAAAAAGTTAAATTTTAAGAAAAAATAACAATAAAAGTGAATTTCTAAATGAAATGATAGGTTGGAGGTCATGGAATGTTAAAAGATTATTGGGAGTGTTTTAATTTTTTGACTTACAATGATTATGAAGAATGGAGCAATGGGGAGGATTTTTATAGTTTTATTTTTCCTAATTGTGAGAGTAAGGGTGAAATGAATAAGGATTTTTCTAAGCCAAATGCTGTGTTTTTGTATAAAGACTTAAAGACAACTCTAAATGATACCGATAAACCAGCTTTAAAACGCCGTATAATGCTTAAAGACACTTGGGGCGATGATTATGCCGAATTTGTTTTAGAAAACGATTTAACGCTATGTAGCGGCTTAAGTTATAGGGGTAGGCATAATGACTTAGCTCATGCTCAACAAATGAACGCTTTAATTTTTGATTTAGATGGCGTAGGACTAAAAGAAATTACCGCTTTTTTTGAAGTGGTTAAATATTGTGAAAAAAACGAGCCTAACAGATATTTTTGGCCTATACCTAGACCTACCTTTGTTGTTTTAAGTGGGGTAGGTTTGCATGTGTATTATGTGTTTGATAAGCCTATAAATTTATTTCCAAATATCAAACTCCAGCTTAAAGCTTATAAATACGCTCTTACATTCAATATTTGGCGTTATAAAGAGACTAGTAAAGAAAAAGAAACTCAATATCAGTCAATCAATCAATCTTTTAGAATGGTAGGGAGTATTAACGAAAAGCATGGCAATAAGATTATAGCCTTTAAAACAGGCGATAGAGTGAGTTTGGAATACATGAATCAATATGTCAAAGAAGACAAGAGAGTGGATATTTTAAAGCGTTTTAGACCGAGCAAATACACCTTAGCAGAGACTAAAATTAAATTTCCCGAATGGTATGAGAGAGTGATAGTTAGTGGCGAACAAAGAGAAAAAAAGAAATGGCATATTAAAAAAGATGTGTATGAGTGGTGGAAAAAGCGTTGCAAAGAGCCTAAGGGAGGGCATCGTTATTTTTTTATGATGTGTATGGCTATTTATGCTTACAAATGCGATGTATCCAAGCAAGAGCTAGAAAAGGATATGTTAGAAGTTTTTGAAAAATTAAAAGATATACCCCACACTAACCCCCTAACCAAGCGAGATGTTTATAGTGCTTTAGAGAGCTACGATAAGGGATTGGCTTGTTTTAAGATTAAAGATATTGAAATTCTTACGGCGTTAAGAATTGATAGGAATAGGCGAAATTATCAAACTCAAGAAAACCACTTAGAAATAGCAAGAGCTATAAGAGATGTCAAACAGAGTCGACAGGGAAAGACTTGGAACAATAAAGATGGTAGACCCAGCAAACAGAGCGAGATTTTTTTATGGCGTATCAATAACTCACAAGGCAAAAAAATTGATTGTCATAAGGAATTAGGTCTATCGCGCCCTACAATTGATAAGTGGTGGGACACTTACACACCAAACAAGGAATAACAATGGATTTAACCCATTTCAAAAAACTAAGCGAAGAACCCCTAAAATCTCGTGTAGCCAAAGCCTTTTTTGAAAACTTTGACTTTAGCGGAGATAAAATTGATTTTATCATCACTTACAGCCATAAGAACAAAGGCAAGCCTTTATGGATTGAGCCGATTTTATGGGCTGAGGGCAAAAAAGGTAAAAGCGAGCTTTTTAAATCTTTAGCCCAACTCATTCTAACCATAGGTAAGCATAAGTTTTATACGCATTTCCCCCCACCATATTTAGGGGCGTTTGATGCGTTTAGTTTTCTTTTTGTGGAATATCACAAACTGGATTTTATTTTTACACGAAGCGATATAGATTTTTCTGTAACTCCAAGCAACCATAACACCGAGAGTTTTAAACACCTACTCAATGAGCTTACTCCACTCTTAGAAAAAGAAGCTTTAATCTTTGATTATGAAACTCAAAATAAAGAACTCAAAGCCTTTATTAAAGATAATTTACTCTATTCTAACTATTCTAAACGCTCTAAAATTCCTGTAGATAAGAATAATTTCGTGCATGTGTATTTCAAATGGGTAGAACATGTTAAGTCTAGCATTTCAATTGAGTGGCAACAGGCTAGAAAACAAGGCATTTTAGACGCTGATTTTTACTTAGCGGATTTATTAAGCGAGAGTAATGAGACCATTTTGGAAAGCCTTAACACCATTTTAAAAGTCAATCATTACAAATTCAATAAGAAGTTAAATAATTTTGGGGCGTTTAATTTTGATGAAACTTCATTTAACGACAAGCAAAAAGCCCACCAAACCTTTTGGAACATCTATGAACGACCACCTAAAAGAGAATTTTGGGACTACATCATAGAAAGGCGTGATTTACTGGTTTCAAATGATATTAGAGAAAGAAAGGGGGCGTTTTTCACCCCTAAGATTTGGGTAGAAAAGAGCCAAGAATATTTAGCCAAAATCTTAGGGCAAGATTATCAAGATGAATACATCATTTGGGATTGTGCTGGGGGGACTGGTAATTTACTGAGTGGCTTAATTAACAAAGCGAATTTATACCTCTCTACTTTGGATAAAAGCGATGTGTCAATCGTGAAAGAACGCATTAAAAATGGAGCGAAGCTTTTAGAAAATCATGTCTTTCAATTTGACTTTTTAAACGATGATTTTTTCAGCGATAAGTTGCCAAAAAGCTTGCAAGAAATCTTAAAAGACCAAGAGAAACGAAAAAAGCTCATCATTTACATCAACCCGCCTTATGCAGAAGCGACTTCGGCTAAAACGCCTAGCGGCACAGGGAAGAATAAAGATTTAGTGGCTAGGGGCAATCTTATTTGCGAAAAGTATAAAGATGAATTAAATAAAGCCAATAACGAGCTTTTCGCTCAATTTTTCATGCGCATTTATAAGGAATTGAACGGCTGCATCATGGCGAGTTTTTCAACGCTCAAATACCTCAATTCTAGCAATTTTAAAAAATTCAGAGAAATCTTTAAAGCTAAATTTTTAGAGGGGTTTATGGTGCCAGCGGATAGCTTTGATAACGTGAAAGGGCAATTCCCTATTGGCTTTTTGGTGTGGGATACCGCTACCCCCCCCTTAAAACCAACCAATGCGCTCAATTTAGAAGTGTTTGACTCGCTTGGCGGATTTTTGGGGTATAAAACTTTTAAGCCGATAGTGGATAAGGTTAAAAATATAAATCAATATTTAAAGCAATACAATATAAATAATTCTAATGTTTTAGGATTTATTGATTGCGCTGGCGTGGATTTTCAAAACAATAATTTTGTTAATCTAGCGAACAATAAAAATCTTAAACGTAACATTACTTTTTTTGGTTTAACCCTGACAAACCTTCTAATCGGCGCGATCTATTTCTCCATCCGCCATTGCATCAAACACACATGGCAAAACCACAACGATCAATTTTACGCTCCCTATGACGATACGTTCCAAGACGACAGCGAGTTTAAAAACAATTGTTTGATTTTCATGCTTTTTCATTCTAAAAACCGCATTACCAGCACTCAAGGGACAAACCACTTCATACCCTTTGATGAAGAAGAAGTTGGGGCTAAAGAAAGATGCGCTAGTCATGTGTTACTAGACTTTTTAAAGGTCAAATTACAAGAACAAACACAGAATAACAATCTCTTTGACAGCTCCAAAAAAGAAAGAAAGCCTTTAGAATTTAGTGAGAATGCTTTAAGCGTTATTAATGCAGGGCGTGAAATCTATCGCTATTACCACGCCCAAGATTTCACTAAGAACGACTATAACGCTAATGCCAGCTTGTATGATATTAAAGAATTTTTTCAAGGGCGTAACGCACAAGGCAAGTTAAACCCACCTGTGAAAGCAAAAGATGCTTATTACAAACAGCTTTACGCTAACCTACAAGACGCTTTAAAAGACTTAGCTAAAGATTTACAGCCTAAAGTCTATGAATACGGATTTTTGAGAGAGTGAGTTAGAAAATATAATGAGCGGTCATAGAGATTGAAACAGACTATTTAGAAAAGAAATAGCTAACCATTTCATTGAAATTGTCTTGACTTTGCAAAGTGGTGTCTTTCAAGTAGCCTTTTGTGTTGTCATATTCTTTGATGCCCCTGTAGTAAAAGGCTTTGTGTTCGTTTTCTATGATGAAAGGCATGATATTGTTTTTCAAACATTCTTTGAACATCACTAATCGCCCCACCCTACCATTGCCATCGCTAAAAGGGTGTATCTTTTCAAAAGCCACATGAAAATCTATGATGTTTTCCAAACTTGTTGCAGTCAGGCTGTGGTAGCGTTGCAAAAGATTTGTTAATTCGCTTTCAACTAATTTGGGTCTTGTTGTAGCGCTATCGCCTACAAAATTAGGGCGTTTTTTGAAACCACCAATAACTTCATCAGAGCAATTCTTTTTCAAGATTTTGTGTAAAGTCTTGAAGTATTCTAAACTCAAAGGTTCTTGATAGCTTTCAAGCAAGTAATTCACGCATTCAAAATGATTGATAGTTTCAAAAATATCATCAAGTTTGATATTTGCATTTTTTTCAGTTATGAGAACGGATTTGTCAAAAATATGAGCGGTTTGTTCATAAGTCAAACCGCTTCCCTCAATGCGATTAGAATTGTAAGAAAATTTAATTTGGATCAAGTGATAAATGCCATTTTTAATAGCATTCTTTCTTTCATAATTCAGTTTTTCTATGAGTTTGGCAATCATGGTGTTTTTTCTAACGATAGTATTTCTTGAACCAATTTTTCAAGTGCTCATGATTTTTTGACAGAAAAATTTGCCGCTCGCCTTTCTTTCAAAATGGCAGCGTATCGCTCAATCTTTTCTAGTTCTATTTTTTGGCAGTTCTTAATGATGCCAACTAGAGCGTTAGCGTCTTGTTCCCTCATAGCATGCATGTATTCGCTTCTAGCGCTTACTTCAATCACAAAGGGCGTTAAATTAGCTTTTATGGTTTGGTAGAACATCAAGGCTCTTCCTGTACGGCCATTGCCATCACTAAAAGGGTGGATCTCTTCAAATTCTATGTGGTGTTCTGCTACCTTTTTTATTTTTTCTTCACCGCTCAAATTCAATAGCACTTCATCTTGTATTTTCAAACACAGATTATTGATTCTAGGTTGCACCATTATTGGACTTGCAGTCGGTTTTTTAGCCCCTATGATCTCATTATAAGTGGTTTTGAATTTTCCAAAATCAGGCAGGATATTACGAATCAGAACAGAATGGAAATGACCAATCAAATGTTCATCTATGATCTTATCTCTCTCTAAAAATTCTAAAATAAGGGGAACAAAATTGCGATAATTTTCTATCTCATGCACTTCATCCAAGCTCACCGACTTGATAGGGGTCTTTCTGTCTATTAAGATACTCATTGTATCGCCCAAAGTCAGGTTGTTGCCCTCCATAGCGGAGTTGTGGTGTGCCATGCGAATGGTCAGATCCATAGCGTAATCATCAAATTCTAACAATTCTTTATAGTCCATTACTTTGTTCCTAGTGTCTAAATTTAGTTAGCATGCATCTGTCTTTTCACCTGTAGTGTTTCTTAAACCAATTCTTCAAATGTTTCTCATCTTTAGCGATGAAAGGTTTGAGCAGTTTCTCAGGCTTATCCACATCTTGGACTGAGATACAGATCCGATTGTCATTCAGTTTCACAATCCTAGTGATTTTCAGGTAGTTGTTAATCCCCTCAGGGCATTGATCCACATTGAAGTTGGTGATGTTAATCGTTTTGCCAATGTATTGTGCAAATTCCTTGATAGGTTCATTCGTGATGGGGTGGATTTTGGGGGGATCAATTTCTTCTAGCAAGTTGTCTTTTTTTAGGCTGTATCCATTGACATATAGTAGTTCCAAAGCGAATGTCTTGTTGGACACAAGGAATTTTTGGGGGTTGTTTTTGCTTTTAGGGTAAGAAACATGCAAAAACATTTGATTTTTTTCAAAAGTGGTGTTGTCAATCTTTAAAACGATCCCACTGTCATTGTGCCTGAACTGATAGCCGATCAAAGTTTTCAATTCAAGAAACCTAGCTTCCATAGTGGCTTTTGCGTTTCTTTTAGCGATTTGGTTGTGAATATCCCATGCTATGAGCTTGATGTCTCTTTGAGCGCGTTGCTTGTCGGCTTGTTTTTGTTTCTTGGTTTCGCCTTCAGGCAATTGCTCAAAATAAAAGTCAATGTGGGTTACCTTGCGCTTGTCATGGCTTTTGCGTTCTTTTTTATAGCTCAAGTGCTCAAAAGGGTAGATTTTTCTGAGTTCTTTGAGAGATGGGGTTAAGACTTTTTGATCGATGTTTTCCATTTTGTAGTCTTTTGGAATGTCTAAAAGTTCCCTGAATTGACCCCATTCCACGCTCAAAATCCCTGTGCTTTTGTATTGCTTGAGCAAGCGATAGAGTGTTTTAGCGTATTTGCCCCTCACTCTTTGAAATTCTAAAAGTTTGAAAGAAGTGTATTGACCTCCCATTCCTAGATTGTTGAGCAAGTATTGGTAGTTATCATTGAGTTGGACATCTAAGTATTCTATAGTTTGGGTTGGCTTATGGATACGGATTTCAAATTGTTTGAAAAGCATGTAGCTAGTGTGGTCTTCATAGACTTCGCCATTTTCAACATGCTCTCTAATGATCCAAAAATTAGCACCGCTTATGTTGTCAAGCAAATTTTTTAAGACTTGCAATAATTGCCTGTTGGTTAAGTTAGATTTGACCATAATCATGCGTTTCAAATCTTGCGGTTCAAAACGAATGAGGGTGTTCCCTTGATCTTTAAGCCTTTGAAAAATAGCGAATAAAAGATTAGCTTCCCTTTCGCTCAATTTCCCTAGATTAACCTTATTAGCGTTGTTGTGGTAGGTGATATAGGTTTTATCTTTAGGGGCGCTAACCACTAAATCTTTGCATGGTGTGGGGGTGGTTTGTGGCTCTTTTGTTGGTGTGGGTTTTTCTTTTAGAGTGGGTTTTAGTTCTTCTTTTTTGATTTCATGCTTTGATAGTAATTCTTTGATGGTTTGTGGTAGTGCATCTAATATTTTTAACGCTTTTTGTAAATCTAATTGATCAAATTCCACTATATACTCCTTGTTTCGGTATAATAGTGCAAGTCATGATAGTATGTCTATTAATGAGCCAACCCCCATAAACAAGGGATTAGCTTTTAATAAACCTAGTGAAGTAAAGGTGCGAGAATTACAAGCACTAGTACTAACATGAATAATAGCTTCATGGTGTGATACCTCCTAACGAGGTGTCGCCCTCTCTATCCTCCAACCCACTAACTTAACCAAGTCAAGCCAATTTCTCCAAATTTTGTCGCACATAGGAAATACCGCACTTGTGAAACTATTAGCACGCTGTTATCGTAGCTAAAAATTGTTAATAATCATAACTTTAAAATAAAGAAGTTCTGTTATCACTCGTAAGAAGTTCTGTTATCACTCGTAAGAAGTTCTGTTATCACTCGTAAGAAGTTCCCTTTTATTCATTTTCACCCCAAAAATGAGAAACCCTACAGCTTCGTTATTTAGGGGGTTGCAACCCCCATTCCCTCACGCGCGCGCATGCGAGTAAAACATGTAAAAACAACATGGTTGTTTAAAAATGTAATTAAAAACAACGCGCATGACGCGCTACATATTTTGGATTTTTAGTTTTTAGAGGTTTTTTAGGCTAACGCCAGGTTTGCGCTATCTTGTTTGATTTGCTAACGCAAAACAGCTTCGGCTAACGCCTACGCTTTCAAACTGCGATGTGCTTTTGTCCATGCTCGCTAACGATTCGCTTGTGCGGTTTTGTTTAGGTTAGATGGCTAACTCAAGTTAGATGCACTTTTAGATGCTAAACTAGTTAGATTGGCTAAATGGTTAGCATCTAGAAAGGGAAATGAAGTTTTTTTGAATTTTGAATTCTAACTTCCAACTAAAAACAAAATACCCCAATAATGAGCTAAAAATAGCCCTATTTCATCGTTTCACTTAAAAATAGACTAATTATAAATAGCCTACAAGATAAAAAACGCTCAAAACGAAAAATACGAACTAAAAAGACCAATAATCACTAAACCCCCCATTAAAAAACACTAACTTTTCAGTTTTTTGGTAGGAAATATTTATACAGACTTTAAAGAATAAAGCCTTTCGTGTTAGTGTCTATTAGGGTACTTTAGTTAGGAAGATCCTTGCTTTAGCAAGGGGTGGTTTCACAGTGCTTTAGAGAGTTATGATAAAGGCTTGGCTTGTTTTAAAATTAAAGATATTGAAATCCTTACAGCCCC
>NZ_CBOO010000017.1:0-20739 GCF_000476015.1 Helicobacter pylori SA37A | reverse complement strand
ATAATTTTCAAAGTATTTATTGATAGCAAAAAACCACTTTCCATAAAACGATAAATCTTGTAGTTGCTGCTCAGTAGAGCTAAATGCTTGGATATACCCAGCAATTGCTCCCACACCAATTAATTTTGAAAGGATAATAAAAACCATTAGAAAAAAGAGTGCAATACTTAGAATGGTGGTTAAAATATCAATATATATGGTAGATATTAAGTTTTTTTGAGCTACTTTCACAAAATTATTGAGATACAATTCTTTGTTTTCAATAAATTTATGATGAAAATTTAGCATGAAGTTAAATAATAGGTTGTCTTTGTTCTTTTGGTTATCTAATCCAGAGTATAGGTAATTTTGGCATACTCTCTTTTTGGTCTTGAAGCTTATCTATGGAAGCACTGTGTTTTTTTGCTATATGGTTGGAGATGAGAATACAAGGCATTGTTGCAAAAATCATTATAAAGGGTAGATAAATACTAATGGAAAATAATATTCCAAACAGACTCACAAGCCCTATAATGCGTTGTAGATTAAAAAAGAGATTACTGACATAATTTAGGGGGCGGATGTGCAGTCCGTTATGGATAGTGTTAAGCTTGATAGTATGGTCTTTATTTTCAAAAAACTTAGATTTTTAACTTGTGTGAGTTTATTAGCGAGCTGTGTGATGATGTTTATAGAAAATTGTTCGGCAATAATGGTTTGCAAGCTTGATAAAATTCCTGATAATACATGTGCTAAAAACAGCAAAGATCCCCATAGTAATAAAGTTGGTAATAGCAAGCTGTATTCAAAATGTGTATGATTTTGCAACAAATTTACCACAATATCAATCAATCTTATCATAACAAGAATATTTAGAGATGGAATAATGCCGACAAATAGCACTGTAATTGATGCCAACACAACACATTTTGGTGAGCTTTTATAGAGTAAAACAAAAGTCCTTAATGGAATGTTTTTTATGGTATCCATTGGTGTCTGCATTCAATAATCAAATTTTCTTTATTATAGCCCATTTTCATGCCCCTAATTTTGCTTTTAAAAATAAAGCCCTTTAAAATTTCAAACTTTAACCGATAATAGTTTCAACCAAAAGCAAGGATGCCTTTGGGTTTTTTATAACAAGGAGTTACAACAATGGCTTTTCAGGTCAATACAAATATCAATGCGATGAATGCGCATGTGCAATCCGCACTCACTCAAAACGCGCTTAAAACTTCATTGGAGAGATTGAGTTCAGGTTTAAGGATTAATAAAGCGGCTGATGACGCATCAGGCATGACGGTGGCGGATTCTTTGCGTTCGCAAGCGAGCAGTTTGGGTCAAGCGATTGCCAACACGAATGACGGCATGGGGATTATCCAGGTTGCGGATAAGGCTATGGATGAGCAGTTAAAAATCTTAGACACCGTTAAGGTTAAAGCGACTCAAGCGGCTCAAGATGGGCAAACTACGGAATCTCGTAAAGCGATTCAATCTGACATCGTTCGTTTGATTCAAGGTTTGGATAATATCGGTAACACAACGACTTATAACGGGCAAGCGTTATTGTCTGGTCAATTCACTAACAAAGAATTCCAAGTAGGGGCTTATTCTAACCAAAGCATTAAGGCTTCTATCGGCTCTACCACTTCAGATAAAATCGGTCAGGTTCGTATCGCTACAGGTGCGTTGATCACCGCTTCTGGGGATATTAGCTTGACTTTTAAACAAGTGGATGGCGTGAATGATGTAACTTTAGAGAGCGTAAAAGTTTCTAGTTCAGCAGGTACAGGGATTGGCGTGTTAGCAGAAGTGATCAATAAAAACTCTAACCGAACAGGGGTTAAAGCTTATGCGAGCGTTATCACCACGAGCGATGTGGCGGTCCAGTCAGGAAGTTTGAGTAATTTAACCTTAAATGGGATCCATTTGGGTAATATCGCAGATATTAAGAAAAACGACTCAGACGGAAGGTTAGTCGCAGCGATCAATGCGGTCACTTCAGAAACCGGTGTGGAAGCTTATACGGATCAAAAAGGGCGCTTGAATTTGCGCAGTATAGATGGTCGTGGGATTGAAATCAAAACCGACAGCGTCAGTAATGGGCCTAGCGCTTTAACGATGGTCAATGGCGGTCAGGATTTAACAAAAGGCTCTACTAACTACGGAAGGCTTTCTCTCACACGCTTAGACGCTAAGAGCATCAATGTCGTTTCGGCTTCTGACTCGCAACATTTAGGCTTCACAGCGATTGGTTTTGGGGAGTCTCAAGTGGCAGAAACCACGGTGAATTTGCGCGATGTTACTGGGAATTTTAACGCTAATGTCAAATCAGCTAGTGGCGCGAACTATAACGCTGTCATCGCTAGCGGCAATCAAAGCTTGGGATCTGGGGTTACAACCTTAAGAGGCGCGATGGTGGTGATTGACATTGCAGAGTCTGCGATGAAAATGTTGGATAAAGTCCGCTCTGATTTAGGTTCCGTGCAAAATCAAATGATTAGCACCGTGAATAACATCAGCATCACTCAAGTGAATGTTAAAGCGGCTGAATCTCAAATCAGGGATGTGGATTTTGCTGAAGAGAGCGCGAATTTCAATAAAAACAACATTTTGGCGCAATCAGGCAGCTATGCGATGAGTCAAGCCAACACCGTTCAACAAAATATCTTAAGGCTTTTAACTTAGTTTTAAGAAAGGTGTTTGTATGGGGCTAACGCTTTAAGCGTTGGCTTTTCGCTTTAATTTTTACTTCTTTTTCAATAAAATACTCTTTTTGATTTCTTTATTTATACTTTAATTACAGGCGGTTATTGTGTTGGATAGTTTTGAGATTTTAAAGGCTTTAAAGAGTTTGGATTTATTGAAAAACGCCCCCGCTTGGTGGTGGCCTAACGCTTTGAAATTTGAAGCTTTATTAGGAGCGGTTTTAACGCAAAACACTAAATTTGAAGCCGTTTTGAAATCTTTAGAAAATTTAAAAAACGCCTTCATTTTGGAAAATGATGATGAAACCAATCTTAAAAAAATCGCTGATATAGAGTTTTCAAAGCTTGCAGAGTGTGTCCGCCCTAGCGGGTTTTATAACCAAAAAGCCAAACGACTGATTAATTTGAGCGGAAATATTTTAAAAGACTTTCAAAGTTTTGAAAATTTTAAACAAGAAGTTACTAAGGAGTGGCTTTTAGACCAAAAGGGCATTGGCAAAGAAAGCGCGGATGCGATTTTATGCTATGTGTGTGCTAAAGAAGTGATGGTGGTGGATAAATACAGCTATCTTTTTTTAAAAAAATTAGGCATAGAGATAGAAGATTATGACGAATTGCAACATTTTTTTGAAAAAGGCGTTCGAGAGAATTTAAATGCCGCTTTAGCGCTTTATGAAAACACCATTTCTTTAGCGCAACTTTATGCGAGATTCCATGGAAAGATTGTGGAATTTTCCAAACAAAAATTGGAATTAAAACTTTGATTTTTAGATTTTTCTTAATCTTAAGCCTTTTAAAAGGCGTTTTACTGGCCAAAAAGGATTGGGATTTTTTCAAACCTTTAGAGCCTACTAAAAAATATTTTGGCTCTTTTAAAATCGGCTATCTGTATCAGCATGCAGAGACGACTAAAAGATCCCCCATCCGCCCTAAAAACCGCCCTCCTATTTTAATGGATAAAATTTACCATGACGCTTCTTTAGGCTTTCAGGCAGGGTTCGTTTTAAAAAAGAAAGCTTTATTAGGGGGGTATTTGGATGCAGGAATGGGCGATTCGTATTTCATGAGCGCTGGGTTTATGGCTGGGGTGAGGCTTTTTAAGGGGTGGGTTATCCCTAAAATCGCCTTAGGCTATCAGCTTCAAATTTTAGGGGCTAAGATTGATAAGTATCAATTCAATATCCAATCAGCGGTGGGGAGTGTGGGATTGTTTTTCAATGCGACTAAAAATTTTGGCTTGAGCATAGAAGCAAGGGGCGGTATTCCTTTTTATTTTATCCAAAGCAAATTTTCTAAAGCCTTTGGCACGCCACGATTGAACATCTATTCTATTGGCATCACTTTCACTTTTTATGATTTTACTAGATTTTTAGGGTAAAATATTCATTTTAAAAACTAACTATAAAGTATAAAAACAAACCACTAAACAAATTTTCAAGGATTTATGATGATTTTCATTGATGCATGTTTTAGAAAAGAAACGCCTTACACGCCCATTTGGATGATGAGGCAAGCGGGGCGTTACCTTAGCGAATACCAAGAGAGCCGAAAGAAAGCGGGGAGTTTCTTGGAATTGTGTAAAAATAGCGATCTAGCCACAGAAGTTACCCTACAGCCGGTAGAGATTTTAGGCGTGGATGCGGCTATTTTGTTTAGCGATATTTTAGTAGTGCCTTTGGAAATGGGCTTGAATTTGGAGTTTATCCCCAAAAAGGGGCCGCATTTTTTAGAGACGATTACGGATTTAAAAAGCGTGGAAAGCCTAAAAGTAGGAGCTTATAAACAGCTAAACTATGTCTATGATACGATTTCTCAAACGCGCCAAAAGCTTTCTAAAGAGAAAGCGTTAATCGGTTTTTGCGGATCGCCTTGGACTTTAGCAACTTACATGATAGAAGGCGAGGGGAGCAAATCGTATGCCAAAAGCAAGAAAATGCTTTATAGCGAACCTGAAGTTTTAAAAGCGCTTTTAGAAAAATTGAGCCTTGAATTGATAGAGTATTTGAGCCTTCAAATCCAAGCAGGGGTCAATGCGGTGATGGTCTTTGACTCGTGGGCGAGTGCTTTAGAAAAAGAAGCGTATTTGAGGTTTAGCTGGCATTATATGAAAAAAATTTCCAAAGAGCTTAAAAAACGCTATGCACGCATTCCGGTTATCCTTTTCCCTAAAGGGATTGGTGCTTATTTGGATAGCATAGATGGGGAATTTGATGTGTTTGGCGTGGATTGGGGCACGCCTTTAGAAATGGCAAAAAAGATTTTGGGCGATAAATATGTTTTGCAAGGGAATTTAGAACCCACCCGCCTTTATGATAAAAACGCTTTAGAAGAGGGCGTTGAAAAGATCCTAAAAGTCATGGGCAATCAAGGGCATATTTTTAATTTAGGGCATGGGATGTTGCCGGACTTACCCAGAGAAAACGCCAAGTATTTAGTGCAATTAGTGCATAATAAAACCAAGCGCTAGGGGGATTGATGAATACCATTATAAGATGTGTGAGTTTATTAGGTTTATGCACTGCTTTAGCTTTGGCGCAAACCCCTTCTAAAACCCCAGATGAAATCAAGCAAATCCTCAACAATTACAGCCATAAGAATTTAAAACTCATTGATCCGCCGACAAGTTCTTTAGAAGCGACACCGAGTTTTTTGTCCTCGCCCAAAGAAACAGCGACCACGATCAATCAAGAGATTGCTAAATACCATGAAAAAAGCGATAAAGCCGCTTTGGGGCTTTATGAATTGCTAAAGGGGGCTACCACTAATCTCAGTTTGCAAGCGCAAGAACTCAGTGTCAAGCAAGCGATGAAAAACCATACCATCGCCAAAGCGATGTTTTTACCCACCTTAAATACGAGTTATAATTTTAAGAATGAAAATAGGGATACTCCGCACTTTAAGCATTACAACACGCAACAACTCCAAGCTGAAGTCAAATTGAATGTGTTTAATGGCTTTAGCGATGTGAATAATGTCAAAGAAAAGTCTGCGACTTACCGATCCACTGTGGCTAATTTAGAGTATAGCCGCCAAAGCGTGTATTTGCAAGTGGTGCAACAATATTATGAGTATTTTAATAATCTCGCTCGCATGATCGCTTTGCAAAAGAAATTGGAGCAAATTCAAACGGACATTAAAAGGGTTACCAAACTCTATGACAAAGGGCTGACCACGATTGATGATTTGCAAAGCTTAAAAGCGCAAGGGAATTTGAGCGAATACGATATTTTGGACATGCAATTTGCTTTGGAGCAAAACCGCTTGACTTTAGAATACCTCACCAATCTCAATGTGAAAAATTTGAAAAAGACCACGATTGATGTGCCTAATTTGCAATTAAGAGAAAGGCAGGATTTGGTTTCTTTAAGGGAGCAGATTTCCGCGCTTAGATACCAAAACAAGCAACTCAATTATTACCCCAAGATAGATGTGTTTGACTCATGGCTTTTTTGGATCCAAAAACCCGCTTACGCTTTGGGGAGTTTTGGGAACTTCTTCCCAGGTCAGCAAAATACGGCTGGGGTTACTGCGACTTTGAATATTTTTGATGATATAGGGTTGAGCTTGCAAAAACAATCCATCATGTTAGGCCAATTAGCGAATGAAAAGAATTTAGCGTATAAAAAATTAGAGCAAGAAAAAGACGAACAGCTTTACAGAAAGTCGCTTGATATTGCCAGAGCCAAGATTGAATCTTCCAAGGCTAGTTTGGATGCGGCTAATCTTTCTTTTGCCAATATTAAAAGGAAATACGACGCTAATTTAGTGGATTTCACCACCTATTTAAGGGGTTTAACCACGCGCTTTGATGCGGAAGTGGCTTACAATTTAGCGCTCAATAATTATGAAGTGCAAAAAGCCAATTACATTTTCAACAGCGGGCATAAAATTGACGACTATGTGCATTAAAGGAGTGGAAATGATACGAAAAATTTTAATAGGACTTTTTTTGAGTTTTTTGAGCATGGAAGCTGGCGAAAGAGTGTATGCGATTTTCAATGTGAAAGCGATGCAAGATTCCAAACTCACCTTGGATAGCACAGGGATTGTGGATAGCATTAAGGTTACTGAGGGGAGCGTGGTCAAAAAGGGCGATGTTTTGTTGCTTTTGTATAATCAAGACAAACAGGCTCAAAGCGATTCCACCGAGCAACAACTCATTTTCGCTAAAAAGCAATACCAACGATACAGCAAAATTGGGGGCGCTGTGGATAAAAACACTCTAGAGGGCTATGAATTTACTTATAGGCGCTTGGAATCGGATTACGCTTATTCTATTGCGGTATTGAATAAAACCATTTTAAGAGCCCCTTTTGATGGCGTGATAGCGAGCAGAAACATTCAGGTGGGCGAGGGGGTGAGCGCGAATAACACGGTGTTACTAAGATTAGTCAGCCATGCCAGGAAATTGGTCATTGAATTTGATTCTAAATACATTAATGCGGTCAAAGTAGGGGACACTTACACTTATTCTATAGACGGGGATTCCAATCAGCATGAAGCTAAAATCACTAAGATTTACCCCACGGTTGATGAGAACACCAGGAAAGTGAGCGCTGAAGCCCTTTTGTCTAAGCCTATGGCAGTGGGGCTTTTTGGCGATGGGTTTATCCAAACGAAGTGATAGGGTATTTTGATGTATAAAACAGCGATTAATCGTCCTATTACGACCTTGATGTTTGCTTTGGCGATTGTCTTTTTTGGGACTATGGGTTTCAAAAAATTGAGCGTGGCGCTTTTCCCTAAAATTGACTTGCCTACGGTGGTGGTTACTACGACTTATCCTGGGGCTAGCGCTGAAATCATAGAGAGTAAGGTAACCGATAAGATTGAAGAAGCGGTGATGGGGATTGATGGGATCAAAAAGGTTACTTCTACGAGTTCTAAAAATGTGAGTATCGTCGTCATTGAATTTGAATTGGAAAAACCTAATGAAGAAGCCCTAAACGATGTGATGAATAAAATTTCTTCGGTGCGTTTTGATGACTCCAACATTAAAAAACCCTCTATCAATAAATTTGATACCGACAGCCAGCCTATTATTTCATTGTTTGTGAGCAGTTCAAGCGTGCCGGCTACAACCCTTAATGATTATGCTAAAAACACCATTAAGCCCATGCTCCAAAAAATCAATGGGGTAGGGGGTGTGCAGCTTAACGGCTTTAGAGAGCGCCAGATTAGGATTTATGCCGATCCCACTTTGATGAATAAATACAACCTGACTTATGCGGATCTTTTCAGCACGCTTAAAGCGGAGAATGTGGAAATTGATGGCGGGCGCATTGTCAATAGCCAAAGGGAATTGTCTATCTTAGTGAATGCGAATAGTTATAGCGTTGCGGATGTGAAAAAGATTCAAGTGGGTAATCATGTGCGTCTTAGCGATATTGCAAAGATTGAAATCGGTTTGGAAGAAGACAACACTTTTGCGAGCTTTAAAGACAAGCCCGGTGTGATTTTAGAAATCCAAAAGATTGCCGGAGCGAATGAAATTGAAATCGTGGATAGGGTGTATGAAGCTTTAAAACACATTCAAGCCATTAGCCCTAGCTATGAAATCAGACCCTTTTTAGACACTACGAGCTATATCCGCACCTCTATTGAAGACGTGAAATTTGATCTAGTTTTAGGGGCGATTTTAGCGGTTTTAGTGGTGTTTGCGTTCTTGCGTAACGGCACGATCACCCTCGTTTCAGCGATCTCTATCCCTATTTCTATCATGGGGACTTTTGCGCTCATCCAATGGATGGGCTTTTCATTAAACATGCTCACCATGGTGGCTTTAACGCTAGCGATAGGGATCATCATTGATGATGCGATCGTGGTGATTGAAAACATCCATAAAAAGCTAGAAATGGGCATGAGTAAACGAAAAGCGAGCTATGAGGGGGTGAGGGAGATTGGTTTTGCTCTAGTGGCGATTTCAGCGATGCTACTCTCTGTGTTTGTGCCTATAGGGAACATGAAAGGCATTATCGGGCGCTTTTTCCAAAGCTTTGGGATCACGGTGGCTTTAGCGATCGCTCTATCGTATGTGGTGGTCGTTACGATTATCCCCATGGTAAGCTCAGTCGTGGTCAATCCCAGGCATTCTCGTTTTTATGTGTGGAGTGAGCCTTTTTTTAAGGCTTTAGAGTCTCGTTATACCAAGTTGCTCCAATGGGTATTAAACCACAAGCTCATTATCTCTATAGTGGTGGTTTTGGTGTTTGTGGGTTCGCTTTTTGTGGCTTCTAAGATCGGTATGGAGTTCATGCTGAAAGAAGATAGGGGGAGGTTTTTGGTGTGGCTTAAGGCTAAACCGGGCGTGAGCATAGATTACATGACGCAAAAGAGTAAGATCTTTCAAAAAGCGATTGAAAAGCATGCTGAAGTGGAATTTACTACTTTGCAAGTGGGTTATGGCACCACACAAAACCCTTTTAGAGCGAAGATTTTTGTGCAGCTCAAGCCTTTAAAAGAGCGTAAAAAAGAGAGTGAATTGGGGCAATTTGAGTTGATGAGCGCTTTAAGGAAGGAATTAAAAAGCATGCCTGAAGCTAAAGGTTTAGATACTATTAATCTTTCTGAAGTTACTCTTATAGGGGGTGGTGGGGATAGTTCGCCCTTCCAAACCTTTGTATTCTCCCATTCTCAAGAAGCGGTGGATAAAAGCGTGGAGAATTTGAGAAAATTCTTATTAGAAAGCCCTGAATTAAAAGGCAAGGTTGAAAGCTATCATACAAGCACGAGCGAATCGCAACCGCAATTGCAACTGAAAATCTTGAGACAAAACGCCAACAAATACGGCGTGAGCGCTCAAACCATTGGCTCAGTGGTGAGCTCTGCTTTTTCTGGGACTACTCAAGCGAGCGTGTTCAAAGAAGATGGCAAAGAATACGACATGGTCATTAGAGTGCCTGATGACAAGCGCGTTTCTGTAGAAGATATCAAACGCTTGCAAGTGCGTAACAAATACGATAAATTGATGTTTTTAGACGCTTTAGTGGAAATCATAGAAACTAAAAGCCCGTCCAGCATTTCTCGCTATAACCGCCAACGCAGCGTTACGGTGCTTGCTGAGCCTAATAGGAGTGCGGGCGTTTCTTTAGGCGAGATTTTAACGCAAGTGAGTAAAAACACTAAAGAATGGCTGGTTGAAGGGGCGAATTACAGATTTACCGGTGAAGCGGATAACGCTAAAGAGACTAATGGGGAGTTTTTGATCGCTTTAGCGACAGCGTTTGTGTTGATTTATATGATTTTAGCGGCGTTGTATGAGTCTATTTTAGAGCCTTTTATCATCATGGTTACCATGCCTTTAAGCTTTTCAGGGGCGTTTTTTGCTCTAGGTTTAGTCCATCAGCCTTTGAGCATGTTCTCTATGATAGGCTTGATCTTGCTCATTGGTATGGTGGGTAAAAACGCCACGCTCTTAATTGATGTAGCGAATGAAGAGCGTAAAAAAGGTTTGAATATCCAAGAAGCCATTTTGTTTGCCGGCAAAACCCGTTTAAGACCGATTTTAATGACGACTATTGCGATGGTTTGCGGCATGCTGCCTTTAGCGTTGGCGAGTGGGGATGGAGCGGCGATGAAATCCCCTATAGGGATTGCGATGAGTGGGGGCTTGATGATTTCTATGGTGTTAAGCTTACTGATTGTGCCGGTGTTTTATCGTTTGCTCGCTCCCATAGACGACAAAATCAAGCGGTTTTATCAAAACCAAAAAGCTTTAGAATGAAAAAGATTGTTTTCATTTTGGCTTTATGGGTGGGCTTGTTAGGGGCGTTTGAGCCTAAAAAAAGTCATATTTATTTTGGGGCTATGGTGGGTTTAGCTCCTATTAAAATAACCCCCAAACCGGCTAGTGATTCTTCTTATACGGCTTTTTTATGGGGGGCTAAAGGGGGGTATCAATTCGCTTTTTTTAAAGCTCTAGCGCTAAGGGGTGAATTTTCCTACCTTATGGCAATCAAACCCACCGCACTGCACACGATTAACACTTCTTTATTGAGCTTAAATATTGATGTGTTAAGCGATTTTTACACTTACAAAAAATACAGCTTTGGGGTGTATGGGGGGCTTGGGATAGGGTATTTTTATCAAAGCAACCATTTAGGCATGAAAAATAGTTCGTTTATGGGGTATAACGGCTTGTTTAATGTGGGGCTTGGCAGCACGATCGATCGCTACCACCGCATAGAGCTTGGGGCTAAAATCCCTTTTTCAAAGACTAGAAATTCTTTTAAAAATCTTTATTTTTTAGAGAGCGTTTTTATCCATGCGAGTTATAGTTACGCTTTTTAAAGGAGATGTATTACAGAAAGTAACTAACTGATGGTTTTTATAATGAGACTGGTTACTAACATATAAAAGGATTTGTTTTGTTTTCTTTTAGTTAATATAATGAAAATTTCGTTGTGGATAGTGTTAATAAATGTAATTATATAATATAATATGAAAGGGTTTAAAATATGACTTATAGAAATGGCAAAACAGATTTAAAGAATGAACGCTTTAGCAAAAACCGCTCTTTTAAGGGCATTAAAAAGAAAATCGCTAAAAAATATACAATCAAAAACTCGCCTTTGACAATTTACTCCTTAAAAACGCATTCAAATTCTTCTCTATCCTTTAACAAAAAAATCTTCTTAGGGCTAGGGTTTGTTTCAGCTTTGAGCGCTGAAGATTATAATAGTTCGGTGTATTGGCTCAATAGCGTGAATGAAAATAATAACAACAAATCCTACTATATCAGCCCCTTACGCACTTGGGCTGGGGGGAGTAGGAATTTCACGCAAAATTATAACAACAGCAATTTATATATAGGGACAAAAAACGCTTCTGCAACGCCCAACAATAATTCTATATGGTTTGGGGAAAAGGGCTATATCGGTTTTATTACAGGGGTTTTTAAGGCTAAAGACATTTTTATTACAGGCAATGTTGGCTCAGGCAATGAATGGAAAACCGGTGGGGGTGCAATACTTGTTTTTGAAAGCTCAAACGAATTAACCACTAACGGGGCTTATTTTCAAAATAACAGAGCCGGGACGCAAAATTCGTGGATGAATTTGATCTCCAATCATAGCGTGCATTTGACAAACACGAATTTTAGCAACCAAACCCCGCATGGGGGCTTTAATGTTATGGGGCGAAAGATCACTTATAATGGCGGGATTATCAATGGTGGGAATTTTGGCTTTGATAATGTGGATAGTCATGGCACAACCACCATTAGCGGCGTAACTTTCAACAATAACGGCGCACTCACTTATAAGGGGGGTAATAGCATTGGGGGGAGCATCACTTTCACTAATTCTAATATCAACCATTATAAACTCAATCTTAACGCCAATAGCATTACCTTTAATAACAGCGCTTTAGGGAGCATGCCTAATGGCAACGCTAACACCGTAGGGGAAGCTTATATCCTTAATGCAAGCAATATCACTTTCAATAATTTGACTTTTAATGGGGGTTGGTTTGTTTTTAATAGGCCTGATGCTCATGTTAATTTTCAAGGCATAACCACGATCAATAACCCTACTTCACCCTTTATCAATATGACCGGTAAAGTTACCATTAATCCTAATGCGATTTTTAACATTCAAAATTACACGCCTAGCATAGGGAGCGCTTACACGCTTTTTAGCATGAAAAATGGCAACATCACTTATAATGGTGTGAGTGATTTGTGGAATATTATCAGGCTTAAAAACACACAAGCCACAAAAGACAACAGCAAAAACGCCGCTTTTTCTAACAACACCCACACCCACTATGTAACTTACAATTTAGGCGGCACGCTCTATCATTTCAGGCAAATTTTTAGCCCTAATTCTATTGTTTTACAATCTGTCTATTATGGCGCGAACAATATTTATTACACCAATAGCGTGAATATCCATGACAATGTTTTTAATTTAAAAGACATTAAGGATAATAGAGACGATACGATTTTCTATCTCAACGGCTTGAACACTTGGAATTACACTAATGCGAGATTTGCTCAAACCTATGGCGGAAAAAACAGCGCTTTAGTCTTTAACGCTACGACCCCTTGGGCTAATGGCAGCATCCCTAAATCTAACAGCACGGTGCGTTTTGGGGGGTATGAGGGGGTCAATTGGGGGAAAACGGGCTATATCACCGGCACTTTCACAGCCGATAGGGTTTATATCACCGGTAACATGATGTCTGGGAATGGCGCTCAAACCGGTGGGGGGGCGACTTTGAATTTTGTGGGCGCGACTGAAATCAATATCGCTGGAGCCACTTTTAAAAACTTAAAAACCACTTCACAAAACTCTTACATGACTTTTATCGCTTTAGGGAATGGCTCTGGGAGCGCTAAAATCAATGTTTCTCAATCTGATTTTTACGATTGGACGAATGGGGGGTATGATTTTACCGGTAACAGCGCTTTTGATAGCGTGAATTTCAACAAGGCTTATTATAAATTTCAAGGCGCTGAAAATTCTTACCATTTTAAAAACACGAACTTTTTAGCAGGGAATTTCAAATTCCAGGGCAAGACCACCATTGAAAAATCCGTTTTAAACGACGCTTCTTACACTTTTGATGGCATAAATAACGCCTTTAATGAAAACAAATTTAATGGCGGATCGTTTAATTTCAACCATGCAGAGCAGACAGACGCTTTTAATAACAACTCGTTTAATGGCGGATCGTTTAGTTTTAACGCCAAGCAAGTGGATTTTAATCATAACTCGTTCAATGGGGGGGTGTTTAATTTCAATAAAACTTCTAAAGTCAGTTTTACTGATGACACTTTCAATGTGAATAGTCAATTCAAAATAAATGGCGCTCAAACAACTTTCACTTTCAATAAGGGCGTTGTTTTTAACATGCAGGGGCTTTTGAGCAGTTTAAGCGTGGGCACGACTTATCAATTGCTTAACGCTAAAAGCGTGGATTATAAGGATAATAACGCTTTGTATCAAATGTTGCGCTGGATTAGCGGAGAAAACCCTAGCGGCACGCTAGTAAATAAGGATCAATCCACGCCAAACAATACTAAAATTTATAATGTCCATTTTACTGATAACGGCTTGACTTACTACATCAAAGAAAATTTTAATAATGGGATCACGCTCACTCGTTTATGCACTCTAGGCTATACGCATTGCGTGAATATTGATAACGATGCGTTTAATCTTAAAAATATCAATAATAACGCCAGTAACACCGTGTTCTACCTTAACGGCATGACGACTTGGAAGATCGCTGGCACAGGCGTTTTCACGCAAGATTATAGCGGCGCTAACAGCGTTTTAGTGTTCAACCAAACCACCCCTTTTCTCGCTGGGGCAAATCCCACTTCTAATAGCGTGGTGGGTTTTGGGAAAACTTCAGGGGCTGAATGGGGGCTAGCGGGCTATATTCAAGGCGTTTTTAAAGCCAATCAAATTGACATTACTGGCACGATTCGTTCTGGTAATGGCGCTCAAACCGGTGGGGGTGCGACTTTAGTGTTTAACGCTCAAAAGCGTTTGAATATCGCTAACGCAAACCTCAATAACGATAAAGCCGGTTTGCAAAATTCATGGATGAATTTCATTGTTAATAATGGTAATTTGAATGCAACAAACGCAAATTTTAGCAACCAAACTCCGCATGGAGGCTTTAACCTTAAGGCCAATGACATTACTTTTAATGGGGGATCTGTGAATGGAGGGGGGAATTTTGGCGTGGATAACGCTAGTGCTAACGGGAAGGCGGTGATTAAGAATGTTAGTTTTAGCGATAACGGCACTTTGATTTATAAAGGGGGTGAAAACAGCACCGGAAATTCCCTAACCCTAGAAAACAACACTTTCAATTCCTATAACATCAACGCCAAAGCGCAAAACCTAATTTTTAACAACAACTCGTTTAATGGCGGGAGCTATTCGTTTAATGACACTAAAAACACCACCTTTAAAGGCACAAACACGCTTATTAATAGCGATCCTTTTAGCCGCCTTCAAGGATCAATCACTATTGACAATAATAGTATTTTTAATATTGAAAGGGATTTGACTGACAACACCACCTACACGCTTTTAAGCGGGAATAACATTAAATATAATAATGAAATTTTGGCGGACAATGCTTTTTCAAAAAATTTATGGAATTTAATCCATTATGGTGGCGAGAGAGGGACTTTATTAAGAACGGAGAAAAACACTTATTTTGTGCAATTCACGCAGAGCAACGGCCAAAAATTTGTCTTTGAAGAGACTTTTAATCCGGGCTCTATCACCTATAAATATTTCACTATCCATTCTTCGCCTTTCCACACAGACGCTGATTCTAAAGACATTTGGAATCAAGTGAGGAAGCAATTTGACTTCATTCCAGGAAAAACCCCTGTGTGTGTTGGCGTGTGCTATATCGCGCCTTATAAAAATCAAGACCTTATTGGCTCTAGCGCTTTTGCGTGGTCGCTGAATTTTGGGGCTACGGTGGTGGGGACTTTGCTTTTAGGGAGCGCTCAAGAAAAAGCCAATAACAATGGCGGCTCGATCTGGTTTGGTAAGAATAATTTGCTGTATTTGCACGGCAATTTCAACGCGACTAATATCTTTTTAACGAATAATTTTAATGTCGGCAACCCTAATGCTGGCGGTGGGGCGACGATTGATTTTAACGCTGATGAAACCTTGAACGCTGACGGGTTGAATTACACGAATTTCCAAACCGTGGCTATGGGCTTACAAACTAGCGCGAGCCAGCATTCATGGGCGAATTTTAATTCCAGGCTTTCTATGGAAATTAAAAACTCTAATTTTAGGGATTTCACATGGGGAGGCTTTAATTTTAATTCAGGGCGTATCACTTTTGAAAACACCACTTTTAGCGGCTGGACCAATATTAACGGAGCGACTGAGAGCGGCTCATCGTATGTGAATATGGTTGCAAATACGGATTTGATATTTTCTAATTCCATTTTAGGGGGAGGCATTCGCTATGATTTGAAAGCTAATAACATTATTTTCAATAACTCTCAAATAGTCATTGATGTGTCTAAAAATGTGAATCAGTCTTCATTGAATGGGAATGTTACTTTCAATAATTCCAGGCTTTCAGTCAAGCCCAACGCTGCTATTAATATTGGGGATAGCCAAACCCAAACGGCTTTAGAAAACGCCTCAAGCCTTTCTTTTTACAACAACAGCGTGGCGAATTTTAACGGCACAACCGCTTTTAACGGGGTGTCTTATTTGAATTTGAACCCTAACGCTCAAGTAAGCTTCAATCAAGCAAATTTCAATAACGCTAATGTAACCTTTTATGGCATCCCGCTATTTGGCAAAACGCCTGATTTTGGCAACTCCACACGCCTTATTAATTTCAAAGGGAATACAAATTTTAATCAAGCCACGCTCAATTTAAGGGCTAAAAATATCCATATCAATTTCCAAGGTGCTTCCACTTTTGAAAATAACTCTACGATGAATTTAGCTGAAAGTTCCCAAGCGAGTTTTAACGCTCTTAGCGTAGAGGGGGAAACGAATTTCAACCTCAATAACTCAAGCTTGTTGAATTTCAATGGTAATAGCGTTTTTAACGCTCCTGTGAGTTTTTATGCCAATAATTCTCAAATTTCTTTCACTCATTTGGCGACTTTTAATTCTGACGCTTCTTTTGATTTAAGCAACAACAGCACCCTGAATTTTCAAAGCGTTCTTTTAAACAGCACTCTAAACCTTTTAGGCAATGGCGCTAACGCTCTATCTATTAATGCAAGCGGGAATTTTAGTTTTGGAACTCAAGGGATTTTGAATCTGTCTAATGTGAATTTGTTTGATGCAAAAAACAAGCCCTTAGTTTATAATATTTTACAAGCTCAAAACATTCAGGGTTTAATGGGGAATAACGGCTATGAAAAGATCCGTTTTTATGGCATACAGATTGACAAGGCTGATTACTCGTTTAATAACGGCGTTCATTCTTGGAGTTTCACTAACCCGCTCAACACGACTGAAACGATTACAGAAACCTTGCATAACAACCGCTTGAAAATTCAAATCTCTCAAAACGGCGTTTCTAATAATGCGATGTTTAATCTCGCCCCTAGCTTGTATGATTACCAAAAAAACCCTTATGATGAAAGTTCTAATTCCTATAATCACACAAGCGACAAAGCCGGCACTTATTATTTGAATAGTAACATCAAAGGCTTTAATCAAAACAATGAAACACCCGGGACTTATAACGCGCAAAACCAACCCTTACAAGCCTTACACATTTACAATCAGGCTATCACTAAGCAGGATTTAAGCGTTATTGCCAGCTTGGGTAAGGAATTTTTGCCTAAAATGGCTAAACTTATTGCTTCAGGGGCTTTGGACAATCTCAATCTCAATAGCCCGAATGGTTTTGAAACTCTTTTTGACATTTTAAAGAAATATGGTATTGCTTTAAACCAAGAAAATTGGAAGAGCTTATTGGGTATTATCAATGGTTTTTCCAACACGGCTAATTATGATTTCTCTCAAGGCAATCTCGTTATAGGGGCGATCAAAGAAGGGCAAACGAACACTAATAGCGTGGTATGGTTTGGAGGCGATGGCTATAAAGAGCCATGCGCGGTTGGGGATAACACTTGCCAGATGTTTAGACAGACTAATTTAGGGCAATTGCTCCATTCTAGTGCACCTTATTTAGGCTATATTAACGCTAATTTTAAGGCTAAAAACATTTACATTACTGGGACAATCGGCAGCGGGAACGCTTGGGGGAGTGGAGGGAGCGCGAATGTGTCTTTTGAAAGCGGCACTAATTTAGTGCTTAATCAAGCTAATATTGACGCTCAAGGGACTGATAAAATCTTTTCTTATCTAGGGCAAGGTGGCATTGAAAAGCTTTTTGGAGAAAAAGGCTTAGCGAATGCGCTTTCTAATATTGTTTATGAAGAAAGCTTGAATGATAACGCTATCCCTAAAGATCTAGCTAACATGATCCCTAAAGATTTTGGATCTAAGACTTTAAGCTCATTGCTTAGCCCTACTGAAGTGAATAACCTCTTAGGCGTGAGCACTTTTAAAAACGCAATCATGGAAATCTTAAATTCTAAAACGGTGGGCGATGTTTTTGGTGAAAACGGGCTTTTAAACGCGCTAGATCCTATAAAAAGAAAAGAAATCGATCAAATGCTCTTAGAGCAAATCCAAGCCCATTCTTCAGGGTTTGAAAAATTCATTGTGAAAACTTTAGGGATTGAAAATGTAGAGAATTTCATCAATAACTGGTATGGCAAGCAAAGTTTGAGTTCTTTTGCCAATAATTTTGTGCCTGGAGGCTTGAATCAAGCCCTTGATAAAATAGGCTCTAGCGCTGATGCCAAAGACTTACAGAGTTTCTTAGACAAAACGACTTTTGGGGATATTCTCAATCAAATGATTGAACAAGCCCCCTTAATCAATAAGCTCATTTCTTGGCTAGGCCCGCAGGATTTGAGCGTGTTAGTGAATATCGCTTTAAATAGCATCACTAACCCTAGTAAAGAGCTGACTAGCACCATTTCTAGCATAGGTGAAAAAGCGTTAAATGACTTATTGGGCGAAGGCGTAGTGAATAAAATCATGAGCAATCAAGTCTTAGGGCAAATGATCAATAAGATTATTGCTGATAAGGGATTTGGAGGCGTTTATCATCAAGGTTTAGGCACCATACTCCCTAAATCCTTACAAGATGAGTTGAAACAATTGGGCATGGGATCTTTACTAGGCTCTAGAGGATTGCACAATCTCTGGCAAAAAGGGAATTTCAATTTCGTAGCTAAAAACCATGTGTTTGTGAATAACAGCTCGTTTAGTAACGCCACAGGGGGAGAATTGAATTTTGTGGCGGGCAAGTCCATTATTTTTAATGGGAAAAACACCATTAATTTCACGCAATATCAGGGCAGGCTTTCTTTTGTATCTAAAGATTTTTCTAACATTTCATTAGATACCTTAAACGCTACCAATGGTTTAACGCTTAACGCGCCACGAAACGATATTAGCGTTCAAAAAGGTCAAATTTGCGTGAATGTTTTAAATTGCATGGGCGAGAAAAAAGCTCATTCTTCAAGCGCGACAGCCCCAACCGATGAAACGCTAGAAGTGAATGCCAATAATTTCGCTTTCTTAGGAACAATTAAAGCGAATGGATTAGTGGATTTTTCAAAAGTCTTACAAAATACCACGATCGGAACTTTGGATTTAGAGCCAAACGCTACTTTTAAAGCCAACAACTTGATCGTGAATAACGCTTTTAACAATAATTCTAATCACAGGGCTGATATCAGCGGTAATCTCAATGTGGTAAAAGGAGCGGCTCTCAGTACGAATGAAAATGGTTTGGATGTGGGGGGGAATTTGAAGAGCGAAGGGCCATTAATCTTTAATCTTAACAATAAAACCAATCAAACGATTATTAATGTGGCTGGCACTTCTACGATCATGTCTTATAACAATCAGGCTTTAATCCATTTTAATACCCAACTCAAGCAAGGTGCTTACACGCTTATAGACGCTCATCGCATGGTTTATGGCTATGATAATCAAACGATTCTTGGAGGGAGCTTGAGCGATTACCTCAAGCTTTACACCCTCATTGATTTTAACGGCAAACGCATGCAATTAAAGGGCGATTCATTAAGCTATGATGATAAACCGGTCAATATTAAGGACGGGGGTCTTGTGGTAAGCTTTAAAGACAATCAAGGGCAAATGGTGTATTCATCTATCCTTTATGATAAGGTTCAAGTTAGCGTCTCTGATAAGCCCATGGATATTCATGCCCCTAGTTTGGAATACTATATCCAGCGTATTCAAGGTAGCGGAGGTTTGAATGCGATCAAATCTGCGGGCAATAATTCCCTTATGTGGTTGAATGAGCTTTTTGTGGCTAAAGGGGGCAATCCCTTGTTCGCTCCTTATTATTTGCAAGACAATCCCACTGAACACATTGTTACTTTAATGAAAGATATTACCAGCGCTTTAGGCATGCTTTCTAAACCCAATCTTAAAAACAACTCCACCGATGCTTTACAGCTCAACACTTACACGCAACAAATGAGCCGTTTAGCCAAGCTTTCTAATTTCGCTTCCTTTGATTCAACGGATTTTAGCGAACGCTTGAGCAGCCTTAAAAACCAAAGATTTGCTGACGCTGTCCCTAACGCGATGGATGTGATTTTAAAATACTCTCAAAGGGATAAATTAAAAAACAACCTTTGGGCGACCGGCGTTGGGGGCGTGAGCTTTGTGGAAAATGGCACAGGAACGCTCTATGGTGTCAATGTGGGCTATGACAGATTCATTAAGGGGGTGATTGTTGGAGGGTATGCGGCTTATGGGTATAGCGGGTTTTATGAACGCATCACTAATTCTAAATCCGATAATGTAGATGTGGGCTTGTATGCGAGAGCTTTCATTAAAAGGAGCGAGCTGACTTTTAGCGTCAATGAAACTTGGGGGGCTAATAAAACCCAAATCAGCTCCAACGACACTTTACTTTCTATGATCAATCAGTCTTATAAATACAGCACATGGACGACGAACGCAAAAGTTAATTACGGGTATGATTTCATATTTAAAAACAAAAGCATCATTTTAAAACCTCAAATTGGTTTAAGGTATTACTATATTGGCATGACCGGTTTAGATGGGGTGATGCATAACGCGCTTTATAACCAGTTTAAAGCGAACGCCGATCCGTCTAAAAAATCCGTTTTAACGATTGATCTTGCTTTGGAGAACCGCCATTATTTCAATACAAACTCTTATTTTTATGCGATTGGCGGCGTTGGTAGGGATTTGCTTGTAAGGTCTATGGGGGATAAATTGGTGCGTTTCATTGGCAACAACACTTTGAGCTATAGGAAAGGCGAGCTTTATAACACTTTTGCGAGCATCACTACAGGCGGGGAAGTGAGGTTGTTTAAAAGCTTTTATGCGAATGCTGGGGTGGGGGCTAGGTTTGGATTGGATTATAAAATGATCAACATTACCGGAAACATTGGAATGCGTTTAGCGTTTTAAAAGTAGGGGGCTTACCCCTTTTTTGAGCCATT
>NZ_CBOO010000016.1:0-22182 GCF_000476015.1 Helicobacter pylori SA37A | reverse complement strand
ATTTTCAAGAGATTTGAATAAAGAAAGACATAAAGAATCTTCAATTTCTAATTCATCTAGTTGCTTGCCAATTTTATACTGAAACCAAATATTACCCATGTGTAATTCCTTGTGAGAAATTATTATTCTACCAAAAATAGAATAAGACAAAAATTCTAGCTATTTCTAATTTTAATACCCCATTAAACTTAATGAAACCTAAACTCAACGAAACCAAAACCCAACATAAATATTACTAAAAAGATTTTTTCTAAAGATCTCACCACCAACAAAGCGATAACTCGCAATTCAATCTTAGGCTTCATCTGCAACAATACAATCTTTAGCAATCAAGCCATCTGTTATGATTAGACATGACTTTAGATTTTATTTTTAATAGTAAAACTCATTCCCCCTACAACCCCAAACTAAACCCCCTAACCCTAAAGAGTGCTTTTTTAAGAAGTTATCATTTAACTAGCGTCAAAATCTTTTATATTATTATAAAAAACGCTTTTAGTATTTCTTAAAATATTATCACTCAATAGGAAATCCTTTACTGATTTATTTCAACCTTTCTTTATACGCCGCTTCCAAACTGCTATACCCTTTTTTCAATTCTCCCACATCCCCAAAAGCCACTACTTTAGCTTCTTTTAAAAAAATCGCGCTGTCTAAATACTTTTCCACATCCACCACCAAATGCGTAGAGACTAGCAAGCTTGCGTTTTGGCTAAACTCCTTAGCGATTAACTCAAAAATCTCTTCTCTTGCAATAGGATCAATCCCAGCCACCGGCTCATCAAAAAGATACAAAGAAGCGTTTCGTGATAGGGTTAAAATCAGCTGTAATTTTTCCCTCATGCCTTTTGAAAGGGCTTTAAACTCTCTTTTTAAAGGCACGCTGAAGCGTTTGAGCAAATTTAGGGCTTTTGATTCATCAAAATCGCTGAAAAAATCCCTGTAAAAAGCGATCGCTTTTAAAGGCGTTAATTTAGGATCTAAAAAATCCCCATCGCTTAAAAACGCCACGCTTTTTTTCGTCTCTATGCCGATCTTTTGATCTAAAATTTTCACTTCCCCTTGATAGTTCAAATTCAATCCGGCTAAAATTTTTAACAGAGTGGTTTTACCAGCCCCATTAGGCCCTAAAAGCCCTATAAATTGTTGTTTGGGTAGTTTCAAATTGATATTGTCTAGCGCTTTTAAACTCCCATAAGTTTTAGTCAAATTCTCTATTTCTACTAGCATTTTAATTCCCCGAATTTGCGTACTCTTTTATAAAAATCGCTAATGATGTTTTCTAAATCTTTAGGGGTGAAATCAGGCCATAAAATCGGCGTGAAAAACAATTCCGCATAACTAGATTGCCACAATAAAAAATTAGATAGGCGCATTTCCCCCCCTGTCCGTAACAATAGATCCACTTCCGGTAAATCATGCGTGTCTAAACGATGAGAAATTTCATTTTCTAAGCTTTCTAAAGGGTTTATATGGCTAGGCGGGTTTTCTAGCAAGCTTTTAAACGCCCTTGCAAGCTCGTTTTTAGATCCGTAATTAAGGGCTAAAACTTGCGTAAAATCCTTAAAATGCTTGGTATCGTTTTCAAGCTGTAAGATCGTGTCTCTCAATTCTTTAGAAAATCCCTCTAAATCCCCTATCGCCCTAAAGCGTATGTTATTATCCAAGTAAGTGGATCGCTCATCTTTAAGGTATTTTTTAAGCATTTTCATCAAAAAATCCACTTCACTTTTAGGGCGTTTCCAATTTTCTGTAGAAAAAGCGTATAAAGTCAAGCATTCTAATTTATGGTTAGCACACCAGATCGTAATGTCTTTAAGGGTTTTTACGCCCTTTTTATGCCCATAAGCCCTAGCTTTATTCTTTAATTTAGCCCACCTGCCATTACCATCCATAATAATGGCAAGATGTTTGAGAGTGTTATCCAATGCCTTTACCCTTTAAAGAAAGTCCTTAATTATACACCATTAAAGCGTGCAAGCATCCACTAAATAAGCGATATGCTGCCAAGCAAATCGGGTTTTTTCACTCAAACCAATTTCACAAGTGCTAGAAGTGGAAAAGCCCCTTTTAAGATCATAGGATTGATAAAATTCTTGAAAGCCGTTTAAAGCACTCTCGTTTAGTTCAGGGGTGAAAAAGCCCTTATTCCCCGCAAAACCGCAACAACCCGTCTCTTTATGGATAACAATCTCGCCCAAAGTGCATTTTTTAGCCAAATTGAATAACAACTCTTCTTTATTTTCTAACTTTAAAGCACACATCGTGTATAACCCTATGTCTTCGTTAATGGGGTTGAATTTTAATTTAGGGCTTAGAACTTCTTCAATATAGACGCTCAAATCATAGACTTTCAAATCCTTATAAGCTTTCATTTGCTTGAAAAAATGCGTCGAACATGCACTATGGTCTAAAACAATGGGGATTTTTCCCTCATCGCTTAATTGTAAAAAAATCGCATGGTTTTTTTCGTTGTTTTGCTTGGTTAAGTCGGTGTAATTGATGAAGGCTTTCCCGCAACAAAGCGCATCCAATCCATTAGGATACATCACCGAAACTTTGGCTTTTTGGCATAAGGATTCAAACACTTCTTGAATGCATCTTTTATCCGCCATTTTGTTTGATGGGGCGAACGAGCGGTTGATGCATGTGCTGAAATAAATGACTTTTTCTTCGCTCTTAAGCGTTTTATTTTCTAAAGGATAGGCGTTGTTTTTGGGCATGTAATGAAAGGCTTTAGGGAAGGGTTTGATGAATTTTTTAATCCCTTTAGTTAGGCTCACTAAGTTATGAGGGCCTATGAGGTTTTGAACTAAGCGAGCGCTTTTTAAAGAAAAACGAGCCGCACTTGTGGTCGTTTGCATGTTATTTAAGATCTTTGAAGCGATCTTTTCGCCTTTAGGGTTCTTTTGATAATGATTTAAAGCGATGCTCCCGGTATCAATTTCTAAAGGGCATAGCATAGAACACATATGACACACCGCGCAAGTGGCGTGCGCTAAATATTCAGACTCTCTTAAAAGCTCATCTAATAAAACTTGATCTTCATTATGCCCATGACTGACCCTTTCTTTTAAGCGCTCTACCTCTCTGTGGATAACGATTCGTTGTCGTGGCGTTAAGGATAAATCTTTGCTAGGGCAAATCCTTTCACAAAACCCGCATTCCATGCACATGTCCAAATGCTCTTCAATAGGGTAAATGCTCTTTAAATTTTTAGTGTGGATTTCTTTATCGTTTGTGATGATCACATCAGGGTTTAAAAGGCCGTTAGGATCAAACAATTCTTTGATTTGCTTGTGGATCTTATAGGCTTTTTCTCCCCACTCCATTTCCACAAAAGGGGCTACCATCCTGCCTGTGCCATGCTCGGCTTTAATAGAGCCAGAGCTTTTGCTCACCATTAAAAACATCTCAGAAACTAAATTTTCAAACGCTTTTCTTTCAGTTTCATTTTCTAAAATCGGCGTAACGACAAAGTGCAAATTCCCGCTTAACGCATGCCCAAAAATAATACTATTATCCTTAAAGCCATGTTTTTTTAAAAGCCCTTCAATCGCTTTTGCCCCCTCTACAAAATCCTCTTTGCTGAAGCACACGTCTTCAATGATCACAGAGCTTTGGCTTTTCCTTTTTGACGCTGCGATAGGGAAAATGCCTTTTCTGATCTTCCACCACGATTGATAAATGTTAGGATCACTGCTGATTTGAGAATCTAAAACGACCGGTATCGCATTCAAGGCGTTTAAAATCGTTTGCATGCTGTTTTCTAAAATTAAAGGATCATCGCTTTCGCTTTGAATGAGTAAGCATGCGTTGGGCTCTTTGATTTCTAAAACCACGCTAGGCATGCCCTCCAAACCTTTCACGCTTTTTAAGCACGCATAATCCATAAGCTCTGCTGAAGAAATCATTTCGGGTTGTTTGGCTTTTAAGGCGGCTAAAATTTGAGCGGCTTTGGCGCATCGCTCTAAATTTTCATAAAACAATAACGCGCAAGTTTTATAAGCGTAGTCTTTCACGCATTCTAATCCCACGCTTGAAATAAAGCCTAAAGTCCCCTCAGAGCCTATGAATAAGTGGCTAATGATTTCAATCGGATCTTCAAAATCAATGAGAGCGTTTAAACTGTAGCCGGTGGTGTTTTTGATCTCGTATTTTTTCTTAATTAGAGCGTGCAATTCTTTGTCTTCTAAAATCTCTTTTCTTAAGTTTAAAACCCCTTCAATCAAATCTTTGTGCGCGTTTTTGAAACTCTCAACGCTCTCTTGATTGGCCGTGTCTAAAAGAGCGCCATCAGCTAAAATCACTCTTAAGGATTTTAGGGTTTTGTAGCTGTTTTGCTCCACCCCGCAACACATCCCGCTAGCGTTATTAGCGACAATCCCCCCTATCATAGCGGTGTTTATCGTAGAAGGATCCGGACCTATTTTTTTATGATAAGGTTTTAATAAAGCGTTCGCGTTACTCCCTATGACTCCGCATGAGAGCTGAATGCTTGTAGCGTTATTTAAAATTTTAGCGTCTTTGAAAAAATGCGTAACCATAACCAGCACCCCATCACAGATCGCTTGCCCTGATAAGGAACTCCCAGCCGCTCTAAAAGTCAATGAAACGCCATGCTTTTTGGCTAAAACACAAAGCTTTTGGACTTCTTCTTCATCTTTCACCCAAGCGACTATTTTAGGGATATAGCGATAACATGACGCATCAATGCCATAAGCCAAACGGCGTAAATAATCCTTAAAGATCCGATCGTTTAAAAACCCGCTCGCTTCGGTAAAAAAAGCATGATAATTTTCTTCCACACGCACTCCTTAAACATTCCTATTTATCAAATCATTGTAACATAACCTTACTTTAACAATTAAGGATAAACATGCTTGAAGATTATGCAATCAGTTTAGAAGAAGTCAATTTCAATGATTTTATCGTCGTAGATGTGCGCGAATTGGACGAATATGAAGAATTGCATTTGCCTAACGCTACGCTCATTAGCGTCAATGACCAAGAAAAGCTCGCTGATTTTTTATCTAAGCACAAAGATGAAAAAGTGTTGCTCCATTGCAGGGCTGGCCGCAGGGCTTTAGATGCGGCTAAAAGCATGCATGAATTAGGCTATACGCCCTATTATTTAGAGGGCAATGTCTATGATTTTGAGAAATACGGCTTTAGAATGGTCTATGATGATACCTCTTTGAGCAATAAAAAAAACTAAGCATGAGGGAGATTGTATGGGTGCATTCTCAGAGAATCGCCCCTTATAAGACTCTCATTTTAAATGAATTGTGCTACTATCCTTTAGAATTGGATTTAACCCCTTTTAACGCCCTTGTTTTCACTTCTAAAAATGCGGTGTTTTCCTTGCTAGAAACCCTAAAAGACAGCCCCAAACTCAAAATGTTACAAGACATTCCTGCTTACGCTTTGAGTGAACCCACCGCAAAAACTTTACAAGATCACCATTTTAAAGTCGCCTTTATAGGGAAAAAAGCCCATGGCAAAGAGTTCGCTAAAGAAATCCTTCCTTTATTAGAAAAAAAAAGCGTTTTGTATCTTAGGGCAAAAGAAATTGCCTCTTCTTTAGACACCATTCTTTTAGAGCATGGCATTAATTTCAAGCAAGCCGTTATTTATGAAAACAAGCTCAAACATTTAACCTTAAGCGAACAAAACACCTTAAAACCCAAAGAAAAGAGCGTTCTCATTTTCACCGCCATAAGCCATGCAAAAGCCTTTTTACACTATTTTGAATTTTTAGAAAATTACACCGCTATCAGCATTGGCAACACGACCGCTTCTTATTTACAAGAGAAAGGCATTCAAAGCTATATTGCCAAAAAGCCTTCCTTAGAAGCGTGTTTAGAACTGGCTTTAAATTTGAGGATTAAGGAATATTAAAAACATCTTATTATAATGCTCTCCATTGATCTTTAAAGGATGATGCATGAATCTTGTCTTTTTATGGGCCGCTTTAGGGGGGGCTATAGGGAGTTCGTTAAGGTATTTTGTGGGCAAAATAATGCCTAGTAAATTTTTAATGTTTGAAAGTTTCCCTTTAGGGACTTTTAGCGTGAACCTTATAGGGTGTTTTGTCATCGGCTTTATGGGGCATTTGGCCGCCAAAAAAGTTTTTGGTGATGATTTTGGGATTTTCTTTGTTACCGGGGTTTTAGGGGGTTTTACGACCTTTTCTTCTTATGGGTTAGACACTTTAAAACTTTTGCAAAAATCCCAATACCTTGAAGCCATTTCTTATGTCTTAAGCACTAACATTTTAGGGCTTATTGGGGTAGCTATCGGTTGGTTTTTGGCTAAAAATTTTATAGGCGTTAATTAAAAAACGCTTTTTGGCGTTTTTATTGACGCTTGATTGAAGCAGAGCCTTACAACAGCCACAAAGCCATTTCATCGGCCATGAAAAAATCGCTCGCTACCAAGCGGTTATTTTTAATGAAAGCCTTATTTTCTTCAATCAAAAACTTTACTTTATTTTCATCTAACAAGCTAAGCTCAACCCCCAGCACGCACCTCAAGCCCAAAAACAGCTTCTCTAAGCGCTTGTCTTGTTTATTAAGCGTCTCAACTTGGCGTTTTAGGGGGTCTTTGATGTAGTTTTCTATGAGTTTTTTCGCAAAAAAGCGCTCATTCGCCACGCAGCCTACAGCCCCAGCCCCACACCCTAAATAATCTTTAGCCCCCCAGTAAGCTAAATTGTGTTTGACTTGATAATTTCTGGCGTAATTAGACACTTCGTATTGCTTGAAAGAAAAGCCCTCTAAAGCCTCTTTGATTACATTGTCAAAATCCACGCTTGAGGGTTTTTTAGCGTTTTTTTCTAAATTCGTGTTTTTTTCAACGCTCAAAGCGTAAGCGCTCAAGTGGTTGATGGGGAGTTCTTTAGCGAGTTTCAATTCTTCTTTTAAGGAGATTTCATTGTCTAATGGGGTGTTATAAATCAAATCAATGCTGACATTTTCAATCCCGCTTTTTAAAATAGTTTCTATCACGGGGGCGATATTTTTGGAATGCTGGCGCTCTAAAAACAATAATTTATCCTCCCTAAAACTTTGCACCCCTAAACTCAAGCGGTTGATCCCTAAATCTTTTAAGCCTTGACACCAAGCTTTAGAAATCAATTCGGGGTTAGCTTCAGTGGTGATCTCACAATCTGAGCTCAAGTGTGCATTGCGGTGAATGCTTTCAAAAATCCTTTCAAAAGACTCCACGCTTAAAGTGTTAGGCGTGCCGCCGCCAATAAAAACGCTTTCAATTGGTTCGTCAGTTTGACTTAAGGCATGCTTTAAATCTAGGCATAATGCTTGAGTGTATTCTTCTTTTAACCCATGCTTATTTTCATAGGAATTGAAAGCGCAATAACCGCATTTATTTTCACAGAAGGGGATATGAATGTATAAAATCATATTTATTTCTCTCATTTTCACTTCATTTTTTAAGCAAAACTTAAACTTGTAATTGTATCATTTTAAGATCATTTTGATAAGTAAAGGAGACAAACCATGAAAAAGGTTATTATGGCTTTAGGCGTTTTAGCGTTCGCAAACGCTTTAATGGCAACCGATGTTAAAGCCCTTGCAAAAGGTTGTGCCGCTTGCCATGGGGTTAAGTTTGAAAAGAAAGCTTTAGGCAAAAGCAAAATCGTCAACATGATGAGTGAAGCGGAAATTGAAAAAGATCTTATGGATTTCAAAAGCGGTACTAATAAGAATCCTGTCATGACCGCGCAAGCTAAAAAATTAAGCGATGAAGACATCAAAGCTTTAGCCAAATACATCCCCACTCTCAAATAAACCCTCTCAGTTTTAATAGCGCTATTTGGGTGCTATTAAAATGAGTTTCAAGCCCTTTTTTCTTAATTTTTGATTTTAATGGCGTTCTTAACCCTACTTAAAGCCAGCATACACTATAATACCATCTTAATCAAACAAGAAAGAGCTAAAATAAAGACCTATGCTACATAAAAAATATCGTCCTAATGTTGCGGCCATTATCATGTCGCCAGACTACCCTAACACATGCGAAGTTTTTATCGCTGAGCGCATAGATATTGAAGGAGCGTGGCAGTTCCCTCAAGGGGGCATTGATGAGGGCGAAACGCCTTTAGAAGCGCTCCATAGAGAATTATTAGAAGAAATTGGCACGAATGAAATAGAGATTTTAGCGCAATACCCCAGATGGATCGCTTATGATTTCCCAAGCAACATGGAGCATAAATTCTATTCGTTTGATGGGCAAAAACAACGCTATTTTTTAGTGCGCCTAAAGCATACCAACAACATTGATTTGAACAAACACACGCCAGAATTTAGAGCTTATCAATTCATCCATCTCAAGGATTTGCTTAAAAGAATCGTTCCCTTTAAGCGTCAAGTGTACCGCCAAGTCATCGCTTATTTCAAAAAAGAGGGGTATTTATAGGGTGTTAATCGTTCAAAAATACGGCGGCACGAGCATGGGCAGCGTGGAAAGGATCCACAATGTCGCTCAAAGGGTTTTAGAAAGCGTTAAATTAGGGCATCAAGTCGTGGTGGTGGTTTCAGCGATGAGCGGCGAAACCGACAGGCTTTTAGAATTTGGCAAGAATTTTAGCCATAACCCTAACAAGCGAGAAATGGATAGGATTGTAAGCACAGGGGAATTGGTTTCAAGCGCGGCTTTGAGCATGGCGTTAGAAAGGTATGGGCATAGAGCCATTTCCTTGAGCGGGAAAGAAGCGGGCATTTTAACCAGCTCGCATTTTCAAAACGCCGTGATCCAATCCATTGACACCCAACGCATCACAGAACTTTTAGAAAAAAACTACATTGTGGTGATCGCTGGGTTTCAAGGCGCTGACATTCAAGGCGAAACAACGACTTTAGGGCGTGGGGGGAGCGATTTAAGCGCAGTCGCTTTGGCCGGGGCTTTAAAGGCGCATTTGTGCGAAATCTATACGGATGTGGATGGCGTTTATACCACCGATCCGCGCATTGAAGAAAAGGCTCAAAAAATCGCGCAAATCAGCTATGATGAAATGCTTGAATTAGCTTCTATGGGGGCTAAAGTTTTATTAAACCGCTCGGTAGAATTAGCCAAAAAACTCAGCGTGAAGTTAGTGACTCGCAATTCGTTTAACCATAGCGAAGGCACGCTTATTGTGGCTGAAAAAGACTTTAAAGGAGAACGCATGGAAACCCCTATAGTGAGCGGGATCGCATTGGATAAAAATCAGGCTCGTGTGAGCATGGAGGGCGTGGAAGATCGGCCTGGCATTGCTGCTGAAATCTTTGGCGCTTTAGCGGAGTATCGCATTAACGTGGATATGATCGTCCAAACGATCGGCAGAGACGGCAAAACCGATTTGGATTTTACGATCGTTAAAACCCAAATAGAAGAAACCAAGCAAGCCTTAAAGCCTTTTTTAGCGCAAATGGATTCCATTGATTATGATGAAAATATCGCTAAAGTTTCCATAGTGGGCGTGGGCATGAAGTCGCATTCTGGGGTAGCGAGTATCGCTTTTAAAGCCCTAGCCAAAGACAATATCAATATCATGATGATTTCTACAAGCGAGATTAAAATTTCGGTTTTGATTGACATTAAATACGCTGAATTAGCCGTTAGAACTTTGCATGCGGTGTATCAATTAGATCAATGAAAAATTTCTACGACTGGATCAAAGAATTTGTGCGTGATCAAGGAGAGTTTATCGCCCAGCAAAGCGGGTGGTTGGAATTGGAGCGATCAAGCTATGCCAAACTTATCGCGCAAACCATCTCGCATGTGCTTAATGGCGGATCGCTGTTGGTGAGCGTGGATTCTTCTAGGCACTGGTTTTTAACCTACATTCTTTCTAACTTAAACCCTAAAGATTTAAAAGAGCGTCCCTTATTGTCCGTCATTGATTTTAACGCTTCTTCTTTCTACCCCAAAAATGACGCAAACCTTTCTCTAGCCACCATAGAATTGACTTATCAAAACCCCATGTTTTGGCATGTTGGGAAAATTGAAAATGAAGGCTTGAAAACCTTACTATTGAGTAAAATCCCTAGTTTTTTATGGCTTTTTGAAGAGCTTAAAGAGGATTGCTTGCTTTTAAAAGAGCATGATAGCTTGCTGGATTATAAATTATTGCAACTCTTCAAACTCTTTGAAAACGCGCTTTTTAGCGTGCTATATAATAAGGTTACTCTGTGAAAAACTCCAACCGCCTTATTTATACGGACAATCTTGAAGAGAGCCTAGAAGAGACTGCAAGCCTTTTTGAACACCACATTAAATTCTACACCGAGATCCTTGAAAAAGATAAAAAAGTGATCAAAACTTTTAACAAGGATTTTAAAATAGAGCATGCCAAAGAAGTCCTATCCAAAGCCAATCTCAAACACAGCGAATTAAACGCTTTTTTAATCGCTGCACCCAGCTATGGCACAGAAGCCCAAAACGCGCTTTTAAAAGTCTTAGAAGAACCCCCGAATAACGTTTGTTTTATCATGTTCGCTAAAAGCCCAAACCATGTGTTAGCCACCATTAAATCCCGCTTAATCAAAGAAGACAAACGCCAAAAAATCCCCCTAAAACCTTTAGATTTAGATTTATCCAGGCTGGATTTGAAAGATATTTATGCGTTTTTAAAAAATTTAGACAAAGAAAATTTTGATTCCAGAGAAAATCAGAGGGAAAAAATTGAAAGCCTGTTAGAGAGCGTTAACAGACATAAGATCCCCTTAAATGAGCAAGAATTGCAAGCCTTTGATTTAGCGATCAAGGCTAACAGCTCTTATTACAAGCTCAGCTATAATCTTTTACCCCTGCTTTTAAGCCTTTTATCTAAAAAGAAAACGCCATGATTGTAAAACGCCTTAACCCTGATGCGCTCAAAAACGCTTTACAAAAAATAGGCCCAGAAAAGATCGCGCAAGATCGCATGCGCCAAAAAGGCGTTAGCTTTGTTTTTGAAATCCAGCATCTGCCTTTAAGCGCTGCGCTCATTTTAAAGCAAGAGGCCATAAGCGTTGGGGGCGATTTTGCCACACCAAGAGATTGCATTTTAGCTAAAGAGCCTTTTTATGATGGGGTGCTGATTGTAAGCGCTAGCCAATTAGAACGCCTGATTGTGAAGTGCCATTCCCAACCCTTTGGGCTTAAACATTTAGCGCAAGAATTAAAAAGCCACCTCAAAGCCCCTAAGCCTAACGCCCCACAGATCATGGCAATCTTGAATCTCACGCCGGATAGCTTCTATGAAAAGAGCCGTTTTAGTAGCAAAAAAGCGCTTGAAGAAATCTACCAATGGCTAGAAAAGGGTATCACGCTCATTGATATAGGCGCGGCCAGTTCAAGGCCAGAGAGTGAAATCATTGATCCAAAAATAGAGCAAGATCGCTTAAAAGAAATTTTATTAGAAATCAAATCCCAAAAACTCTACCAATGCGCTCAATTCAGCATAGACACCTACCATGCCACAACCGCGCAAATGGCTTTAGAGCATTATTTTTCCATCCTTAATGACGTGAGCGGTTTTAGTAGCGCTGAAATGCTAGAAGTCGCAAGAGATTACAAGCCCACTTGCGTTTTAATGCACGCTCAAAAAACCCCTAAAGACATGCAAGAAAATGTTTTTTACCACAATTTATTTGATGAAATGGATCGCTTTTTTAAGGAAAAACTAGAGGTTTTAGAAAAATACGCGCTTCAAGATGTTATTTTAGATATTGGGTTTGGATTCGCTAAATTAAAAGAGCATAATTTGGCCTTAATCAAGCATTTAAGCCATTTTCTTAAGTTCAAAAAACCCCTATTGGTAGGAGCGAGCCGTAAAAACACGATCGGGCTTATCACTGGGCGTGAAGTTCAAAACCGGCTCGCTGGCACTTTGAGCTTGCATTTAATGGCGTTGCAAAATGGGGCGAGTATTTTAAGAGCGCATGATATTGATGAACATATCGATCTCATCAAGGTGTTTAAGAGTTTGGAAGAAACGGATTGAACCAAAATTTTTAGCTTTGATCCCACTGGGCGTTGGTTATCATCAAAACGCTCAAAAGCGTTTTTGATGATCAATCCTTGATTAACCCTAATATTCAAAGGATCACATCCATCGTTGAAGGGTTGTTATAAGCGTTTTGATAGCGTTGCAAAAAATCGTTGTGGTTGGTGGCGTTAAAGGTTTGAAAGGCTTTTTTGTGCAAGCCATTTATTGGTTGTTTGGGGGCGTTTTCCACTTCTTTAGAGAATTTCCCGTTATAAAAATCCGTCAAACTATAGAGCGACTGAGCAGCAAGGCGTTTTTGGCTCTCATCCATTCCTGCCGTAGCCCTTAAAAAAGCCTCATACTCTCTATCGCTCATCAATTCTAAAACCAAAAAGCCGTAAGTCTCTCGCTTGTCAGGGTTAAAGGGGAGGTTTTCTGTTGGAGCGTCCTTTTTTTCTCGCTCTATTTTTTCTGTGTTTTCAATAGGAGCTAGGTCTTCTTTAGGAGCGCTTTTAGCGTTTAAAAGCCCATAAAGGTTAGAATCAAACTGATTGATAGAAGAAACAGCCATGCGAATTTCCTATAATTGAATTTTACGCTAATGTTAAGCAAAATCCATTCCCTAATGAGATAATCCTCTAGCATGGGGTTTTAACAAAACAAGGGATTTAAAAAGCTTAAAAGAGTTTTCTAATAGTAGCGTTCAAACCCTTTAAAAAGGGTCTAGGAGTTTATTCTCAAAAAGGATTCGTGTTTTTATGTTTTCATATTTCTATAAGGAGTTTGAAATGCTGAAGCTTCTAGAATGATTCTAGATAAAACAAAAGGTAAAACTCCTAGAACATTGTTATACCATGATTTTACCAATCAATGCAACTTTTATGCTTTTAGAGCTTAAAAACTTTAAGTCTTAATTAGAGATTTTAGGTTAAACTACCCTAAAAATCTTTATGGGTAAAGGGCATGCGTAATACCATTTTATTTGGCGTTTCAATGATACTCTTGGCGAATTTATGCTTTGGGATCATGAGCGCGTTTGTTAAAATCACAGCGGATTATTTTTCCCCTATGGAAAACGTGTTTTACCGCTCCATTACCATGACGCTTTTGCTCTTGCTTGTTTATCCTTTCAAACCCTACCGCTTAAAAAGCTACAAACAAGGCGGTTTTAAAAAGCTCGCTTTTAGGGTCGTTGTAGGGGGCTTGGCCATGCTAGCGTTTTTTTATAATATTGAAAAAATTTCGCTCGCTACAGCGACGGCTTTCTCGCAATGCGCGCCGATTTATACGGTGCTTCTTTCCCCTTTGCTTTTGAAAGAAAAGCTCAAAAGAAGCGCGTTAATTTCTGCATGCATCGGGCTAGTGGGGGTGGTGTTGATTTCAGATCCTAGCGTGGAAAATGTGGGGCCGGTTGAAATTTTTATGGGCATATTGAGCGGGATTTTTGTGTCTTTAGCGTATATCACTTTAAGGGATTTGAGGGAATATTATGACAAGCAAGCCGTGATTTTAGCGTTCGCTTTTGGCATGAGCCTTCTTGGATTAATAGGCATGTTCATTGATATTCCTTTTTTATCCACAGGCATTCATGTCCCTAGAAAAGAAGACATTTTGTGGATTTCTTTAATAGGGATTAGCGGGACTTTAGGGCAGTATTTCTTAACTTATGCTTACATGAACGCGCCCGCTGGGATCATTGCCCCCATTGAATACACCCGCATTGTTTGGGGGCTGTTGTTTGGGCTGTATTTGGGCGATAAATTTTTGGATCTTAAAAGCTCTTTAGGGGTGGTTTTGATTTTATGTTCAGGCTTACTCATTGCTTTGCCCGCTCTTTTAAAAGAATTAAAAAAAATTTAAGCCATGCAGCTAAGCCCCTTACAAAGCGCTCTGTTATATTTCCGCTACTTTATTTATCCAGAGAAAAAAACAAGAAACTTTGATTTAAGCGATTTAGTCTTTATTGTCATGGTTTTTTTAGTCCTGGCTTTGGGGCTGTTGATGAGTGAAGAAATTTCTATCAGCTACAATGAAGCGAAGGATTTTTTTTATAGCAGCGCATGGTTTGTTCAAATCGCTCAAAAAAGCACCGCCATTTTAGGTCAAAATGATTTGGCTTTGAGGTTGCCTTTTTTGATCGCTCATCTCATTAACATGTTTTTATTCTATCTCATAGGGCGAAAGATCTTAAAAAAGCCTAAAGACGCCCTTTATGTGGTATTGACTTACGCTTTATTGCCTGGAGTGAATCTCTTTGCGATTTTATTGGCTAAAAGCGTGTTGGTGTTAAGCCTTGGGCTTTTGGTTAGCTATTTGTATATCAAAACCCAAAGAATCCCTTATTTCACCCTTAGCGCTTGCGCGTTTTTAGACGGAGCGTTCATCCCGCTTTTACTAGGGGTTTTTGCCTACGCTTTAAGAAAACGCTATTTTAAGAGCGCGATCTTTATTTTGGTGTGTTTAAGCGTGAATACCGCTCTTTTTAGCGGGAGTTTCAATAAGGGCTTGCCTAGTGGGTATTTTATAGACACATGCTTAGAACTCATGCTCTTATATTCGCCCTTATTGTTCCTCTACTACCCTTATACGCTCTATAAAGCCCTTTTTGATAAAAAACCATCGTTACTAGCCTTTATGAGCGCGAGCGGTTGGCTTTTCCCTTTGCTTTTGAGCATGCGCCAAGAGATAGATTTAAGAACTTTCGCCCCCTTAGCGTTAATCGGTTTGCCTTTGTTTGTTAAAAGCGTTTTAAATAGCCTTAGGGTGCGTTTGAAGGAATTTAGGGGTCAGTATTATTTGCGCGTTTTCAGTCTGTATCTTTTAATGCTCACTGAAACGCTTTTTTTATGGGGGAGTAAAATTTCTGGCGCTAATGAAAAATTATTAAACCGGCATTTCTTGGCTAAAGAAGTCGCCACAGCCTTGCAATTAAGGGGCATCCATCAAATCCGCACTAACGATAAACAACTCGCTTTAAGGCTTCAATTTTATGGTATTAGAGAGGGGGGGAGGTTAAGACTGATTAACGCTAAAATTTCTAAAAAACGCCCTGATATTACAATCATCTACGCTGATAAAATTCTACAATCCTATAGTTTAGTGCGCCATTAAATTAATTCTTTAAAAAGCGTTTTATCTAAAAAACGATAAAATACACTCTAAAAATAAATAAAATACGCGAGAAAAATCATGAGACTCAAACTAACCCATATAAACCATATAAGCCATAAGATTGCCAACGACTTTATCCATTCAAAATTATTAGAATTAAAAGCCCCTAGAGAATTATTGTGCGAATTGATAGAAGGGATTTTGGAAAAAAGCGTTAAAAAAGAAAACGCCATAGATGAGCAAGCCAGAGAGCTTTTAGAAGAAAACACCGATGAGATAGAATTCATGCGGATGGATGAAAGGCAGCTTTTTTGGATGATTAAAAGACAAATCGCTCAAAAAGAGGGCTTCCATTTGTTTTGGGAAGAAAGGTGCAACGATTTGTCGCACCAGATTTTGAATAAAATCTTAGATGAAGATTTGATCATGTTTAGCGTGTCAGAAAATTTGATAAGAAACTTGATTTACAAATCCATTGACACCTATTCTAAAGCGTATGAAAGCATTGAAAATGAAGTGCATGAAAAAATCAAGCATTACAAACGCAAACTGCCCGTAGGGAGCGATGAATACGAGTTGGTGTTTGAAAGGCTCTATGAAGAAGAATTAAGGCGCAAGGGCTTTTTATAATGGTCTCTCTCTATTTAGAAAATGGGCTTTTTTTGCAAGCACAAAGTTTTGGGGCTAGCGGCACGCAAGTGGGCGAGCTTGTTTTTAACACTTCTATGAGCGGCTATCAAGAAGTCATTAGCGACCCTAGCTATAAGGGGCAATTTGTGGTTTTTAGCATGCCTGAAATTGGGGTTGTGGGCGCTAATTCTAAAGATGATGAATCCTTTTTTTCATGCGCAGGGGTTTTAGCGCGCCATTACAACGAATTTTTTTCTAATTCAAGGGCGGATTTTAGCTTGAGTGCTTATTTGAAAGAGCGTGGCGTTTTAGGGATTTGTGGCGTTGATACCAGGAGTTTGATCAAAACCTTACGCCATCATGGGTGCTTGATGATGATAGCTTCCACGATAGAGCATGACAAAAACAAGCTTGAAAAAACTTTAAAAAACGCCCCTAGAATTTCTCACTCCCCCTTAGTGTCTAGCGTTTCTACGCCAAAAATAACAACCCACCAACGCGCTACTTTTGATTTCAAAACCCTAGATTACAAGCCTTTTGATGAAAAAACCTCTCATAAAATTATCGCCGTGCTAGACTTTGGGGCTAAGGGCAATATTTTAAACGAGCTTCAAAATGTGGGGTTAAAAGCCCTTATTTACCCGCACCACACTAAAGCTAGCGAGCTGATTAAAGCCTATGAAAAAAAAGAAATTAGCGGGATTTTCCTCTCTAACGGGCCTGGCGATCCTTTGAGCTTGCAGCAAGAAATTAAAGAAATCAAACAACTCATTGACGCTAAAATCCCCATGTTTGGCATTTGCTTAGGGCATCAATTGCTCTCTATCGCGCAAGGCTACCCTACTTACAAGCTCAAATTTGGCCATCATGGGAGCAACCACCCCGTTAAAAACCTAAAAACAAACGCCGTTGAAATCACCGCGCAAAACCACAACTATTGCGTCCCTGAAGAAATTGAAGAAATCGCTACTATCACGCACCGCAATCTTTTTGACAACACCATTGAGGGCGTGCGCTATAAAAACGCTCCCATCATCTCTGTCCAGCACCACCCAGAAAGCAGCCCCGGCCCTAAAGAGAGCCACTATATTTTTAAGGAATTTGTGGAATTGTTAAAGGGCTTTTAGGGGTTTTTAAAACAACACCCATAAAGGTTGAAAAGCGCTTTAAAAATAGATTTAAATCTTTTTATCAAAAAATCTCGCATTTACTCTAAATTAGTTCTCTTGCAATAGTATTCTCTCGCAATAATTGTTATTGTTATTGCGACAAAACTTTTAGAAGGAGTTATTATGGGAAGTATCGGTAGTATGGGCAAACCTATTGAAGGGTTTTTAGTGGCAGCCATTCAGTTTCCTGTGCCCATTGTCAACAGCCGTAAGGATATTGATCACAACATTGAAAGCATTATTAGAACCTTGCATGCGACTAAAGCGGGGTATCCGGGAGTGGAGCTTATCATTTTCCCTGAATACAGCACGCAAGGTTTGAATACCGCTAAGTGGCTTAGCGAAGAGTTTTTACTAGATGTCCCGGGTAAAGAGACGGAAGCTTACGCTCAAGCGTGTAAAGAGGCGAAAGTTTATGGTGTTTTTTCAATCATGGAACGCAATCCTGATTCTAACAAAAACCCCTACAACACCGCTATTATCATTGATCCGCAAGGTAAAATCATTTTAAAATACCGCAAGCTATTCCCATGGAATCCCATTGAACCATGGTATCCTGGGGATTTAGGAATGCCTGTGTGCGAGGGTCCGGGCGGATCAAAGTTAGCCGTGTGCATTTGCCATGACGGCATGATTCCAGAGCTCGCTAGAGAAGCAGCCTATAAAGGGTGCAATGTGTATATCCGCATTTCAGGCTATAGTACTCAAGTCAATGATCAATGGATTTTGACCAACCGCTCCAACGCATGGCACAATTTGATGTATACCGTGAGCGTGAATTTAGCCGGCTATGATAATGTCTTTTACTACTTTGGTGAGGGGCAAATCTGTAACTTTGATGGCACGACTCTCGTTCAAGGGCACCGCAACCCTTGGGAGATTGTAACCGGGGAAATCTATCCTAAAATGGCAGATAACGCCCGCTTAAGCTGGGGCTTAGAAAACAACATTTACAACCTAGGCCATAGAGGGTATGTGGCTAAACCGGGCGGAGAACACGATGCAGGCCTAACCTACATCAAAGACTTGGCTGCCGGTAAATACAAATTACCTTGGGAAGATCACATGAAAATCAAAGACGGCTCTATCTATGGCTATCCTACCACCGGTGGGCGTTTTGGGAAATAATCCCTAATCTGTATCTTTGCTAGAACCTGTTTTTAAGGGTTCTAGTTTCCCCCCTATTTTAATTTTTTCAATCAATTTTTACGAATAGTCTTCTATCACAGAGCATGTAAGAAAACCCATAATAAGCACGAGCGACCAAAAAGCGCATAGCCTATGCAAAACCATGTTATTTTTGATAAAGACCACCACCACATTGCGGTTGATAGAGCGTTAAGATCTGTAATAATGCCATAGCCACAATAGATCATTCCCACTAAACATGCCAATTTAAGAGCATGGTAGTAAGTGCTAATCCCAAAACCACCATCAAGATTGATAAAAGAATACGAGACCAAGACCCCATGACAACTCCTTAAACATCAAATGCTAGAGTATATCGTTTTTTTTGTTTGTCAAGGGGGTTTATCAGTCAGCGAATAGTGTTTTTAATGTTTATAAAACAATAGCGTTTATAATAATGAAAGTTTAGCCCCTAATTTTAGCGCCCCTAACAAGCCTTCCACATTCAGCCCCAACCCCACACTTAAATTCTTGCTTGAGCTTTTAATATAAGGCTTATGAAAATCCTCTAAACGCACACAGCCCGTGCTTTCTTGCCACAAACCGCTCTCTAAATATTTTTCTATCTCGCTAGGATCAAACGCCTTTAAACGCGCTCTAAAAACCGATAGATCTAGCCATTCTAGTTTAGGAGAAATCAATGCCGAGCAGGTTAAAACCTCTATTTCATTGCCATTTTGGCGTTTTAAAAATTCAAGGGCTTCTTGCCTGTTTTGAGCTTTTCGTTGCATGCGATTATCCACGCTCACCACGCTATCAGCCACCACAATAGCGCAATGGTTTGTGAGCAATTTTTTAGCTTTTTCTAATTTCCCCTTGCACGCCAAATAAACAAACTCTCTAGGGTCTGTGGTTTTTAGGCTTTCTTCATCAAAGTCCAACGCTTTTTGTATGAATTTAATCTTATGCTCTTTTAAAAGATTCGCCCTAGCGCTGGATTGAGAACCTAAAATAAGCTCCATGCTATCTCTCTAAAGCTTTAAGAGCGGTATTTTTCGCTAAATTGAGCGCCGCTTGCAAATTTTCAATATCCTTGCCTCCAGCGCTCGCAAAATCATCTCTCCCGCCCCCTTTACCCCCTAAAATTTGCGCCACTTCATTAGCCCATGCGTTCGCTTTTATGGGCGCATTTTTCACCCCGCATGCGAGAGTTATGCACTCATTTTCTTTTTTAAACACCATAGCGAGCAATTTTTCATGCTTACTTTTCAATCGGTCAATCATTTCTTTAATGTCGCCTTGTTCCACTACGCCCACCACCAAACTCACGCCATGGATTTTTTCAACCGGTAAATCCATAGAAACGGGGGCTTTTTGGCTGTTTTTCACGCTCTCTTTAAGCTTGTTAATGCCGGCTATCACATCGTTATTTTTCAATAAAGTCTTAGCGTTTTTAAGCTCTTTACTTTCTTCTTTAGCCAGTTGGTAAAAGGCTTTCCCGCACACCGCTTCAATACGTCTGACCCCACTACTCACCCCGCTTTCTTTTACAATCCTAAACCCCCCAATAAGCCCGGTATTTTCCACATGAATGCCCCCACACAATTCAATGGACGCTTCTTTAAAGCTCACCACGCGCACATTTTCAGCGTATTTTTCACTAAATAACGCTAACGCTCCTTTATCTTTGGCTTGGTTTAGGGGCATATGCTCCACCTGGCTAGTTAGGTGCTTGAAAATTTGAGCGTTGACTAAATCTTCTACTTTTTCTAGCTCTTCATCATTGAGCGCTTTAGCATGCGAAAAGTCAAAGCGCAATCGTTTGGATTCCACTAAACTCCCTGCTTGACTCACATGCGAGCCTAAAACCTCTCTTAAAGCACTCTGCAATAAATGCGTCGCGCTATGGTGTTTGGCGATTTCAAAGCGTTCATCGCTCACTTGCGCGATCACTTGATCGCCTTTTTTGAGCGCTTTTTTGATTTCAAGGAGCGAAAAATTAAGCCCAAAAAAGTTTTTTGTATCCAGCACCAAAGCCGCTTCTTCATCACCTTTTAAAAGCGCACCTTTATCGCCTATAGCCCCTCCACCTTCTGCATAAAAAGGGGTTTTTTCTAATAAGACCCAGATTTCTTGGTTAGGGTTTGCTTCTGTCATTTCTTTAAAATCGCTATCAAAAAACCCTAAAACTTTAGCAGAACATTCTGTCGTTTCATACCCTACAAACTCATTGGGTGCATAAGCGTTTAAAATAGCGCTAAAATCGGCGTTGTTTTGTTTGCCTTTCCATGAAGCTTTAGAGCGTTTCACTTGCTCTTGCATGCAATTTTCAAAGCCTTGCATGTCCACGCGTGCCCCATGACTTCTTAGCATGTCGTTTGTTAAATCCAAAGGAAAACCAAAAGTGTCATAAAGCTTGAAAGCGATCTTGCCATCAAAGATTTTATTTTCATTCAAATGCTTTAAAGACAAGTTAAACAATTCCATGCCCGATTCCAAAGTCTCTAAAAAGCGCTCTTCTTCTTCAAAACATTCTTTTACCACCATTTCTTTAGACTCTTTCAAATACGCATGCGTGTTAGAAAATTGCTCGCACACCACGCCCACGACTTTGTATAAAAACGCTTCTTTTAAGCCCATTAAATACCCATGCCTTAAGGCTCGCCTTAAAATGCGCCTTAAAACATAGCCACGGCCTTCCTTATTAAAATGCACCCCTTGAGCGAGCAAGAACGCTACCGCTCTTGCGTGATCGGCCACTACCCTAAAGCTTGGCTGAAATTCGCTCGTATAATCCAGGCTTGTAAGCTCGCTGATTTTTTCCATTAAGGGCGCAAATAATGAAGAATCAAAATTATTGAGTTTGTGTTCTAATAGCGCTTGCACCCTTTCTAACCCCATGCCTGTATCAATGCTAGGCTTTGGCAAGGGAGATAAAACGCCATCATTAGAGCGTTCGTATTGCATGAACACCAGATTCCAAATTTCTAAAAACCTATCGCCCTCGCCCCCAAAATAATCCTCGCTCCCCTTAAAGTGTTTTTCGCCTTGATCAATGTAGATTTCACTGCAAGGCCCGCAAGGCCCGCTATCGCCCATTTGCCAGAAATTATCTTTATCGCCCATTTTTTTAATCCTATCAACAGGCACAAACTTTTCCCATAATTTAACGGCTTCATCGTCCTTTTCATGCACGCTGATATGCAAATCTTTAGGCTTAAACCCTAAATTTTTGGTTACAAATTCCCACGCAAACAAGATCGCTTCTTCTTTGAAATAATCCCCAAAAGAGAAATTCCCTAGCATTTCAAAAAGCGTGTGGTGCCTTGCGGTATAACCGACATTTTCTAAATCGTTATGCTTGCCTCCTGCGCGCATGCACAATTGCGAGCTTGCCGCTCTAGGGATACTAGGGCGTGGCACAATCCCGGTAAAAATATCTTTAAATTGCACCATGCCGGCATTGGTAAAAAGCAAGGTGGCATCATTAGGCACTAAGGGCATGCTGGGATAAATCTCATGCCCTTTATTTTTAAAAAATTGTAAAAATTCGTTGCGAATGTCCATGGGTATTCCTTTTTTTTGTTTATCGCGCATTTTAAGGCTATTTTATAGCTCTTTTAAGTTGTTTTTTTAAAAAGATAGTTTATTATACTTTAAACATCCAAAATTAAAGGAGAAAACCATGTTCCATGAATTTAGAGACGAAATCAGCGTGTTAAAAGCGAATAATCCGCATTTTGATAAGATTTTTGAGAAACACAACCAGCTTGATGACGACATCAAAACCGCTGAGCAACAAAACGCTAGCGACGCTGAAATCAGCCACATGAAAAAACAAAAATTAAAATTAAAAGATGAAATCCACGGCATGATCATAGAGTATAGAGAAAAGCAAAAATCTGAGCGTGCTTAAGGTTTAGCCATCTTGGTGAAAACACGCTGAAACGCTTTTTAAAAGGCGTTTTAGCTTATCGCTTGGTTAGATTTAACGCTTTGATTTTGAATTAAAGCGTTAGGTTGTTTTAACTTTATTTCCACCATAAGCTTTATTAATTTTTAATGTTCTTTACATTTTTAAAAATGGGGTTTTGAAACTTTGTTTTATCGTTCTAGCTCTCATTTTATTGTAAAAATCATTTTCTTAAGTTTTGTTTTATTAAAGTTTTA
>NZ_CBOO010000015.1:0-23254 GCF_000476015.1 Helicobacter pylori SA37A | reverse complement strand
GAAAACGATAAATACAATCAAAGCGAAATAGTAGGGTTAGAAAAATTAAAGGAAAAAATTGAGATTGTTTTTGGTGAAAACCAAACAGAATTGGCACTATTGGAATGCAATTTAACAGATTTTGATTTTATTGAAAATCATTCTATTTGGGAACAAAAAATTGTAGGGAGTGGTGATGCAGCCATTGCAGATTTAATAAAAAAATTAAGCAATGAGGATTGGGTAGCTCAAGGTAGAGAATATGTAAAAGATAATAGTATATGCCCTTTCTGTCAAAAAGAAACCATTACCGAAGAATTTAAAAAACAACTAGAATCTTATTTTGATACAAGTTATCAAGAATCTACTGAAACGATCAAGGAAAATATGGAACACTACGCAAGCATAACCGCTAGAGCGTTGGAGCGACTTGATAAGATTGTTGAAACAGAACAGAAGAATCAACAAACCAAATTAAACACAGAAAGTTTTAAAAGAATTGTTGAAACCTTGAAGAGCAAAATCAATGGGAATCAACAAAAGATGCACGATAAGAGTAAAGAAATGAGCAGAAGTTTTGAGCTAGAAAGCACTAAAAATGAGATAAAAGAAATTAGAGATCTGATTGACACGGCTAACCAGCAAATAGCCAAGCATAATGAGATAATAAAAAACATTAAAAACCAGAAAAAGACTTGCGTGGAGCAAACTTGGAAATTTCTAGTCAATGAATTTAAAAGCGATATACAAGAATATGATAAAAAGCGTTGCGGTTTGGAGAAAGGGATAAGCAATTTAAATGAAGAAATTCGTGAAAATCAAGAAAAGATAAAGAAATTAGAAAATGAAATTAGGGAATTAGAAAAAACTATGGTAAGCATAAGGCCCATTGTCAATGAAATCAATACGCTTTTAGAAAGGTATGGATTCACGAATTTTGGTTTGGCATGCACTGAAGATGAAAAATCTTATCGTATTCAAAGAGAAGATGGTCAATTAGTAGGAGAAACACTGAGTGAGGGTGAAGTTACTTTCATCACTTTCTTATATTATTATCATTTAACAAAAGGCTCTTTAAAAGAGAGCGATATATCAAAAAATAAGGTTTTAGTGATTGATGACCCCATTTCAAGTTTGGATAGCAATATATTGTTTATGGTGAGTGTTTTAGTTAAAGATCTTATGAAAGAAGCCATGGAAGAAAAAACAAACATCAAGCAAGTTATTATACTAACCCACAACACATATTTTTACAAGGAAATTACATTAGAATGTGATAAACGCTATCAAGGGAAATATTCTTTTTGGATAATTAAAAAGGATAATAATGTTTCAAAAATTAAAGATTATAAAGAAAATCCCATTAAAAATTCCTATGAATTGCTATGGCAAGAAGTAAAACAAGCAAAAGAAAATAATGCTTCTTGGGTATCTTTACAAAATGTTATGCGAAGAATTATTGAGTATTACTTTAGGATTTTAGGCGATTTTAAACATAATGATAGCTTGAGTGAATGTTTTGAAAATATTGAAGAAAAACGAGTGTGTAATTCTTTCATTTCATGGTTTAATGATGGTTCTCATGGGATTTCAGATGATTTGTTTGTGCAAAGTCAAGATACAAGTATTGAGACATATTTAAAAGTTTTTGAAAAAATATTTAAAGAAACCGGTCATGAAGCTCATTATAAAATGATGATGAGAATGAAGTAATTGAATTAAAAACAAGGAATAACATGTGCATCGTATTTATGGGAACGCCGGGGTTTGCTGAAGTGATCTTAAGGGCGTTGGTTGAAAATAAAAATAACCATATAGAAGTGGTGGGGCTATTCACTCAAAGGGACAAACCTTTTGGGCGCAAAAAAGAATTGAAAGCCCCAGAGACTAAAACATACATTTTAGAAAATCATTTAAATATCCCCATTTTCCAGCCGCAAAGTTTGAAAGAGCCTGAAGTTCAAATTTTAAAGGATTTGAAGCCTGATTTTATCGTGGTGGTGGCTTATGGTAAGATTTTGCCTAAAGAGGTTTTAACCATCGCTCCTTGCATTAATGTGCATGCGTCGTTATTGCCCAAATACAGGGGGGCTTCGCCCATTCATGAGATGATACTCAATGACGATAGGATTTATGGCATAAGCACCATGCTTATGGATTTGGAATTGGATAGTGGGGATATTTTAGAGAGCGCTTCTTTTTTGAGAGAAGATTATTTGAATTTGGACGCTTTAAGTTTAAAATTAGCGCGCATGGGGGCGGATTTACTTCTTTCAACGCTCAAAAATTTTCATTCCATCACAAGAAAGCCTCAAGATCATATGCAGGCTAGTTTTTGTAAAAAAATCACCAAAGCCGATGGTTTAGTGGGTTTTAAAGACGCTAAAAGCTTGTTTTTAAAATCGCTTGCGTTTAAGAGTTGGCCAGAAATCTTTTTAGAAAACAGCCTTAAACTTTTAGAAGTGGAGTTGGTGGAGAATGAAAAGAGCCACAAGGAAGGCGAGATTTTAGCAATTGATGAAAAAGGCGTTCTTGTAGGCTGCTTGAAAGGCAGCGTGCGTATAGCAAGGTTGCAAGCGGTGGGTAAAAAGCCCTTGAAAGCGAAGGATTATTTGAATGGCAAGCGTTTGAAAGTAGGCGGTATTTTGGCATGAGACAATGTGAAAAAAGGGTTTTTGATAGCCTGCCTTCCACGCAAACCTATCTTTTAGAAAAACTCAAAAATAACGAACTCAAAGCCCCTGTTTTGATTGTGGCTAAAAACCAAAGCGCTGGGATAGGCAGTAGGGGGAATATTTGGGAGGGCACAAAAAGCGCTTTGACTTTTTCGCTCGCTTTAAACGCAAGCGATTTGCCTAAAGATTTACCCATGCAAGCGAACGCTTTGTATTTAGGGTTTTTATTCAAAGAAGTTTTAAAAGAATTAGGCTCTCAAACCTGGCTCAAATGGCCTAACGACTTGTATTTAGAGGATCAAAAAATAGGGGGCGTGCTGGTTAATATTTATAAAGACATGCGGGTGTGTGGGATTGGCGTGAATAGGGTTTCAAAGAAATGGGCATGTTTAGATATTGGCGCGAGCGACGATTTGATTATAGAGGGCTTTTTAAAAAAAATAGAAGAAAATCTTTTTTGGGGGGAAGTTTTAAGTAAGTATGCGTTAGAATTTCACAGAAACGACTCTTTTAGTTTCCATAATGATTGGGGCGAATTGGTGAGTTTGAAAGATGCGGAATTGTTAGAAGACGGCCGCATTTTGATTAAAGATAAGATATATAGTAGGATATGAGTATGATGAATGAAATCATTGCAGTGGCTAATCAAAAAGGGGGTGTGGGCAAAACGACAACAGCGGTTAATTTGGCGGCTTCTTTAGCAGCGCATGAAAAAAAAATCTTGTTGATTGATTTTGACCCCCAGGCTAACGCCACTTCAAGCTTGGGTTTTAGGCGCGATAAAATTGATTATGATATTTATCATGTGTTGATTGGCCGTAAGCAAATTTCTCAAGTGATCTTAAAAACCCAAATGCCTTTTTTGGATTTAGTGCCTTCTAATTTGGGTTTAGCCGGGTTTGAAAAAACCTTTTATGACAGCCAAGATGAGAACAAACGAGGCGAGCTCATGCTCAAAAACGCTTTAGAGAGTGTGGTGGGGCTTTATGATTATATTATTATTGATTCCCCGCCAGCTCTAGGGCCTCTCACGATCAATTCGCTTTCAGCAGCCCATTCGGTGATCATTCCTATCCAATGCGAATTTTTTGCCCTTGAAGGCACTAAATTATTGCTTAACACCATTAGAATGTTGCAAAAAAGCACGAACCCTAAGCTCAAAATCAGAGGTTTTTTACCCACAATGCATGTCCCTCAGCTCAATTTGACAAAAGGGGTTTTAGCGGAATTGTTCAAGTATTTTGACTCAGAGTTTTTTAGAGATTCAGCTACAGGAGAGTATATTATGATCCCTAAAAGCGTGAAACTAGCGGAATCGCCTAGTTTTGGTAAGCCTATCTTGCTCTATGATATTAAATCTAATGGCAGTATCGCTTATCAAAAATTAGCTCAAAGCATTCTTCAAGGGTAGCATATGGCAAAAAATAAAGTGTTGGGTAGGGGTTTAGCGGATATTTTCCCTGAAATCAATGAAGTGTATGAGCAGGGGCTGTATGAAAGAGCGAATCGGGTTGTGGAGCTTGGTATTGATGAGGTGATGCCTAATCCTTACCAACCCAGAAAGGTTTTTAGCGAAGATTCTTTAGAAGAATTAGCGCAATCTATTAAAGAACATGGTTTGTTGCAACCGGTTTTAGTGGTGAGTGAGAACGGGCGTTACCATTTGATCGCTGGTGAAAGACGCTTAAGAGCGAGCAAATTGGCTAAAATGCCTACGATTAAAGCGATTGTTGTGGATATTGAGCAAGAAAAAATGCGTGAAGTGGCGTTGATTGAAAATATCCAGCGAGAAGATTTAAACCCTTTAGAGTTGGCTAGATCTTATAAAGAATTGCTTGAAAGCTATAAAATGACCCAAGAAGAGCTGTCTAAAATCGTTAAAAAATCCAGAGCCCATGTGGCTAATATCATGCGTTTATTGACGCTCTCTTCTAAGGTTCAAAACGCTCTTTTAGAAGAAAAAATCACTTCAGGGCATGCAAAGGTTTTGGTGGGTTTGGATGAAGAAAAACAAGAATTGATTTTAAATTCCATCATAGGGCAGAAACTCAGCGTGCGCCAGACAGAAGATTTAACGCGTGATTTTAAAATAAACGCAAATTTTGACAATAAAAAACATGGTTTCAAGCAAACCCAAACGCTCATCGCTGAAGATGAATTAGAACGCTTTAATCAAAGTTTGTGGGATCATTACAAGCTTAAAGCGGCTTTGAAAGGGAATAAAATCATTTTACGATGTTATGAAAATTCTCTTTTAGAGGCTTTTATGAAAAAAATGATGTCTTAACGCTTGAATATCCTCAAATTTTAAGCGATTTTTTGTTAAGATAGAGTTAATTTTTTTATAACAAATGCGAGTTTCAAATATTTTTAGGTTTTTAGGAAAGAAATAGGCTATGAATATATCGGTTAACCCCTATTTAATGGCGGTCGTTTTTGTGGTGTTTGTGTTATTGTTGTGGGCGATGAATGTTTGGGTGTATAGGCCTTTGTTGGCTTTTATGGATAACAGACAGGCAGAGATAAAGGATAGCTTGGCTAAAATCAAAACGGATAATGCCCAAAGTGTGGAGATTGGTCATCAAATTGAGACTCTTCTTAAGGAAGCCGCTGAAAAACGCAGAGAAATGATAGCCGAAGCGATTCAAAAAGCCACAGAGTCCTATGACGCTGTGATCAAGCAAAAAGAGAACGAACTCAATCAAGAGTTTGAAGCGTTTGCAAAGCAATTACAAAATGAAAAGCAAGTCTTAAAAGAGCAGTTGCAAGCGCAAATGCCGGTATTTGAAGACGAGTTAAACAAGCGTGTGGCTATGGGTTTAGGGAGTTGATGGATGGTGTTAGTTAAAATGGTGTTAGGGTTTTTGATCCTTTTAAGCCCTTTGTGCGCTACTGGATTGGATATTTCACAAACAGATATTATAGAGCGTTCTTTAAATTTCCTTTTATTTGCGGGGATTTTGTGGTATTTTCTGGCTAAAAAACTGCGTTCATTTTTACGCTCCAAAAGCCTTGAAATCTCCAAACGATTAGAAGAGATTCAAGCCCAACTTAAAGTGAGTAAAGAAAATAAGAAAAAACTCTTAAAAGAATTAGAGCAAGCCAAAGAAAAAGCGGAATTGATTATTTCTGATGCGAATAAAGAAGCTTACACGATTACGCAAAAATACGAATTGCAAACCAAAATGGATGTGGAAAATTTGATCAAAAATTCTAAGGCGTTGATGGATTTAGAAGTTAAAAAGATCAAAAGAGAGCTGGTTGAAAGCGTTTTTAAAGATCTAAGAGAGAGCAAAAAAGTCTCTTTCAATGTGCAAGATTGCGTGAATATTTTGAAACAAAGGCTTTAAATGCAAGATTTAAAAGTGATCTCTAAGCATTATGCTAAGGCGTTGAAAAACCACACTAAAAGCGATCTAGCGTTATTGGAAGAAATCGTTGTAGGGCTTAAAAATGTAGCAGAAGCCATAAAATTACACAAACTCAACCAGGTGTTAGCTCATGTTTCTTTAAAAGTTAAAAAAGAGGTTGTATTTGAAATCTTAGAAAAAATAACTTCTATAAAAGCATGTTCAATTTTAAAGCCTGTAATGGAAGTGGTGTTAAAAAATAACAGGCTTGATGTGTTGGAATTGATCACTGAAGAGCTGTCTTTTGATTCTAAAAGGACTTTAGAAGCCACACTTTTAGTCCCAGAAAAGCTTGAAAATAATGAACTAGAAGCCGTGCAACAAAAATTGCAAGCGCGTTTTAACGCTCCTGTAGAAATCGCTCAAGACACTTGGTCTAAAAAAGGGGTTTCTTTGAGCGTTTCAAGCCTGGATTTAGAAATAGGCTTTTCTAAAGAAGATATTTTAAAGAAAATAGAAAAACAGGTTATTCAATCTATTTAATCAATCTAAGGAGATAAAGATAATGTCCCAACTAAAATTGGAAGAAATCAGCTCGGTTATTGAAGAAAAAATCAAGAATTTTGAACTTGATTGCGATATGGCTGAAGTAGGAAAAGTCGTTTCATACGCTGATGGTGTGGCTAAGGTTTATGGCTTAAATGGTGTGATGTCGTATGAAGTGCTGGAGTTTGAAACAGGGGATAAAGGCGTTGCGGCTAACTTAGAAGAAGATAGCGTTGGCGTGATTGTGTTTGGTTTTGGCAACAATATTAAAGAGGGGACTGGCGTTAAACGCACGAAGAGTTTGATGAAAGTTCCTGTTGGCGATGCGGTTGTAGGGCGTGTGCTAAACGCTTTGGGTGAGCCTATTGATGGCAAGGGTGAGATAGAAACGAATGAGTTCAGTCTCATCGAGCAAAAAGCCCCGGGCATTATGGACAGAAAATCGGTGCATGAGCCTTTACAAACTGGCATTAAAGCCATTGATGCGTTGGTGCCTATTGGGCGCGGACAAAGGGAATTGATTATTGGGGATAAACAAACCGGTAAAACCACCGTAGCGATCGATGCGATCATTAACCAAAAAGGGCAAAATGTGATCTGTATCTATGTGGCTATTGGGCAAAAAGAATCCACTGTCGCGCAAGTGGTCCGCAAATTAGAAGAATACGGGGCGATGGAATACAGCGTCGTGATCAACGCTTCGGCTTCAGATTCAGCTGCAATGCAATATTTAGCCCCTTATTCAGGTGTGGCTATGGGGGAATACTTTAGAGATCATGCCCGCCATGCCCTAATCATTTATGATGATTTGAGTAAGCATGCTGTCGCTTACAGAGAGATTTCTTTGATTTTGAGAAGACCCCCAGGTAGGGAGGCTTTTCCTGGAGATGTGTTTTATATCCACTCACGGCTTTTAGAAAGAGCGGCTAAACTTTGCGATGAAAAGGGTGCCGGCTCTTTGACCGCGCTCCCTATTGTGGAAACTCAAGCGGGCGATGTTTCAGCTTATATCCCTACGAATATCATTTCTATTACAGACGGGCAAATTTTCTTAGAAACGGATTTGTTTTATTCAGGGATCCGCCCGGCTATCAATGTGGGCTTATCGGTTTCAAGGGTTGGAGGGGCCGCTCAAATCAAAGCGACCAAGCAGGTTTCAGGGACTTTGCGCCTGGATTTAGCGCAATACAGAGAGTTGCAAGCTTTCACGCAATTCGCTTCTGATTTAGATGAAGCGAGTAAAAAGCAATTAGAAAGAGGGCAACGCATGGTAGAAGTGTTGAAACAAGCCCCTTATTCGCCCTTGCCTATTGAAAAGCAAGTGGTCATTATTTACGCTGGGGCTAAGGGCTTTTTAGATAGCGTGAGCGTGAAAAAAGTCGTGGATTTTGAAGAGCAACTGCACCCTTTCTTGGAAGCAAAATACCCCCAAGTTTTAGAAGAAATCCACACTAAAAAAGCGCTAGATAAGGATTTAGAAGCCATGCTAAGAAAAGTATTAGAGGAATTTAAGCTCACTTATAGCGAGTAGGAGACGGCTAGAACATGGCGAATTTAAGAGATATTAGAAAGAAAATTGGAAGCGTTAAAAACACGCAAAAAATCACGCATGCGATGAAACTCGTTTCCACTTCCAAGCTGAGAAAAGCCGAAGAAGTTGCAAGAAATTCCAGAGCGTATGCACTGAAATTAGACGCTGTGTTTGATGATGTGCTATCCAAGATGAGAAATCAAGGGATTGAAGACATTCAAAGCAAGTATTTTAGGGAACTAGAGAGACTTGAAATCAAAAAAGTGGATATTATTTTTATCACAGCCGATAAGGGGCTTTGTGGGGGCTTTAACACCAATACCATTAAAAAAGTTTTAGCATGCACGAATGAATACAAAGAAAAAGACATTAAAGTGCGTTTGCGTGGTATTGGTAAAAAGGGCAATGAGTATTTTAGCTTTAACGGGATAGAGGTTTTAGACAAGATCAATAATTTGAGTTCTATGCCTAATTATGAACGCGCGCAGGAATTCATGAAAAAAGTGGTAGAGGATTATTTGAGTGGGAAAACCGATAAGGTGATCATCATTCATAATGGCTTTAAAAACATGATCACTCAAGAAATAAGAGTCAAAACAATTTTGCCGATTGGGTATAAAATCATCCACCAAAACCCCCAGTCTAATGAGACGCAAGAGACCATTACTAGCGAGCCAAGCGGGAGTGAAGATGAAATTTTAGACTCTTTAGCAGAAAAATATGTGGAGTATAGTTTATACTACGCTTTGATTGATTCTTTAGCCGCAGAGCATAGCGCTAGAATGCAGGCTATGGATACAGCGACGAATAACGCTAAAGATTTGGTTAAAACTTTAACTATTTCTTATAATAAAGCCAGACAAGAGGCGATTACGACCGAGCTAGTAGAAATCAATGCTGGCGTAGAAGCCCTAAAATAAAAATTATATTAATCAAGGAGCGATGAAAGCGATGGAAGGTAAAATCATTCAGGTTTTAGGCCCTGTGGTAGATGTGGAGTTTGAATCCTATCTACCGGCGATTTTTGAAGCGTTAGACATTAATTTTGAAGTCAATGGCGTTCAAAAATCTTTAGTTTTAGAGGTGGCAGCCCATTTGGGCGGTAATCGGGTGCGAGCGATTGCTATGGATATGACAGAAGGCTTGGTGCGTAACCAGATCGTCAAAGCTCGCGGCAAAATGATTGAAGTGCCTGTGGGCGAAGAAGTGTTAGGGCGTATTTTTAATGTTGTGGGCGAGAGCATTGACAATTTAGAGCCGCTTAAGCCGTCCTTAACTTGGCCCATTCACAGAAAAGCCCCTAGTTTTGAGCAGCAAAGCACCAAGACAGAAATGTTTGAAACCGGTATTAAAGTCATTGACTTGCTTGCACCTTATTCTAAGGGCGGTAAAGTAGGCTTGTTTGGCGGGGCTGGCGTAGGGAAAACGGTGATCATTATGGAGCTTATCCATAATGTGGCTTATAAGCATAATGGGTATTCGGTGTTTGCAGGTGTGGGGGAGCGCACCAGAGAAGGGAACGATCTGTATTTTGAGATGAAAGAAGGGGGCGTTTTAGACAAAGTCGCGCTGTGCTATGGGCAAATGAATGAGCCACCAGGAGCAAGGAATCGCATCGCATTCACCGGCTTGACAATGGCGGAGTATTTCCGTGATGAAAAGGGCTTAGATGTGTTGATGTTCATTGATAACATCTTTAGATACGCTCAAAGCGGTGCGGAAATGAGCGCACTATTAGGTCGTATCCCTTCAGCCGTGGGGTATCAGCCCACGCTAGCTGGGGAAATGGGGAAACTGCAAGAGCGTATCGCTTCCACTAAAAATGGCTCTATCACTTCGGTTCAAGCGGTGTATGTGCCAGCAGACGACTTGACTGACCCAGCCCCTGCTTCGGTGTTTGCGCATTTAGATGCGACTACGGTGTTGAATAGAAAGATCGCTGAAAAAGGGATTTATCCGGCGGTGGATCCTTTAGATTCCACTTCAAGGATTTTAAGCCCTCAAATGATCGGTGAGAAACACTATGAAATCGCTACCGGTATCCAGCAAATTTTGCAAAAATACAAGGATTTGCAAGACATTATTGCGATTTTGGGATTAGACGAATTGAGCGAAGAGGATAAAAAAACGGTTGAAAGGGCCAGAAAAATTGAGAAGTTTTTATCCCAGCCGTTTTTTGTGGCTGAAGTGTTTACGGGAAGTCCCGGTAAGTATGTGACTCTCCAAGAGACTTTAGAGGGCTTTGGAGGGATTTTAGAAGGTAAATACGATCATATTCCTGAGAACGCGTTTTACATGGTGGGCAGCATTCAAGAGGTTTTAGAAAAAGCTAAAAACATGAAAAATTCCTAAGGGTTTTGTGATGGCTTTGTTGAAAATTAGTGTGGTAGTTCCTGAGGGGGAAGTTTATACAGGAGAGGTTAAAAGCGTTGTGTTGCCAGGAGTTGAAGGGGAATTTGGGGTGCTTTATGGGCATAGCAACATGATCACCTTGCTTCAGGCGGGAGTGGTTGAGATTGAAACCGAAAACCAAAAAGAGCACATTGCGATCAATTGGGGCTATGCAGAAGTTACTAATGAACGGGTGGATATTTTAGCCGATGGGGCGGTCTTTATTAAAAAAGAATCAGACGACAGAGACGATGCTATCTCTAGGGCTAAAAAGCTTTTAGAGGACGCAAGCTCTGACAGGTTAGCGGTCTCTAGCGTGCTGGCTAAGATTGAGTCTCTTTAAGGGGATAATCATGTTAGATTCAATCGTTTATTTTTTCAATAAGAGCGGGTTTGTTACCACGCTTGTTTTAGTTTGGATTTCGCTCTATTTGGTGATGACTTTATGGGTCTTTTTGTATAAGAGCATTGTGCTAAAGATTGAACTCAAGCGCGAGATGCAATCTTTGTCTAACATTCTTAATGGGGCGCAAGACGCTCCAGAGCATTTCATGTTTAATAAAAAAAGAAATGATGAGACCAAAAGGTATTCTAATGAATTGTTGCAGGCTTGGAAACACCAGGTTCTTAAGCAAAGCACGACGGGTTTAGTGGTGTTGAGCATCATCTCTTCTACAGCCCCCTTTATTGGTTTGTTTGGAACGGTGGTTGAAATTTTAGAAGCGTTTAACAATTTGGGCGCGTTAGGTCAAGCGTCTTTTGGGGTGATCGCACCCATTATTTCTAAGGCTCTTATCGCCACCGCTGCAGGTATTTTAGCGGCCATTCCAGCCTATTCTTTTTACTTGATTTTAAAACGCAAGGTGTATGATTTATCGGTTTATGTGCAGATGCAAGTGGATATTTTGTCTTCTAAAAAATAAAGCTTTAAGGGGATTTTATAAATATCTTAAATAGGGAGTTAGAAGGTTTTTATGAATTATGATAACTATTGGGATGAAGACAAGCCAGAACTCAATATCACGCCTTTAGTGGATGTGATGCTTGTTTTATTGGCTATTCTTATGGTAACTACGCCCACTCTCACTTATAAAGAAGAGATCGCTTTACCTTCTGGTTCAAAAACTGCTAGAGCCACTCAAGATAAAATGATTGAGATTCGCATGGATAAAGACGCAAAAATCTATATAGATAGTCAAACCTATGAATACAACTCTTTTCCGGATACTTTTAACTTGCTTTCTAAAAAATACGATAAAGATACTAGGGTGAGTATCCGTGCGGACAAGCGATTGACTTATGACAAAGTGATTTATTTGTTAAAAACGATTAAAGAAGCGGGTTTTTTAAAAGTTTCTTTAATCACAAGTCCTTAAAAAGCAGGGCTAATTTGCATGAGTAAGAGCGCGATCTTTGTTGTTTCTGGCTTTTTAGCGTTCTTGCTCTATGCTTTGTTGTTGTATGGCTTGTTGCTAGAAAGGCATAATAAAGAAGCGGAGAAAATCCTTTTAGATTTGGGCAAAAAAAACGAACAAGCCATTGATTTGAATTTAGAAGATTTGCCAAGCGAAGAAAAAAAAGATGAAAAAGCAGTTGAAAAAGTAGCTGAAAAAGTAGAAGAAAAAGTAGAAGAAAAAAAAGATGAAAAAGTAGTTGAAAAAAATGCAACTGATAAGGAGGGCGATTTTATTGATCCTAAAGAACAAGAAGAAAGCCTTGAAGAGATTTTTTCTTCACTCAATGATTTTCAAGAAAAGACAGACACAAACGCTCAAAAAGATGAGCAAAAAAATGAGCAAGAAGAAGAGCAAAGGCGTTTAAAAGAACAGCAACGCTTAAAGCAAAACCAAAAAAATCAAGAGATGTTGAAAGGTTTGCAACAGAATTTGGATCAATTCGCGCAAAAACTAGAAAGCGTTAAAAACAAAACTTTAGATTTGCAAATCCCTAAACAAGATGGGGTTGATGAAAAAGCCTATCAAGAGTGGTATGCTCAAATCTATCAAATTTTATATAAAGGTTGGAAAGGGGTTTTTTATCACAAGGCTTCAGTGAGCGCTCTGATTATGATCACTAAAGATGGGGAGTTTGATTATACCATTCTTAGTTACTCTGATTTTAAGGATTATAACAAGAGTGTGATGACCCTTTTAAATGATTTAAAGAAAGTGGATTTTCCCCCATACCCGGGAGGAAACATGATTTCTATTCAAGTTAATTTCACCACTAAGGAAGAACAATGAGGTATTTATGGCTTTTTTTAATATATACTACAGGGCTTTTTGCAACAGATAAAACACTAGATATTATTAAAACCATTCAAAAACTTCCTAAGATTGAAGTGCGCTACTCCATAGACAACGATGCCAATTACGCTTTAAAATTGCATGAAGTCTTAGCGAACGATTTAAAGACTAGCCAGCATTTTGATGTTTCTCAAAACAAGGATCAAGGCGCTATCAATTACGCAGAACTCAAGGATAAAAAAGTCCATCTTGTAGCGCTGGTGAGTGTGGCTTTAGAAAACGGCAATAAAATTTCACGATTAAAACTTTATGATGTCAATACAAGCGCTCTTGTTAAAACTTTTGACTACCCCATTTTAAGTTCAGATTTATACCCTTTTGCAGCGCACAACATGGCCATTGTGGTGAATGATTATTTAAAAGCCCCTTCTATCGCTTGGATGAAGCGCCTTATTGTTTTTTCTAAATACATTGGACCAGGAATCACAAATATCGCCTTAGCCGATTATACGATGCGTTATCAAAAAGAAATCATCAAAAACAATAGGCTCAATATTTTCCCTAAATGGGCGAACGCTGAACAAACGGAGTTTTATTACACGCAGTATGGCGAAAGAACGCCCATGATTTTAAAATACAACATTCAAAAAGCCACTCATGAGAATATCGCTAGCTCTCAAGGAATGGCTGTGGTCTCTAGCGTGAGTTCTGATGGCTCTAAAATTTTAATGTCTTTAGCCCCTGATGGCCAACCGGATGTGTATTTGTATGACACGCATAAAAAAACTAAAACCAAAATAACGCGCTATCCTGGGATAGATGTCTCAGGAGTGTTTTTAGAAGATGACAAGTCCATGGCTTTTGTTTCGGATAGATCCGGCTATCCTAACATCTACATGAAGAAATTGGGCTTAAAAGAGAGCGCGGAGCAACTCCTTTATGAAGGAAGAAGCAATGAATCTATTGACGCTTATAAAGACAGCATTGTGTATGTGAGCCGAGAAAACCTTAATGAATTTGGCAAAACGGTGTTTAATTTGAATTTGATCACTCTAAACAGCAAATATATCCGCAGACTTACCGTGAATGGCTCTAACCAGATGCCTCGTTTTTCTACGGATGGGAGAAATATCATGTATATCAAAAAGACACCCCAAGAATACGCCATGGGGCTTATTTTGCTAGACTATAATCAGAGTTTTTTATTCCCTTTAAAGAATGTGAAAATACAAGCCTTTGATTGGTAAGGTTAGATTAAGCGAATGTGAGTTAATATTTGCATTTATTAAAATTTGATTCTTGGAGAATTTATAATGAAAAGATCTTCTGCATTTAGTTTCTTGGTAGCTTTTTTATTGGTAGCTGGCTGTAGTCATAAAATGGATAATAAGACTGTGGCTGGCGATGTGAGCGCTAAAACGGTTCAGACTGCACCTGTTACTACAGAACCAGCTCCAGAGAAAGAAGAGCCTAAAGAAGAGCCAGCTCCAGTGGTTGAAGAAAAGCCGGCTGTTGAGGGTGGGACTATCATCGCTTCTATTTATTTTGATTTTGACAAGTATGAGATCAAAGAATCCGATCAAGAGACTTTAGATGAGATCGTGCAAAAAGCTAAAGAAAACCACATGCAAGTGCTTTTGGAAGGCAATACCGATGAATTTGGCTCTAGCGAATACAACCAAGCACTTGGCGTTAAAAGGACTTTGAGCGTGAAAAACGCTTTAGTCATTAAGGGGGTAGAAAAAGATATGATCAAAACCATCAGTTTTGGTGAAACCAAACCCAAATGTGCCCAAAAAACTAGAGAGTGTTATAAAGAAAACAGAAGAGTGGATGTCAAATTAGTGAAGTAATTCTAGGATGAAAAGGCTTTTTTTTATCCCTTTTATCGCTCCCTTTTTTCTCAATGGGGAGCCTTCAGCGTTTGATTTGCAAAGCGGGGCTACCAAAAAAGAACTCAAACAATTGCAAGTCAATAGTAAGAATTTTTCTAATATTTTGACCAAAATCCATTCGCAAGTAGAGGCTAACACTCAAGCTCAAGAGGGTCTAAGGAGCGTTTATGAGGGGCAGGCTAATAAGATTAAAGATCTCAATAACGCTATCCTTTCCCAAGAAGAATCCTTGCGAGCCTTAAAAGCTTCGCAAGAAGTGCAAGCTAACACATTAAAGCAGCAATCGCAAACTTTAGAGGATTTGAGGAATGAGATTCACGCTAACCAGCAAGCTATCCAGCAGTTAGACAAGCAAAATAAAGAGATGAGTGAATTATTGACCAAGTTAAGCCAGGATTTGGTTTCACAAATTGCCTTAATCCAAAAAGCCCTAAAAGAACAAGAGGAAAAAGCTGAAAAGCCGCTCAAACCAAGCGTTCCGGCCAATAAAAACCCCTCTTTAAAAGCCGAAGCCCCAAAAAATCAAGAGAAAAAAACCCAAGAAAAGGCGAAAGTTGAGTTTGATAAAGATCTGTCCAAGCAAAAAGAGATTTTTCAAGAAGCTCTGTCTTTTTTTAAAAATAAATCCTATGCAGAAGCCAAAGAGCGTTTGTTGTGGTTAGAAGCCAATAGTTACAGACTTTATTATGTGCGTTATGTTCTTGGAGAAGTGGCTTATGGAGAGAAAAAGTATAGAGAAGCGATCAAGTATTACAAAGAGAGCGCTCTTTTAAATAAAAAAGCGTCTTACATGCCTGTGCTTTTGTGGCATACGGCATGGTCGTTTAAAAAAATCAAAGACGATCAAAACTATTATAAATTTTTAAACACTTTGCAGCACTTGTATCCTTCAAGCGAACAAGCTAAAATGGCACAAAAAATCTTAGAAAACAAGGAGAAACACCACCATGCAAAACCATGATTTAGAATCAATCAAACAAGTCGCTTTGATTGAATATGAAGTGAGAGAACAAGGCTCTAGCGAAGTGCTAGACAGCAATATTTCTAAAGAGCCTTTAGAGTTTATTGTAGGCGCTAATCAAATCATAGCAGGGTTAGAAAAGGCGGTATTAAAGGCTCAAATTGGCGAATGGGAAGAGGTTGTTATCGCCCCAGAAGAAGCTTATGGGGTTTATGAAAGCAGCTATTTGCAAGAAGTTCCTAGAGATCAATTTGAAGGCATTGAATTAGAAAAAGGCATGAGCGTTTTTGGGCAAACTGAAGATAATCAAACCATTCAAGCCACTATCAAAGATTTTAGCACTACGCATGTGATGGTGGATTATAACCACCCGTTAGCCGGGAAAACTTTAGCGTTTCGTTTCAAGGTTTTAGGTTTTAGGGAAGTGAGCGAAGAAGAAATTTTAGCTTCACACCATGGCGGTGGGACAGGTTGCTGTGGCGGTCATGGGGGTCATGGCGGGAAGAAAGGTGGGGGCTGTGGTTGTTCATGCTCGCATGGGTAGTAGGGTATAGGAGTCTTTAAAAGGCAAGGTCATGAATGGTTCTAATCTCAAAAATTGGCTATTCCCTACCATTTGCTTTTTTTTATTTTGCTATATTTTAATTTTTTTGATGTTTTTTATGTTTAAAAGTTTGCAATCGCAATCGTTTGGCTCTGTGGCAGAAACCGGAAAAAAACCCATCACCACCACCAAGAAATTTGGTAAGGAATTGCAAAAACAGATTTCAAAAATCCATTAACTTTTTTTCTTTTTTGCCGATACTTGCTGTAATGGAATGAATATCAAATTAAAGGATTTTACAATGATTAATGCCGTTTCTTCTCTTGCTCCGGTGCAGTCTTTGGGGAATTATAAGCGTGTGGAAAAGAATGAAAAAGTTGAAAACAATGAGGCCGCTCTTGATAGGGTAGCTGAAATCAAGAAAGCGATTGAAAATAACCAGTATAAAATCAACTTGCATGAGACTTCTCACAAAATGGCACAGGATTTGTTGGGGATAAGCTAGGGGGTTTAAGGGCTTCATTTCTAGGGGGTTTATTCTTGCTGTGATTTTGCTTTTCATTAAATTTTAGTTTCTCTGTGTTTTAAAATGAGTTTGTTGCTTTCTTAAATAGGGCATGTTTTTAGTCGTGTGTTAGGAATGATTGATTGGGGATTTTAACTTTTATGGATTTTTGCTCTGGTATTGGTGGAGGCCGTTTGGGCTTGGAGCGATGCCATTTAAAATGCGTAGGGCATGCCGAAATCAATCATGAAGCCCTTAGAACTTATGAATTATTTTTTAAAGATACCCATAATTTTGGGGATTTGATGCGAATCAACCCTAATGATTTACCCGATTTTGATGCGTTAGTTAGCGGGTTTCCTTGTCAGGCTTTTTCTATCAATGGCAAAAGGAAGGGGCTTGAAGATGAAAGAGGGACGATTATTTATGGGCTTATTCGCATTTTAAAAGTTAAACAGCCCAAATTTTTCTTGCTTGAAAATGTTAAAGGCTTGATCAATCATAATAAAAAGGCAACTTTTAATATTATTATAAAAGCCTTGCAAGAAGCAGGCTATACAACTTATTATCAAATTTTAAACAGTGCTGATTTCCAATTAGCCCAAAATAGAGAACGCATTTATATTGTAGGGTTTAGGAAGGATTTGAAACACCCATTTCATTTCCCTTTAGGTTTAGCCAATGATTATTGTTTTAAGGATTTTTTAGACGCTGGCAATGAATGCTATTTGGATGTGAGTAACGCTATTTTTCAAAGATACTTGCACAACCCATACAACCACAACCGGGTTTTTTTAGAGAATATCTTAACTTTAGAAAACGCCGTTTTAGATACAAGACAATCTGATTTAAGGTTGTATTTTAATGTTTTTCCTACTTTAAGGACTTCTCGGCATGGTTTGTTTTATATCCAAAAAGGCAAAATCAAAAAATTAAACGCTATTGAAAGCTTGCTTTTGCAAGGATTTCCTAGGGATTTGATCACTAAGATTAAAGATAATCCACATTTTAAAGAAAGCCATTTGTTATCCCAAGCAGGGAATGCGATGAGCGTGAATGTGATTGCTGCAATCGCTAAACAAATGTTAAAGGCGATTTAATAAGGAAGCTTTAAGGGGAAAATGATTTCAAAATACCCCTATCCCCTTAAGAAATTGAGTTTTATAATAAAACTAAAAATGGCATAGTATTTGCTTGATTACGGCTGAAACAAGAGCCAAAGGATTTGTCATGGTCGTTTTACATTCTCATTTAGAAAACGCGCTAAAGCAATTAAAAGAATTGATTGATTTAACCGAGTGCGATATAAGAGACATCAAGCTCGCTAAACACACTGAAATTTTTGAAAGAAACACCCAAAAACAGCTGGTGATTCAAGCTTTTGAAAACGAAAAAGCGAGTATAGATGCACAAATGTTATCCTTAAAAAAACAATTCCCTAATAAGGAGATGAGTGAATTATTGGACGAAAAAACAAGCGATTTTTTAAACCAGATGCGAGAATCCTTGCTTTTTTTAAAAGAACAAAACTTGATTTATTCGCGCATGGCGTTTGCGGTTTCGGAGTTTTATTCTTCACTCATCCAACAAATCATCCCCCATGACACTTGCGATTATAAAGGCTCTAGGCATGTGGGGAGCCATTTTTTAAGAGTGCAGGCGTAAAATGGGCGGAATCTTATCTTCACTCAACACTTCTTACACGGGCCTACAAGCCCATCAGAGCATGGTGGATGTTACCGGGAATAATATTTCTAACGCCAGCGATGAATTTTATAGCCGTCAGCGCGTGATTACAAAGCCCCAAGCGGCCTATATGTATGGCACTAAAAATGTGAATATGGGCGTGGATGTAGAAGCCATTGAAAGGGTGCATGATGAGTTTGTTTTTGCTCGTTACACGAAAGCTAATTACGAAAACACTTATTACGATACAGAGTTTTCGCATTTAAAAGAAGCGAGTGCGTATTTCCCGGACATTGATGAAGCGAGCCTTTTTACGGATTTGCAAGATTATTTTAACTCATGGAAAGAATTGTCTAAAAACGCCAAAGACTCCGCTCAAAAACAGGCTCTCGCTCAAAAAACAGAAGCTTTAACGCACAACATTAAAGACACCAGAGAAAGATTAACGACCTTACAGCATAAAGCGAGCGAAGAATTAAAAAGCGTGATCAAAGAAGTCAATAGTCTGGGTTCTCAAATCGCTGAGATCAATAAACGCATTAAAGAAGTGGAAAACAACAAGAGTTTAAAGCATGCCAATGAATTAAGGGATAAGCGAGATGAATTAGAGTTTCATTTGCGAGAGCTTTTAGGGGGGAATGTTTTTAAAAGCAGCATTAAGACTCATTCGCTCACAGATAAAGACTCAGCGGATTTTGATGAGAGCTATAACCTTAATATCGGGCATGGGTTCAATATCATTGATGGCTCTATTTTCCATCCTTTAGTGGTTAAAGAATCCGAAAATAAAGGGGGTTTGAACCAAATCTATTTTCAAAGCGATGATTTTAAGATAACTAATATTACCGACAAGCTCAATCAGGGAAAAGTGGGGGCGTTATTAAATGTGTATAATGACGGCTCTAACGGGACTTTGAAGGGCAAGTTGCAAGATTATATTGATTTGTTGGATTCTTTTGCTAAGGGCTTGATAGAATCCACTAATGCGATTTACGCTCAAAGCGCGAGTCATCATATTGAGGGCGAGCCGGTGGAGTTTAACAGCGATGAAGCCTTTAAAGACACTAACTATAATATCAAAAACGGCTCGTTTGATTTAATCGCTTACAACACCGATGGTAAAGAAATCGCCAGAAAAACCATTGCTATCACACCCATTACAACCATGAACGATATTATCCAAGCCATTAACGCTAACACCGATGACAATCAGGACAACAACACCGAAAACGATTTTGATGATTATTTCACAGCGAGCTTTAACAATGAGACTAAAAAGTTTGTTATCCAGCCTAAAAACGCTTCGCAAGGGTTGTTTGTTTCTATGAAAGATAACGGCACGAATTTTATGGGAGCGTTAAAGCTCAACCCTTTTTTTCAAGGCGATGACGCTTCTAACATCAGCTTGAATAAAGAATACAAAAAAGAGCCTACCACTATCCGCCCATGGCTTGCCCCCATTAACGGGAATTTTGATGTGGCGAACATGATGCAGCAATTGCAATACGATAGCGTGGATTTTTATAACGACAAGTTTGACATTAAACCAATGAAAATCAGCGAGTTTTATCAATTTTTAACCGGTAAAATCAACACGGACGCTGAAAAATCAGGGCGTATTTTGGACACCAAAAAGAGCATGTTAGAAACCATTAAAAAAGAGCAACTCTCTATTTCGCAAGTGAGCGTGGATGAAGAAATGGTGAATTTGATCAAGTTTCAAAGCGGCTATGCGGCTAACGCTAAGGTCATTAGCGCTATTGATCGGATGATAGACACTTTATTGGGGATTAAACAATAATTTTTCTACCCATAGCGTTTTGATCAAATAAGCCCTATTTAACTTATTTTTAAGCTTTATTTGTTTTAAAACTCATTAACGATAATGCTTAATAGCAATTACAAGCTATAAGCGAGAGGGTGTTTTGTAAAGCTTGTGTTATAATAACAACGAAATTTTAAGCGTAACTGATTGAAAGGAAAACAGATGAGACGGAGTTTTTTAAAGACGATTGGCTTGGGCGTGATAGTGCTCTCTTTGGGTTTGTTAAGCCCTTTGAGCGCAGCGAGTTACCCGCCCATTAAAAACACTAAAGTAGGCTTAGCCCTTTCTAGCCACCCGCTAGCCACTGAAATTGGGCAAAAGGTTTTAGAAGAGGGAGGTAATGCGATTGATGCGGCTGTAGCGATGGGATTTGCTCTAGCGGTTGTCCATCCTGCAGCAGGCAATATTGGTGGAGGCGGTTTTGCGGTTATCCATTTGGCTAATGGTGAAAATGTTGCCTTAGATTTTAGAGAAAAAGCCCCCTTGAAAGCCACTAAAGACATGTTTTTAGACAAGCAAGGCAATGTAGTCCCTAAACTCAGCGAAGATGGCTATTTGGCGGCTGGGGTTCCTGGAACGGTGGCGGGCATGGAAGCGATGTTGAAAAAATACGGCACCAAAAAACTATCGCAACTCATTGATCCTGCCATTAAATTGGCTGAAAATGGTTATGCGATTTCACAAAGACAAGCAGAAACCCTAAAAGAAGCAAGGGAGCGGTTTTTAAAATACAGTTCTAGCAAAAAGTATTTTTTTAAAAAAGGGCATCTTGATTATCAAGAAGGGGACTTGTTTGTCCAAAAAGATCTAGCCAAGACTTTGAATCAAATCAAAACGCTAGGCGCTAAAGGCTTTTATCAAGGGCAAGTCGCTGATCTTATTGAGAAAGACATGAAAAAAAATGGAGGGATTATCACTAAAGAAGATTTAGCCAGTTACAATGTGAAATGGCGCAAACCCGTGGTAGGGAGCTATCGTGGGTATAAGATCATTTCTATGTCGCCACCAAGTTCGGGAGGTACGCATTTGATCCAGATTTTAAATGTCATGGAAAATGCGGATTTAAGCACCCTTGGGTATGGGGCTTCTAAGAATATCCATATCGTTGCAGAAGCGATGCGTCAAGCTTATGCGGACCGATCGGTTTATATGGGAGACGCTGATTTTGTTTCGGTGCCGGTGGATAAACTCATCAATAAGGCGTATGCCAAAAAGATTTTTGACGCTATCCAGCCAGATACGGTCACGCCAAGCTCTCAAATCAAGCCAGGAATGGGGCAGTTGCATGAGGGGAGCAACACCACGCATTATTCTGTAGCGGACAGGTGGGGGAATGCGGTCAGCGTTACTTACACCATTAACGCTTCTTATGGGAGTGCTGCTAGTATTGATGGGGCAGGATTTTTATTGAACAATGAAATGGATGATTTTTCCATAAAACCAGGAAACCCCAATCTCTATGGTTTAGTGGGGGGCGATGCGAATGCGATTGAAGCCAATAAGCGCCCTTTAAGCTCCATGTCGCCTACGATCGTGTTGAAAAACAATAAGGTTTTTTTGGTGGTGGGAAGCCCTGGAGGGTCTAGGATTATCACTACGGTGTTGCAAGTGATTTCTAATGTCATTGATTACAACATGAATATTTCTGAAGCGGTTTCAGCCCCTAGATTCCACATGCAATGGCTGCCTGATGAATTAAGGATTGAAAAGTTTGGCATGCCCGCTGATGTGAAAGATAACCTCACTAAAATGGGCTATCAGATTGTTACTAAGCCGGTCATGGGCGATGTGAATGCGATCCAAGTTTTGCCTAAAACTAAAGGGAGCGTTTTCTATGGATCAACGGATCCAAGGAAAGAATTTTAATTCTATTTAGCCTTATTTTTTTGGGAGGGGGGCTTTTTAGCGAGAAAGTCTTAAATTTAGTTTTAAGATTTATAAAAATAGTGTAAAATCTCTCATTACAAGAGACGATATTAGATCTAAAATGGTGTATGCAGAATGGAGTTTGAGAATGTTTGCTGGTTCTAGAACGCATGCAATTTCTTTTTTTAAGATTGATAGCTATTGACATTATGTTTGATCTTAATTAATAGTAGAGGAGTAACGATGGGATACGCAAGCAAATTAGCTTTAAAGATTTGTTTGGCAAGTTTATGTTTATTTAGCGCTCTTGGTGCAGAACACCTTGAGCAAAAAAGGAATTATATTTATAAAGGGGAGGAAGCCTATAATAATAAGGAATATGAGCGAGCGGCTTCTTTTTATAAGAGCGCTATTAAAAATGGCGAGCCGCTTGCTTATGTTCTTTTAGGGATCATGTATGAAAATGGTAGGGGTGTGCCTAAAGATTACAAGAAAGCGGCTGAATATTTTCAAAAAGCGGTTGATAACGATATACCTAGAGGGTATAACAATTTAGGCGTGATGTATAAAGAGGGTAGGGGCGTTCCTAAAGATGAAAAGAAAGCCGTGGAATATTTTAGAATAGCTACGGAGAAAGGCTATACTAACGCTTATATCAACTTAGGCATCATGTATATGGAGGGTAGGGGAGTTCCAAGCAACTATGTGAAAGCGACAGAGTGCTTTAGAAAAGCGATGCATAAGGGTAATGTAGAAGCTTATATCCTTTTAGGGGATATTTATTATAGCGGAAATGATCAGTTGGGTATTGAACCAGACAAAGATAAGGCGATTGTCTATTATAAAATGGCGGCTGATATGAGTTCTTCTAGAGCTTATGAAGGGTTGTCAGAGTCTTATCGGTATGGGTTAGGCGTGGAAAAGGATAAACAAAAGGCTGAAGAATACATGCAAAAAGCATGTGATTTTGACATTGATAAAAATTGTAAGAAAAAGAACACTTCAAGCCGATAATTCTCAAACTTGGGCTTGATTCAAGGATTTTTTATTTTATGCTAAGTAGCATGTTTTTTGAACAATTGATTTGAAGCGACAGATTAAAGATATTGCATTTTTCATGGCTAAGTGGCTTCCTACCAAAAACTTTAGCTAAAAAACATTGCTTGCTATAACCTTCTATCAAATACCTTAACGCTCTGTTTGTCTCGCCTAAATATTCTCTTAACAAATCTCTAAATTTAACAACTCCAAACA
>NZ_CBOO010000014.1:0-32789 GCF_000476015.1 Helicobacter pylori SA37A | reverse complement strand
TGTAAAGCTTTCGGTCTTTTAGGTTTAACGCTTTTAAAAGCGCTCTAAAAGCCCTTTGAAACATGGTCGTGCGTTTGGGCATGCTAATGAAAACAAATTTTTTATTAGCGGGTTCGCTCGCTTGTAGCTCTTTTAGGATTTTCTCCACTGGCTCTAACAGATCAACCTCCCTAATGCTTGGCTTGTTTTTAGGCGTTGTGATGGTTCCTAATTCGTTCAAGGATTTGTTAATGGTGATCGTTTTCTCGTTAAAGTCAATGTCTTCCCACGTTAAAGCTAACTGCTCGCCGGTGCGTAAGCCGGTAAGAAATGCTACCGTTAAAAACGCTTTTAATCTTAAGCTTTGCGCGTTTTCAATGAGGGCCTTAACCTCTTCTAAGTTGAAGGGCATGATCGCTGTGGCTTCTTGCGCGTTTTTGAGCGTCACAGAAAAATACGGGCTTTTTTCAATAAATCCCTCCGTCTCACAAAACTCTAAAAAGCTTTTTAGGTTAGCGTTCAGGTTGTGGATCGTGTTTTTCTTGTAGTGTTTTAGCGTGGCTTCGTGATAAAGCGCGATTTTTTCTTTAGTGATTTTCTTAAGCTTATCGCTTTCTTTCAAGCTCATGATCCTAAAAATGCTATTAAAAACATTTTCTAAAGAATTAAGGCTCGTTTGTTTTAGCCCTATTTTTAACGCTAAAAAGCGTTTTAACACTTCAAGGATAGTAATCTTTCGTTGTATTATTATCGTTCGTTTTTCGGCGTTTTTAACGCGCTTATTAGCGTTTTTCATCGCTTCTAATCGCTTAATGAACGCTAAAATCTCTTTTAGGCTTTTAGTTTGGAAATATTCTAAAGCTTCATCCGTGTTCATTTTTAGGCAGTCTGTGGCTTTTCTCAAGCTCACTCTAAAGCGCTTATTTTTCTTATCGTGGTAGTTAAGATATAGCGTAGGCTCGCCTTTGTATTCTCGTGTGAACAAAGTGAAGGTGCTATTATTCATAACAAACTCCTTAAGGCGTAAGCTGTAGCTAAAATCACGCTAAAGCCTATCAATAAAACCCATTCAAAACGATCCGCCTTTTTTAAAGGCTTGTTTAGATTTTTTAGATTTTTGTTAGGATTCATTGTTGCCCCCTTTTTCTTGGTGTGTGGCTAAGCCTGGTTTTAAGGCTTCATCGCTTGGCTTTTCTCTTAAGCTTGAGTTGTTGCCCTGGTTGGTTTGTAGGCGTTTTTTAGCGCTTGCTTGTGAGTGGTCTCTAAATGCGGTTTTTTGACGCTCGCTAAAGGCTTTTTTTGTGGGATTTAAGCGCTGTTTTTTAGTTTGCGCGCTAGATTTAGGCTTAAGCGTGGTTTTTTGCGTGAGATCGCTTGCGTTGGCGTTCTCGCTTGTTTGTGCGCTTGCTTGCGTTCGCTCTTGCGCGTTCGCTTTAGCGTTTGCGTTGTGGATTTCTTGCGTTCGCTCTTGCGCGTTCGCTTTAGCGTTTGCGTTGTGGATTTCTTGCGTTCGATCGCTTTCTTGGTTGGTTGCGTTCTTTGGCGTGCCCTTTTTTAGCATGATCGCTTGCGTGATTGCTTTAAGCTCGTTGAAGCTTGCTGCTGTCTCGTATTCTTGTCTCATTTTTTGAGCTCCTTTTATATTTTAACGCCCTTTTTTTAGGCGTTTGGTTAGTTTAAAATGCGTTAGCTTTTAAAAATGTTGTTTTGATTGTGAGACAAAAAGATTAACCCCCCGCTTGGGTATTTGAAAGCCAAAAATCGTTCGGTTTTTTCAAATAAGCCCCTATCTTGTGGCTCTTAAAAAAGATTTTTGCTTTTGTGGTTTTTAGGGTTTTTAGCGTGCGGTTTGGTTGGAGTTGTGAAATAAGCTATAATAAGCCCATTTTGAATACGAATGATTATTTTAATAAGGACAATCAATGAAAGATAGTTTTCTTTTCACTTCTGAATCAGTAACCGAGGGGCATCCTGACAAAATGGCTGATCAAATCAGCGATGCGGTTTTAGATTACATTATTGAGCGGGATCAAAAAGCCAAAGTCGCATGCGAGACTTTAGTTTCTAATGGTTTTTGCATGATCACTGGCGAGTTAAAAACTTCTGTTTATGCCCCTATGCAAGAGATTGCAAGAGAAGTGGTTAAAAAGATTGGCTATACAGACGCTCTTTATGGCTTTGATTACAGAAGTGCGGCGGTTTTGAATGGCGTTGGCGAGCAAAGCCCTGATATTAATCAAGGCGTGGATAGAGAAGATGGCGAGATTGGGGCAGGGGATCAAGGGCTTATGTTTGGTTATGCATGCAAAGAGACTGAGACGCTCATGCCCTTACCCATTCATTTAGCGCACCAGCTCACTTTCGCTCTGGCTCAAAAAAGAAAAGACAACACTTTGCCTTTTTTAAGGCCTGATGGCAAGTCTCAAGTGAGCGTGCGTTATGAAAACAACAAGCCTGTAAGCATTGATACGATCGTCATTTCCACCCAACATTCCCCAGAAGTTTCGCAAAAACATTTAAAAGAAGCCGTGATTGAAGAGATCGTGTATAAGGTTTTACCCAAAGAATATTTGCATGACAATATCAAGTTTTTTGTCAATCCTACAGGAAAATTTGTTATCGGTGGGCCGCAAGGCGATGCGGGCTTGACGGGCAGAAAAATCATCGTGGATACTTATGGGGGGAGTTGCCCGCATGGCGGGGGAGCGTTTAGCGGGAAAGACCCTAGTAAAGTGGATAGGAGCGCGGCTTATGCGGCCCGCTATGTGGCTAAAAATTTGGTAGCGAGTGGGGTTTGCGATAAAGCGACCGTGCAACTTGCTTATGCGATTGGGGTGATAGAGCCAGTGTCTGTTTATGTGAACACGCATAACACGAGCAAGTATTCAAGCGCGGAGTTGGAAAAATGCGTGAAAGCGGTTTTCAAACTCACGCCAAAAGGCATTATTGAAAGCTTGGATTTATTAAGACCCATTTATTCGCTCACTTCAGCTTATGGGCATTTTGGGCGCGAGTTAGAGGAATTCACTTGGGAAAAAACCAACAAAGCTGAGGAGATTAAAGCGTTCTTTAAGCGTTGAAAAAATATTTTAAGGGTAATATTTTAAAAAGTTTTTGTATAATCAACAATTCACAAGGAGTTTAAATTGAAACAAAGAACGCTGTCTATTATTAAACCGGATGCGCTTAAGAAAAAAGTGGTAGGCAAAATCATTGATCGCTTTGAGAGTAACGGTTTGGAAGTCATTGCCATGAAACACTTGCATTTGAGCGTTAAAGACGCTGAAAACTTTTATGCGATCCACAGAGAGAGACCCTTTTTTAAAGATTTGATAGAATTTATGGTCAGTGGTCCGGTAGTGGTTATGGTTTTAGAGGGCAAAGATGCGGTGGCTAAAAACAGAGATCTTATGGGAGCGACTGATCCCAAACTCGCCCAAAAAGGCACTATTAGGGCGGATTTTGCTGAAAGCATTGACGCTAATGCGGTGCATGGGAGCGATAGCTTAGAAAACGCACACAATGAAATCGCTTTCTTTTTTGCCGCTAGGGATCTTTAAGATTTAAGGGCGTTTTAAGTAAGCATGCAATTTGAAATGCGTAAAATCGCTTTTAATGCACCTAGAGCGTTTTCTTTAGAGCATGAGGGAGTGGTTTTAGAGGGCGAAGTTGTGCGGGTGGGGGCGAAATTGTTTCGTTTGGAAGCGTGCCTTAAGGGTGAATTGATGCTTATTTGCGATACAAGCGGTAAAGAGTTTAAAAAAAACCTTGATGAGTCGTTGGTTTTGCATATTTCAGACGGGTTGTGGGATACGCAAAGCCAAAGTTTGGATTTTGATAATTTAGATGTTATTGAATCTTTCAATGGTTTTATTGATTTGAGCGAGATTTTACGCTCTGAAGTGGAGTCTATTAAATTAGACTACCATTATGCAGATTGAAATGAAGGAGAATTTATGGCAGTACCTGATAGAAGAGTGAGTAAGACAAGAGCGGCAAAAAGGCGCACGCATTATAGCGTTAAGTTGGCTAAACCTGTGAAAGCCAAAGATGGCACTTGGAAGCTTCCCCACCATATTAACAAATTTACTAAAGAATACTAATATAAAAGCTATCTTTAGTGATAGAAAGTATTTTAAAGGATTGCAACGGATTGCAACAAGCCTTTTAAGGACGCATGATGAAAATTGTAATAGACTTAATGGGGGCTGACCATGGGGTTTTACCCATTATTGAGGGAGTCTCAAGGGCTTTAGAGAATAAGAGTTTTAGTGCGGTTTTAGTGGGGGATAAAGACAAAGCGACCCCTTTTATTTCTAAAGAGTTAGCCAGCAAAGTGGAAATGATCCACACGCAAGATTACATTAAAATGGAAGAAGCCGCCACTGAGGCGATCAAGCGTAAGGAATCTTCCATTTACTTGGGCATGGATATTTTAAAAAATGGGGCTGACGCTTTGATTTCAGCGGGGCATAGCGGAGCGACTATGGGATTAGCCACCTTGCGTTTAGGGCGTATCAAGGGGGTTGAAAGGCCTGCTATTTGCACTTTGATGCCTAGCGTTGGCAAACGCCCTAGCGTGCTGTTAGACGCAGGGGCGAACACGGATTGCAAGCCTGAATATTTGATTGATTTTGCTCTTATGGGGTATGAATACGCTAAAAGCGTGTTGCATTATGACAGCCCTAAGGTGGGTCTTTTGAGTAATGGCGAAGAAGATATTAAAGGGAACATGCTCGTTAAAGAAACGCATAAAATGCTGAAAGCTTATGACTTCTTTTATGGCAATGTGGAGGGGAGCGATATTTTCAAAGGGGTTGTGGATGTAGTGGTTTGCGATGGCTTTATGGGGAATGTGGTCTTAAAGACAACAGAAGGGGTCGCTAGCGCGATAGGCTCTATTTTTAAAGATGAAATTAAAAGCTCTTTTAAATCTAAAATGGGGGCTTTGATGCTTAAGAATGCGTTTGGTATTTTAAAACAAAAAACCGATTACGCTGAATATGGGGGAGCACCGCTTTTGGGCGTGAATAAAAGCGTGATCATTAGCCATGGCAAGAGCAACGCTAGAGCGGTTGAATGCGCGATTTATCAGGCTATTAGCGCTGTTGAAAGTCAGGTTTGTTTGAGGATTACTCAAGCGTTTGAGAGCTTGAAGCCTAGCGTTTCTGCGCATCAAAGTGATCAGCAAGACGCTTAAAGATGACTATGTTAAGGGGATTGAATGGAATTTTACGCCTCTCTTAAATCCATTGCGATGCATGTTCCAAGCGAGCGTGTGAAAAATGCAGAGTTTCAGCAATTTTTGGATACCAGCGATGAATGGATAGAAAAAAGAACCGGTATCAAAGAGCGCCGTTTCGCTAACGATGAAGAAAAAAGCAGCGATTTAGGGGTAATAGCGGCTAAACAAGCCATAGAGAGAGCGCATTTAACCCCAAAAGACATTGATTTGGTGGTTGTAGCGACTTTAAGCCCTGATTTTTTGGCCATGCCTTCAACTGCTTGCGTGTTGAGCGCGAAATTAGGCATTGAAAACAAGCCGGCGTTTGATATTTCAGCCGCTTGCACGGGTTTTATTTATTTATTATCGGTGGCTAAGGCTTATGTTGAGAGCGGGATGTGCGAAAATGTGCTGATTGTGGGGGCAGAAAAAACGAGCAGCGTGTTGGATTTTAAAGATAGGGGGACTTGTATTTTATTTGGCGATGGGGCTGGGGCGTGCGTGATAGGCAGAACCAAACATTTAAAAGAAAGCATTTTAGACGTGCAGATTTCAGCGAACGGGAATTTTTCTAATTATCTTTATACGCCAAGGACTCTAAAACCCACGCCCTTTAACGCTAAAGAAGAAGCTTTAGAGCCTTTTTTGTGCATGAAAGGCAATGAAGTGTTTAAACTGGCGGTGAAAACGCTTTTAAAAGATGTGGAAATGATCTTAGAAAAAAACGCTCTCAAACCTGAAGATGTGCGTCTGTTTATCCCGCATCAAGCTAATTTTAGGATCATTCAAGCGGTGCGAGAGCATTTGGATTTTAAAGATGAGCAAGTGGTTTTAACCGTGCATAAATACGGCAACACTTCAGCAGCCAGTATCCCTATGGCCATGGGTGAAGCTTATGAAGAGGGGCGTTTGAAAAAGGGCGATTTAATGCTTTTAGACGCTTTTGGTGGGGGATTGACTTGGGGTTCAGCGTTGGTGTATTTTGGCGGATAAAAAGGATAAAGGAGTATTGATGAAAAAGATAATTTTTTTATTTTTAATGGTGTTGGGGGGGTTAAAGTCGCAAAGCAGTTATTGTAGCGATTTTTGCGAAGGCACTCCAGATAGCCGTATCCCTCCTATGGGGTTTCATTTCAGTTTTGTGCATTCAGTGAAATATTACTTGCAAGACCCACAAGAGCGCGATCACAAGCTTAAAAAATGCCATGAAGCCTTTGATTCGACGCTTAAGGTTAATTTTATCACGAAGTCTTTTAAAAAGGATTGCAAGCATGCGCAAATGGCTTTAGAGCAAGCTCAACAAAAGGCTCCATGAGAGGTTTTGGTCGCTTTGTGGCAAAACTCTTTTTAAATTTTATCCCACTAGCACGAAAAACTCTGTCCTTTAGGGTGCAAGATGTAAGCACATAGCCGTTAGGCTAAAAGAGGTTAAAATACCACTAGTCTTTTTAGGGTAGGAAATATCCATTCAGACTTTAAAGAACAAAGCCTTTCGTGTTAGCATTCAATGGAATGTTTTAGTTAGGAAGTTCCTTTCTTTAGAAAGGGGTGCTCTCACGAAGTGATCTAGCTAGAAAGCCCCTTGTTTGAGGAAAGGGCGGTTTTATTGGGAAAACTTGTGGTAATACTCGCCCTTGTCCGTGATGATTTTAACTTCTAACAATTGGTTAGGCTTGCAATCTAGGCGGTAAAATATCTGTTGTGAATATTTTAATTCATGATCAAAGAGTTTTTCTTTTTTAAACTTATCGCCCAATTTGGGTTCTACTTTTTTAGTCGCTTCGCATGAATTTCCCCTATTGACAATAAGGTTTTTAATCACCACCGGTTCATCGTTCATAGAAGTGATGCTTAAAAGACTAGAATCCGTCATTTTCCCCATGAGTTTCCCCCCAGTCGCGCGGTAATCCAGCTTGAAATCCAAATCCTTTGCCCCCACACAAACACCGCTTATCATTAGCAAGCTCAAACACATTTTTTTAAACATCAAAATCCTTTCAATAATAATATTTGTGGGGTATTATAATCAAATTTGATATATTCTTTTTTAATCGTTGGGTTATTACACTCTTTTCTTTATCCATTCAAATAAGCATAGAAAATTCTTTTTTGTTTCTTCGCTCACTACATCGTCTTTACCGCTATACAAGAGTCTTGTTTTGAACGCCATGGCCAATTCCATGCGCTTGTTTTTGGCGTATTTTTTTCTATCGTTTGCGCTGAAACAATCTTCAATTTGTTTGAAATGCCTATCGCAGTCTGAGAGTTGTAAGATGGTGATGGGATTACCAAAATCTTTATTAGCTTTTTTAAATCGTTCGCTCGTTGCTTTTTGGTTAAAAACGCATTTTCTGTCATCATCTGTCAAAACAATAGGGTGATTGTCTAACTCGCAAAGTTTTTGAATGGTTTCTTTCATCTCGTCTGATTCTTTTTTAAGCCCTGAAATGGGTAAGAAAGTGAAAGGAATGGGGTTGTCTTTGTATTGTGGATTATGCTTATTGAAATACAATTTGAAAGCGCTCAAATAGCAATAATCGGTGATGCCTTCTACAAAGATGATTCGGTGTTTTTGGGGGTTGTGAAAAACATGCTGACCCACCCCTAAAGAGCGTTTGATTTTATCAAGAGCGTCGGAGTCTTTGCTTGCATTATTTAGGGGATAGTTAAAGTGATTCTTAATTACAGAGCCTTCTGTTTCTTTTTCTACAATCCTTATTTCATCTAAATGATCCGTATCCACTAAAAAGGGGTCATGGGTGGCTAAAACAAAAGTAACATGATTTTTATGAGCGTATTCTTTTAAAAATCTCCTGAATTCCTTTCTAGCTGGCACGCTCAAATGAGTGGCTGGCTCGTCCATGACATAGATAATATTCTTGTTAAGGCTAAAATGTGATCCCCAATTATAGAGAAAACCAAACATGAAATTAAACGCCCATTGGAAGCCGGTGCTTTGCTGGCTTAAGATGATTGGCTCATTGTGATCGTGGGATTTTCTGCAATCATAAACTTCAAGTTTTATTTCATATGCCGTAGATTTCTTTGAATAATCATAAAATTTGTTATTGTGTCGGACATGAATTTTTAATTGGTAACTATCTTGAGAACTATCTTCAGCGATCGCTAAAAGCTTATTAAATTCTTTTGTAATTAAAGAATCTATTTTTAATTGCATGTTGTATTCCAAGATTTCTGCAAGATTTTCTAATATTTCTGTAAAATTTACCTTAAATAAAAGATGGCTTGTGTCTTTTTTAAAAAATTCAAATTGACATACATTATTATTGTATTTGCGTTTTACTTCAATTGGAAAAAGATGTTTTGATTGTCTGATCTTTTTTAGTAATTCTTGGTCTATTTCTTGCAAGTATTTTTCAGGGATATTGAACGATTTTTCAGAATCATAGATTACTAAATCATTATTTTTATCAAACATTATTATTTGTAACGCTTGACCATCTTTTAAAATTCTCCCAAAAAAATTCCAAATTGTATTGGGGTGAAAGTCCATTTTCCTAAACAATGAATTTCTAAAGAACCAATCCGATTGGTTAAATTCAGAAGGGGAAGAATAATCAATGCAAGTAAATAATGCAGTCTTAAGGTCATTGTCTGTGATTTTTGGCTCTTTGTATTCTTTCATGGTTGGCACGAGTTCATCAAATTGATGAGATGAACCACCGCTTAAAGGGAATTGAACTTTATTTCTTAAGTTTTGAAACGCTGTATAAGGGTTACACTCTCGGTAATATTCTGCGAACTCAGAATAGTTTTTGCTTTGTTTGAGTTTTTTCTTATTTATTTCAAATTTGTCCTTGATTTCACCAATATTTTTAGGGAACAAATGAACGCCACTCTTTTCATCTAAAGTTTTTATGTCTTCCCACAGAAATTTTCTTGCTGATTCAAGAAAATCATTGTATCTGTATTGTTCGATTTCTGAATTGACTAATAAATCTATCTTTTTCAAATAAAGCTGACACATCATGGATTTAATATCTTTAGATACATCATTAACAGCATGACTTGCTATATAATTTTTGCATATTTGTTGGATATTATCCAACAAAACATCATAATTAAACTTTAGCACTTTTTGATTTTTGCAGTCATTTTCAATTTCTCGGATCAATCGCTCTTTTTTTCGCTCAAAATCCTCTCTTGTTTTTTCAAGGTATTTTAAAGAATTTTTAATTTTCTTTTTAAGGTTGCCTATATTTAACCGGAATGTTCTAAATTGCTGTTTAAAATTTTCATTGATAGGGTATTTTTCATCTATTTCTTTAATAATGTCTTTCACTTCAGTTTCTGGTGTGAATTTTGTAAAGTCGGTAGTCTTAAAAATTTCATCTAAACTTTTTAGCTTTTTTAAGATGTCTTCATTTTGTGGTTTGATTTCACTTTCACTAAGTTTTTTAAAATGAGAATAAATTTTTGTTAATTGATTTTGTTTGTGTTTCCCCATGATAAAAAATTCATCTGTGTTGTATTTTTTATTAGGCGTATTGCACTTTTTGATTTCTTTGACACACTGACAAAAATTTTTAATCCATTCGCTATTACCGCTTACATATTTGATTAATTCTTTGAAAAACAAATTGTTGGTTGCGTTGGCATATTTGGTTACAAGATCGCTCAATTTTAATTTTTCTTTGTAAAAATGTAAAAATGATTCTAATGAATTGTAAGAAGTTATAAGATTTATAAAATTACTCACAAGAGTGCAAATATTTGAATAGTCGTTATTGTTAGTGGGAATATAAACGCTGTTGCTGCATTGTTCACTTAAAGCTTCTACATGTTTTTCAAAAGGATAACTGATTAATATTTTTGATAATTCCTTTAATCCCTCGCCAATCTCTTCAGTCTGAATCTTCAAATCCACGCAAGAAAAACCTGTGATTTTGTGATCAAGGATTGTTTCTTCTTCTAAACTTAAAAGGGTGTCTTTTTCATGGTCTTTGAAATAATCTTTCTCACTACAAAATCTAATATCCGCATCATTAAAGATTGTCAAAGCTTCTAAAACATTGCTTTTACCGACATTGTTTTCCCCCACTAAAACCACCAACCCCCCATGCTTAATTTCTCCAAAACTTGAATTTAAAAGCAATTTTGTGGGCGATTTTCTACCCAAATTCCTAAAATGGTGCAATTTCAAAACACGCTTATAAAATTTCATGCCCTATCCTTTTTGAAAACTCAAATTTAATTTATAATGCAAAATTAAACAAAACATGCTATAAAGAAAATTCAAACACTATCATTTTAAGGATTAAAATGCTCACTCAAGAAGACGTCTTAAACGCGTTAAAAACGATCATTTACCCTAATTTTGAAAAGGATATTGTCAGCTTTGGTTTTGTTAAAAACATCACCTTGCATGACAACCAATTAGGGCTTTTAATAGAAATCCCCTCAAGCTCTGAAGAAACGAGCGCGATTTTAAGGGAAAATATCTCCAAAGCGATGCAAGAAAAGGGCGTAAAAGCTTTGAATTTGGATATTAAAACCCCGCCAAAGCCCCAAGCCCCAAAGCCCACCACTAAAAATTTGGCTAAAAACATTAAACATGTAGTGATGATAAGCTCAGGCAAGGGCGGTGTGGGTAAAAGCACCACCAGCGTGAATTTAAGCATCGCTTTAGCGAATTTAAACCAAAAAGTGGGGCTACTAGACGCTGATGTGTATGGCCCTAATATCCCTAGAATGATGGGCTTACAAAACGCTGATGTGATCATGGATCCTAGCGGTAAAAAACTCATTCCTTTAAAAGCTTTTGGCGTTTCTGTGATGAGCATGGGGCTTTTGTATGATGAAGGGCAGAGCCTCATTTGGAGAGGGCCAATGCTTATGCGAGCGATTGAGCAGATGCTAAGCGATATTATTTGGGGGGATTTAGATGTGCTGGTGGTGGATATGCCCCCAGGAACAGGCGATGCACAACTCACGCTAGCCCAAGCCGTGCCTTTGAGCGCAGGAATCACCGTTACGACGCCTCAAATAGTGAGTTTAGATGACGCTAAACGGAGTTTGGACATGTTTAAGAAACTACACATTCCTATTGCAGGCATTGTAGAAAATATGGGGAGTTTTGTGTGCGAGCATTGCAAGAAAGAGAGTGAGATTTTTGGCTCAAATTCCATGAGTGGATTATTAGAGGCTTATAACACGCAGGTTTTAGCCAAGCTCCCTTTAGAGCCTAAAGTGCGTTTAGGGGGGGATAGGGGTGAACCGATTGTAATCTCTCACCCTGATAGCGTGAGCGCTAAGATTTTTGAAAAAATGGCACAAGATTTGAGCGCTTTTTTAGAGAGGGTAGAAAAGGAAAAACTAGCCGATAACAAAGACATCCAACCCACACAAACGCATGCTTATTCGCATTAGTTTTGAAAGACCGCTTTTTTAAGAAAATACCGCTTGACTTAGCGTCAAGCCCTTTTATATTAAATTTTAAAAAACACTTTTAGCATTTTTTTAACCAATCGTTTCGCTTTTTGTTTGGCTTTAAAAAGCAAAAATTCTATAAGGAGTTTAGAAGAAAGCCTGGGCAGAAGAAATTCAAAAGAATGCCGCTTGTCTGAAAAAGATAGGATTTTATTAAGAGCGTGGATTTCTTTATCCCTTGCTTGAACCGCTTGAACTTCTTCAATGATCCTTTCATCTCTTCTTTTAATCTCATTATCCCTGTTTTGAAAGGATTCAAAGAGGTGATCTAAAAAGGGAGCGTTAAAATAGGCGTCTTTAAAAGGCGTTTCAATCAACGCTTCATGCCATTTTTTCGCACCAATGACGCTTAAGAGCTTCCAAGGTTTATCGCCCCAAAAATGCAGCATGCGCGCTTCTTTGATGCTAGGGAATGATGGCGTATCAAGGAAACTAGGGTGGGCATTGTAGGAGTAAGGCAATTCTAAAATCCTACCACGGCACACAAAACACAAAGCATCTTGTTCGGGAAATAAAAGTTTTTCATTTTTCAAAAGGAAAAATCCAATCAATTGGTTTTCCAGATTTTCTTCACGCCATGATTTTAAATTTAAGGCTAAAAACCCGGCGTTAAAGTAGTTGTCAAAAAGGATTTGCGCTTCTTCTAAATTAGGGAAAGCATCAGCAACGCCGATAGATTTTGCGTGCATTTGGCGTAATTCGTATAAATCCTTAGCCGAATTCCTGTTTATAGCGATCAAATCTTTTTCCCTCACAGCCCCAAAATAATGCGTTTCAAGGGGGATAAAAAAGCTCTCGCTCATATCACCCACAAACAAAGTGTCCACATCAAACATGATCATCTTATCGTATTGGGGGAAAAGGGAAGCGAAAAAGAAACGGCACATGATCATTTTAGAAAAGCGTTTTTGCGAAAAAGCATTGAGTTTTAAATACAATTTTTTAATTTCACTCGCTATTAAAACATCAAGCTTGTAATAATTGTGGCGTGGTTCTAATTCTTTATCGGTAATATCCAAAAACTCTATGCTAGAAAAAGCGCTAAAAGGAGCGATCGTTTCTTCTAATGTGGCTATATTTTCTAGGCTTAAATCCTCCACCAAACAATGGATTTGATAAAAGAGTTTTACTCTCTCTCTCTCTCTCGTTTAGCGTTCGCTAGCATGGAATACAAACTCACGCCAGCAGGGATACAATAATTATTATCAAAAGCCACCACAATAGGGATAATCTCTTGCATGCGTAGTCCTTAAATCTTTAAATTGGACCCGTTTTTGTAAAAAAGGGGGTGATTTGTAATCTTATCGTTTTTTTTTTTTTCAAAACCAAAATGGCGAGTTTGTTTTATGGCATAATATTAAACTCCAATAAAAAGGCGTTTGATAAATGGTGCTTAATCAAAAAGTTTGGCTAGGGTTTTTAGCTTTGCATGGGGTTTTTCTCAGTGCTTTTGAGTATCAAGTGAGTGCTAGAGTGGGATCGTTTTCACGCATCGCTTTCAATCAGTCAGTCATCAATTCCAAAAAAGGGATTTACCCTACAGGGAGTTATGTAACCACTACTGGGGCTTTGCAAATTGATTCTAGTTTGCTCCCTAAAGGGATTGAAAACCACAAACTGGGTTTTGGGGTGGGGGGCGAAATAGGAGCGTTAGCGTATGATTCCACGAAGTTTTTGATTGATGAAGCCAACCCTAAGGCAGGGTTTCAGCCAGCGAACTGGTATTACATGGGGCGATGGGAGGGCTATTTGATGCAATATGGCCAAAAATGGACCAGAGAGCAGAAGGCTCAAAACGCCAGGCCTTATGTGTTATACAATTTGTATTTAGATTATCAATATAAGGATATTTTTGGGATTAAATTAGGGCGTTACCCTTCTAAGGCTTTGTTTTTGAGCGGGTTTAATCAAGGGTTTGAGCTTTTTTACCGGTGGAAAAAGTTTAAGATGGTGTGGTTTAGCACCTTTGGAAGGGCTTTGGCCAATGAGCAATACATTAGAGATTTTTACGCCCCTGTCAATTACAAGCAAAAGATTAATTACGGCATGCACAATTTCAACCTCATTTATGAAAATAAATACATTAGGATCGCGCCTTTTATTTGGTTTTACCCTAAGAATTTTAACGCCCCCGGATTTGAAATCACCCATGACACAAAGTCTTATTGGAAATCTCTTTGGCGCATCCAAACGACTTTTTACGCATGGTTTCCTCTCTATAGCGATTATTTGTCCAAAGATTATTACAGGGCCGCTTTAATAGGCAAAAAAAGCGCGAGTTTGTTTGTCTTTCAAAGAGTGAATTTCCGCTCTTATCGTTTTGGCTGGAGCGTGTATAAGAATTTTGGGAATGGAAGCGCTCAATTAGGCTGGAACGGATCACCCATTGATCCTTTTTATGATACCAAAGATGACACCCCTTATGAAGACGCTTATTCTAATTTTTACAACGCTAATTCCATGACGCTTAACGCTTTTGTAGGAAAGAGCGTTAAGAATCTTTTGGTGCAATTGTATGGGAAATTGACCTTTTCTCCAAGGGCTGATGCACAAAGCCTAGGGGTTACACTCAAATATAATATTAAAAAACATATCTATTTCATGCTGATGTTGAATGGCTATCAAATCACGATGCATAAGGGCTATAAAGTGGGGTTTTTTGCAAGCGGTTACAACCCCAATTTCGCTCAAACCATTCAAAACAGAAGCTATTTGATGAGCTCTATGAGTTATCGTTTTTAAGAAATTAAAGATCCTTGTCATGCGATTTTTTTAAGCCACAGCATGCCCCTTTTAAGCGCGCTTTTATTGTATAATCTTAAAAATTTTATTGAAGGAAAAGTTAATGTCTAATCAAGAATACACCTTTCAAACTGAAATCAACCAGCTTTTGGATCTGATGATCCACTCTTTGTATTCCAATAAAGAGATTTTTTTAAGGGAGTTGATTTCTAATGCGAGCGACGCTTTGGACAAGCTCAATTATTTGATGCTAACCGATGAGAAATTAAAAGGGCTAAAGATCACGCCCAGCATTCATTTGAGTTTTGATAGCCAGAAAAAAACCTTAAGCGTTAAAGATAATGGCATAGGCATGGATAAAAACGATCTCATCGAGCATTTAGGCACGATCGCTAAATCAGGCACGAAGAGTTTTTTAAGCGCTTTGAGTGGGGATAAGAAAAAAGACAGCGCTCTAATTGGCCAATTTGGCGTGGGCTTTTATTCAGCGTTTATGGTAGCGAGTAAAATTGTCGTTCAAACCAAAAAAGTAACTAGCGATCAAGCTTATGCGTGGGTGAGCGATGGTAAAGGCAAGTTTGAAATCAATGAATGCATCAAAGAGGAGCAAGGCACAGAAATCACGCTCTTTTTAAAAGAAGAGGATTCTAATTTTGCGAGCCGTTGGGAGATTGATAGCATTGTTAAAAAGTATTCTGAGCATATCCCTTTCCCTATTTTTTTAACTTACACTGATACAAAAATGGAAGGCGAAGGGGATCATAAAAAAGAAGTTAAAGAAGAAAAATGCGAGCAAATCAACCAAGCGAGCGCTTTGTGGAAAATGAATAAAAGCGAGTTGAAAGACAAAGATTACAAAGAGTTTTACCAATCGTTTGCGCATGATAACAGCGAGCCTTTGAGCTATATCCACAATAAAGTGGAAGGCTCTTTAGAATACACAACGCTTTTTTACATCCCTAGCGTTGCGCCCTTTGATTTGTTTAGGGTGGATTATAAAAGCGGGGTCAAGCTCTATGTTAAAAGGGTGTTTATCACTGATGATGACAAAGAATTGCTGCCGTCTTATTTGAGGTTTGTTAAAGGCGTGATTGACAGCGAAGATTTACCCTTGAATGTGAGCCGTGAAATCTTGCAGCAAAACAAGATTTTAGCCAATATCCGTTCGGCTTCAGTGAAAAAGATTTTAGGCGAGATTGAAAAATTAAGCAAGGATAAGGAGAATTACCATAAATTCTATGAGCCTTTTGGGAAAGTGTTAAAAGAAGGCTTGTATGGGGATTTTGAAAACAAAGAAAAACTATTGGAATTGTTGAGATTCTATTCTAAAGACAAAGAAAAATGGATTTCTTTAAAAGAATACAAAGAGAATTTAAAAGAAAATCAAAAAAGCATTTACTACCTTTTGGGCGAAAATTTGGATTTATTAAAGGCGTCCCCGATTTTAGAAAAATACGCTCAAAAAGGCTATGATGTCTTGTTATTGAGCGATGAAATTGATGCGTTTGTGATGCCAAGCGTGAATGAATACGATAAAACGCCTTTCAGGGACGCTAGCCATAGCGAGAGCCTAAAAGAGCTTGGTTTAGAAGAAATTAATGATGAGGTGAAAAACCAGTTTAAAGATTTAATCAAAGCGTTTGAAGAAAATCTTAAAGATGAGATTAAGGGCGTGGAGCTTTCTAGCCATCTCACTTCAGCGGTGGCTTTAATAGGCGATGAACAAAATGCGATGATGGCTAATTTCATGCGTCAAATGGGGCAAAGCGTGCCTGAAAGCAAAAAAACTTTGGAATTAAACCCTAACCATGCGATTTTACAAAAACTCTTAAAATGCGAAGACAAAGAGCAGTTGAGCGCTTTTATTTGGCTGCTTTATGATGGGGCAAAACTTTTAGAAAAAGGGGCTTTAAAAGACGCCAAAAGCTTCAATGAGCGCTTAAACAGCGTGTTATTGAAAGCGTTGTAGGGGTTAAACCCTTGGGGTTTAAATAGCGCTTTAAACCCTTTAAACACCAATTTAAAAACGGCGTTTGGGAATGAATGGGTGCGATAAAGACCTTATTATAATTAAAAGATTAGTTCGTGGGGTTTGTGTTCTCATTAAAAGCGTAAAAGCCAACTAAACGCTATGTTTAGCTTGACTTGATTAAAACTAAAGTTCTATTTTTAATTCCTTGAGAGCGTCGCATGCTTCTTTGATGCCTGACTTACAGCCTTTTTTAAAGTTTTCTACCGCTTGCTTTTCGTCCTTTGCTGTGCCTTGGGCGTTGTATTGCATAACCCCTAAATTATAACACCCTCTACCATCTTTCAACTCGCATGCTTTAGAGTAACGAACAATAGCCTCCTTAAAATTCTTTGCTACACCATACATGTATCCTGCATTAATGCACCCGGGGCTATCTTTTAAATCGCAAGCTTTTTCATACAAATCAAGAGCCTTTCTTAAATCCTTAGGCGTGCCTACGCCATAATGGTGTAAGCTTCCTAAGACCGTACACCCTTCAGCATGGTTTAAGTCGCAAGCTTTAGAGTAGTATTGTGAGGCTTTTTTAGCGTCTTTAGACACGCCTTGTCCGTTATAATATAAATTGCCTAGCAGGCGGCACCCATAACCATCATTTAATTCACAACCTTTAGTGTAAAATTGAATGGCTTTTTTCAAGTCTTTTCCCACTCCTTTCCCTTCTTCATAGAACGCCCCTAAAAAAACACACCCAAAACCTTCTTTTAACTCACACGCTTTTTCAAAATGCGTTTTAGCTTGAGCGAAATCTTGCTTCTTTGCACTCTCTATACCTAAATTCACAAGCTCTTTAGCGTCTGGCTCTGCCATTAACCCTCTCAAACACAACACGCCCAAACACAAGACCCCAAAAAGGGTTTTTTGAACACTCCCTAGCATGATAATCTCCTATTGAAAAAATGTAATTCTCTATAACTATAATCAAATATTGACGATTAAAGCCTTATTGAACCTTTATTGATGAGATAAAGAAAAAAATTATTTTTCTTTTAACTGCGTGTTGTTTGATCTTAATTGCCATGCCAAAAGGGATACTTCTAAAGATAGGGCTTAAAAGAGTTTGTCTTAAAAAGTTGATTGAGCCACCCCTTTAAGAGTGGCTTGGTAAAAGCCCTTAAGAATTTTAATTTTTAACAACAGGAGCATGTAAAAACTACAAAAACAAAAAAGGGCATAAAAAATTGTAGCAAGCTTTGGTTACTTTGTCAAGCATTGCCCCACTCTTATAAGGCTATAATAAATGGATACTAGCGTGCTAAAGCTTGAGTTGGTTTGGTGGTTTTTGCCAGCGAAAAAGGCGTTGGTATTAAAAATAAAACCCTTACGCCAAAACTCCCCATTCATTTCTCGCTCAAATCCTCTAAAACTCCCAAAAACACTTTTTCTAAAAGCTCTAATTCCTTCAAGCTCACCCTTTCATCAACGGCATGGATCCTGTCATTAATGGTGCCAAATTCCACCACTTCTATGCCGTGAGCGCTAAAAAATCGCGCATCGCTCGTGCCGCCTTTGGTGTTTAAAAGGGGGGTGGTGCGGCATGTTTTTAAAATATTTTCTTTTAAAACGCTGGTAAGCTTTGAATGAGAAGCCGTGATGAAAGGCGAACTGCTTGACTCTAATTCTAAAGCGTGAGGTAAATCTTTCAAAACTTTTTCTAAATATTCTTTCAAACTCTCTTTGGTGGTTTTTAAAGAATGGCGCGTATTAAAGGTAATTTCTACGCTCCCTGGAGTCACATTATTAGCCCCTAACCCTGCGTGCAAGTTGGTGATGACTAATTTTGAAGGGTCAAAATATTCATCGCCATTGTCTAAATGAACTCCTGAGATCAAAGGTAAAACCGAAGCGAGCGCATCAATAGGATTTTGGCATTTTTGCGGGTAAGCCACATGCCCTTGAATGCCTTTCAAAATGAGTTTGCCATTAATAGAGCCTCTTCGGCCAATTTTGATGCTATCGCCTAGGACTTTTTCACAAGTGGGTTCAGCCACAATCGCCATATGGGGCAGCAAATCTTTTTCTTTGAGTTTTTCTAGCATGAGTTTTGTGCCAAAAATCCCTGGCCCTTCTTCATCGCTCGTGAGTAAAATAGAAAGCAAAAAAGGGGTTTTAGGGTTAAAATTTAAACTCGTGCTCAAAAACGCCCCCACGCCCCCTTTCATGTCTTGCGCCCCACGGCCGTATAAAAACCCCTCTTTAATAATGGGTTTAAAGGGATCGCTTTGCCAATTATCTCCAGGAGGCACGACATCAATATGCCCTGCAAAAGAAAAATGCAAGGGCTTAACATTTTCTTTTGCATGCTTTTCTTTTATATGTTCTTTTTCTGCATGCTCTTTGGGGGGGTTAAAAATGCGGTATAAAAAAAGGTTTTTCACGCCATTTTTTTCACATTCTAGGGTTTTAAAAGCAGGAAAAAGCGATTTAATGTATTCAAAAATACCGCACTCTTGGGGCGTAATGGTGGGGTAGCTGATGAGCTTTTGGGTGATTTCTAAAGCGTTCATTCAAAATCCTTTAAGAGTTTTTTCGCAAATGGATGTATAAATGCAAAACATCTAAATTCGCCGGGGTGATCCCACTGATTTCTGAAGCTTCAAAAAGGCTTTTGGGGCGGAATTTTTCTAACTTTTCTACCGCTTCCAAACTAAGGCCTGGAATGCCTTTAAACACAAAATCTTTAGGGATAGAAACCTTGAGCATGCTATCCATTTTAGCGATATTTTCGTGTTGCTTTTCAATATAAATATTATACTTGCATTCAATTTTAATTTGCTCTAAAACCCGCTCGTTTAAAGGGGCTAAAAAGCTAAAAAAGGAGCGCATTTTTTCCAAGCTAAAACTATCGCGCGCTAAAAGGCCAACCCCATCAACCTTGTCATTGATAGGGTTTTCGTCTAATTCGTTCAAGCGTTTTAACGCTTCCTTACTAGGGGTAAGAATGCATTCTTTAAGGCGTGCCAAGTTTTCTTGTATTGCCTGTTTGTCTTTTTTCAATTCCTTGTAAAAATCTTCTTCCATAAGCCCTAAATAATAGGCATGTTCGCCTAACCTAAAGAGCGTATTATCTTCTCTTAAAAGCAAGCGGTATTCGGCTCGGCTGGTAAACATTCTATAAGGCTCATTCGTGCCTTTAGTGACTAAATCATCAATCAAAACGCCGATATAAGCTTCATTGCGCTTCAAAATAAAGGGGGCTTGATTCTTTAGGGCTAACACCGCATTAATCCCAGCCATAAGCCCTTGCGCCGCCGCTTCTTCATAGCCGGTAGTCCCATTGATTTGCCCGGCTAAATAAAGCCCTTTGATTTTTTTGGTTTCTAAAGTGTGGGTTAATTCTGTGGGCTGGATAAAATCATACTCTATCGCATAGCCATAGCGCGTGATGAGGGCGTTTTCTAAGCCTTTGATAGAATGAATGACCTTTTCTTGCACATCTAGGGGCAAAGAGGTGCTTAAGCCGTTGATATAATATTCGCTTTTATGGATGGTTTGAGGCTCTAAAAACAGCTGGTGGCGTTCTTTTTCACTAAAGCGGTTGATTTTATCTTCAATGCTAGGGCAATACCTTGGGCCTATGCCTTCAATTTGACCGCTAAATAGGGGGGCTCGGTGGAAATTATCCCTAATGATTTGGTGGGTAATAGGGTTAGTGTAAGTGATAAAACATGAGAGTTGGGTGGGGTTAAAATCTTTGGTTTTATAGCTGAAATAGGGAGGGTTTGTGTCCCCAAAATGCTCTTCTAATCCTTCAAAATCAATGCTATTACCGGCCACTCTTGGGCAAGTGCCGGTTTTTAACCTTTCCACCTTAAAGCCAAGTTCCCTTAAATTCAAGGCTAAAGAATTAGAGGCGTTTTCCCCAAAGCGCCCGTTTTGGTTTTGGTGCTCGCCAATATGCACCACCCCTTTTAAAAAAGTGCCTGTGGTGATGATCACTTTTTTAGCTCTATAAGTGTTGTTAATGTTTGTGGTTACGCCCACTACCTCATCGTTTTCAAGGATTAAACTTTCGGTCATTTCTTGAGAAACGCTCAAATTAGGGGTGTTTAAAACGAGATTTCTTGCAAAAATGCGGTAAGTATCCATATCAATTTGCGCTCTAGTCCCCCTAACCGCCGGCCCTTTAGAAGCGTTTAACACACGATATTGCAAACCGCTATGATCCGTAATAATCCCCATAGCCCCCCCTAACACATCCACTTCTTTAGTCAAATGCCCTTTACCCAAGCCCCCAATGGCCGGATTACAGCTCGCTAAACCGATCGTGTCTATGAGCATGGTGATTAAATGCACTCTAGCCCCCATTTTGGCCGCAATCAAGCTCGCTTCAATGCCTGCATGCCCCCCACCAACCACTAAAATATCACTTTCTTTTACCACTTCTTTTCCTAGTTTTGATATTATTTTTCTAAAACCCTAGTTTTAAAAAAGTTTTATTGTAGCATGTAGGTTAGTAATTTTAAAGGGTAAAACACCATGGAAAATCATTCGCATGCCAATACGCATACCGATACGAACGCTGATGATAAAAGCACCAAGATCGTACGCTTGTTGGGGTTAATAGGAGGGGCGTTAATCGCGCTTGTAGTCTATTACGCTTTAGACGCTCAAATGTCTCACATTGTAGAAGAAATCCCCAAGCTTAGTTCCTTAAATTATAAGGCGATGCCTGTTGTGGCTGGGGTGGCTGTTTTAATGGGGATATGGTGGATGACTGAAGCCATTGACCTGCCTGCAACCGCGCTTTTACCTTTGGTGCTTTTTAGCGTCTTTAGCGTGGATCAATTCTCTAGCGTTAGCTCTTCTTACGCATCGCCCATTATCTTTCTTTTTATGGGAGGGTTTATTTTAGCTTTAAGCATGCAAAAATGGAACTTGCACACGCGCATCGCTTTAAGCATTATTTTATTGGTAGGCACAAGCCCTAGGAGGTTGATTTTAGGTTTCATGATAGCCACAGGCTTTCTGTCTATGTGGGTGAGCAATACCGCAACGGCGGTGATGATGTTTCCTGTTGGCATGAGCGTTTTGCAATTAGTCGCTAAACTGGTGGGTAAAGAAAACGCCTCTCATTCATGGTATCAAAAAGAAGAAATCACCAAAGCGCATGGGGGTATTATGGGCAATATCGTGCATAAAGGTAAGGACATCGCTCAAGTGATTCAAGAAAAGACCACCATTTATCGCACGAATTTTAGCATTTGCTTGATGCTTGGCATCGCTTATGCGGCTTCTATTGGCTCTTTAGGCACTTTGATTGGCACGCCGCCTAACGCTTTATTGGCCGGCTATATGAAAACCGCTTTCAATATTGAAATTGATTTCGCTCAGTGGATGGTGTTTGGAACACCATTAGCCTTTATCATGCTCATTTTAGCGTGGCTCTTGCTCACTTATGTGATTTTCCCTTTAAAGATTAAAGAAATCCCAGGGGGTAAGGAAGTCGTTAGATTAGAGTTAAACAAACTAGGCCGTTTGAGTCAAGCGGAAATCTCTGTGGGCGTTATTTTTATCCTAGCGTCTTTAGGGTGGATTTTTTTAGATACGATTTTAAAATCTTGGGGCATTAAGATAGATAAAATTGACTCAGTGATCGCTATGGGGGTTTCTGCGCTTTTATTCATTTTGCCCGCTAACCATCAGGGCGATAGGCTCATTGATTGGGGTGTTGCCAAAAAACTCCCTTGGGATGTGTTGCTTTTATTTGGCGGCGGGTTAGCCTTGAGCGTGCAATTTTCTAAAACCGGGTTGAGTTTGTGGATCGGGCATTTGGTCTCTGGGTTTTCGCATTTACCGATTTTATTCATCATTGTCATGGTTACTTTAATGGTCATTTTCTTAACCGAAATCACTTCTAACACCGCCACTGCTGCGGCGTTTTTACCGGTGATTGGGGGAGTGGCGATGGGCATGGGTTATGAAAACCATCAGAGCTTGTTATTGACCATTCCTGTAGCCTTGAGCGCGACTTGCGCATTCATGCTCCCTGTAGCCACCCCACCCAATGCAATAGCTTATGGCTCTGGGTATGTTAAAATAACGGATATGATTAAAGCCGGTTTGTGGCTTAATTTAGTGGGAGTTGTTTTGATTAGCGTGTTTAGCTATTGTTTGGTTTCGCTGGTATTTAATTGATTAAGGAAAAAAGTGAAAGAAGAGTTATTTAAAGAAAAATCTCGTTACATTACAGGGTTTGTTTTAATCATTGCAGCAGGTTTGATTTTGTATGCGGACAATTTGTTGTTGTTTTGGGCGGTTTTAGGGGGGATTTATGCGGTAGGGTTTTCTGAAGCGTTAAGGTTGTTCCAGGTTAAAGCGAGCTTTAGCTTGTATCTCATTTTAGTGTTGTCATGGGTAGCGGCGTATTTTAACGGGCGCCCTATAGAATGCGCTCTTATCAGCGCGATGGTTATGGCTAGCGTCATTGCTTATCAAAAAGCGCACCATAGCGAAGCCATTTTACCCTTTTTATACCCGGGCGTTGGGTTTTTTGCGCTTTTTGGGGTTTATAAGGATTTTGGTGCAGTAGCGATCATTTGGCTTTTAGTCGTGGTGGTGGCAAGCGATGTGGGGGCGTTTTTTGGAGGCAAGCTTTTAGGCAAAACCCCTTTCACGCCCACTTCGCCGAATAAAACCTTAGAGGGTGCGTTGATTGGCGTTGTTTTGGCGAGCGTTTTAGGATCATTTGTGGGCATGGGGAAATTGAGCGGAGGCTTTCTTATGGCGCTTCTATTTAGTTTTTTAATCGCCCTTGTGGCGGTGTTTGGGGATTTGTATGAAAGCTATTTGAAAAGAAAGACCGGGATCAAAGATAGCGGTAAGATTTTACCCGGGCATGGGGGCGTTTTAGACCGATTGGATTCCATGCTTTTTGGGGCTTTAAGCTTGCATGCGTTGTTGTATTTTTTAGAAGTTTGGAAAGAGACGGCGGTATTTTTAGGGGATTGAATGGTTGTTTTAGGAAGCACTGGCTCTATTGGGAAAAACGCCCTAAAAATCGCAAAAAAATTTGGTGTAGAAATAGAAGCCTTAAGCTGTGGGAAAAATATCGCTTTAATCAATGAGCAAATCAAAGTTTTCAAACCCAAGAAAGTGGCGATTTTAGATCCTAACGATTTGAATGATTTAGAGCCTTTGGGTGCGAAAGTGTTTGTAGGGCTAGAGGGCATTGATGCGATGATAGAAGAGTGCGATTCCAATTTAGTCATTAACGCCATTGTGGGCGTGGCGGGATTAAAGGCGAGCTTTAAAAGCTTACAAACTAACAAAAAACTAGCCCTAGCGAATAAAGAAAGCTTAGTGAGCGCGGGGCATTTATTAGACATTTCACAAATCACGCCCATTGATAGCGAGCATTTTGGCTTGTGGGCGTTGTTGCAAAACAAGACTTTAAAGCCTAAATCCTTAATCATTAGCGCGAGTGGGGGGGCTTTTAGAGACACGCCTTTAGAACTTATCGCTATTCAAAACGCGCAAAACGCGCTCAAGCACCCTAATTGGAGCATGGGGGATAAAATCACCATTGATTCAGCGAGCATGGTCAATAAGCTTTTTGAAATTTTAGAAACTTACTGGCTTTTTGGCGCGTCTTTAAAGATTGACGCGCTGATTGAAAGGAGTTCTATCGTGCATGCTTTGGTGGAGTTTGAAGACAACTCTGTCATCGCGCATTTAGCGAGCGCGGACATGAAATTACCCATAAGCTATGCTATTAACCCCAAATTCGCTTCGTTGAACGCTTCCATCAAGCCCTTAGATTTATACGCTTTAAGCGCGATTAAATTCGAACCCATTAGCATGGAGCGCTACACTTTGTGGCGTTATAAAGACTTGTTGTTAGAAAACCCTAAGCTTGGCGTGGTGCTGAATGCGAGCAATGAGGTGGCGATGAAGAAGTTTTTAAATCAAGAAATCGCCTTTGGAGGCCTTATTCAAATCATCTCTCAAGCCTTAGAATTGTATGCTAAAAAATCTTTCAAGCTCTCTAGTTTAGATGAAGTGCTGGCGTTAGATAAGGAAGTTAGGGAGCGTTTTAAAAATTATAGGTAGTGTTGAATGAATGGTTTGATAAGGAGTTAATGCGTGTTTAAATCAGCTTTTGGTGCTTTTAGCTCTAATTTCTAGCGTTATAATCCATCTCGTTAGGGTTGCATAAAACCCCACTTTTTAAAAAAATGAAAGAATATTAAGGTTAAACAAGTTCATTGAACTAAACCTACAAGCTTATAGCCTATTTTCTCACAAACTGCTTGTATAAAAATTCCTTTCTCCCTATGGCGATGATATGGTTGCGCATTTTGTCATGCAAATCGCCTAAGAAAAAAGGGGCTTTTAAGGCGAGTTTAGGAATGTCTAGGGCATACACTTGAATCAAGTAATGGTGATCGCCATTAGGGGGCATGGGGCCGATATAGACGCTGTTATTGAGGTTGGAGCGTTGTTTTTCGCTTTCATTAAGAGGAGAACGGATAAAGCCTTGAGTGAGCGAATTGACCCCTTGAATGATCCTTTTATCCATCATGGAAGCGTTTTCTTCTAAAACATTGTAAGAAATATTGCCCACGACCCAATGGACAAACGGCATGCCGCACACTTTTTGCGCGTCATGATCGATGAGTTCTAACGCATAGCTTTGAGCGCCTTCTACTTTTTGCCATGAGATTTTAGGCGAATAAGTGGGTAAGCCGTTTGGATTGAGAAAGTTTTTAGGAGCGTTACCGCCAAATTTAGCGTCTAAATACCCTTCTGAATCGGTTTGAATCATTACTTCAAAAGTTTTCATTTTAAGCCCTTTTTCTTTGAAATCGTTTTGTGTTTTCCTATTGTAGCATGATCATAAAAATACATCTTAATTTGGAGCATGGTATTAGAATAATCATTTTTAATGATTAAATAGTTATTTATTTTTACTAGTTACCATTGAACGCATGGAAAGTAAAATAAATCGTTTGAGTGCCAAGATAGACGCGCTATTGGAACAGCAAAAAAGAGTGATTTCGCTACTAGAAACTTATTTGAGCGTTTATCCCACACCCCAAGAAGCTTCAAATAGGTTTTTTAAAAGCGTTGGTCAAGGGATGGAGTTGGCCCCAGAAATCGCTCAAGAAGATGAAGAAAAACGCCTTTATGTGTTGCAATACTTAAGCCATGTGGATATTACTAAAAACAAGCAAGACTCCCAACTCAAAAAGGATTGTTTGGAATTTATCCAAAGGTTTAATATCCCAAAGCCCATTATCATCACCGCTCTTTATAACCTTAAAGGCATTAAGCCCACGAAAAAGGAAGTCGCAAAACAATTGCAAAAACTCTATGTGTGGGAGAAGCGTTACCAACAAGGGGGGATAGAGGCTTTGAAAGACAGGCGTGGGAGACCCCTTAAAAAGCCTTAAGCGGGTTTATGGGTGCTATTTTTAGTTTTTAATGGGGGTAATCGCATTTCTCAAAATGTTTTCAAAAATTCATCTTATTTTAAGTTAAAATTAAGAAAATATCTTGTATTTAATCATAATTTAGACCTAGATAAGAAAATCTATGTAAAATTTTTAAGGAGAATACTCATTTGTTACAACGAATTTATTTAGACAATAACGCTACGACTAGGATTGACCCTAAAGTCAAAGAGATCATGGATCCTTTTTTAAGGGATCATTATGGGAATCCTAGCTCGTTGCACCAGTTTGGCACAGAAACCCACCCAGCCATTGCAGAAGCTTTAGATAAGCTTTATAAGGGCATTAACGCTAGGGATATAGACGATGTGATCATCACTTCTTGCGCGACAGAGAGCAATAATTGGGTTTTAAAGGGCGTGTATTTTGATGAATGCTTGAAAAAAGGCAAAAACCATATTGTAACCACGGTTGCAGAGCATCCGGCGGTGCGATCCACTTGCAATTTTTTAGAAAGCTTGGGGGTGGAGGTTACTTACTTGCCCATTAATGAGCATGGGAGTATCACCGCAGAGCAAGTCAAAGAAGCGATCACAGAAAAAACCGCTTTAGTGAGCGTGATGTGGGCGAATAATGAAACCGGTCTCATTTTCCCTATTGAAGAAATTGGGGCTATTTGTAAAGAAAAGGGCGTGTTGTTCCATACCGATGCCGTGCAAGCGATTGGTAAAATCCCTGTAGATGTGTTGAAAGCGAATGCGGATTTCCTTTCTTTTAGCGCACACAAGTTTCATGGGCCTAAAGGCATTGGGGGGTTGTATATTAGAAGTGGGGTGGGATTGACCCCTCTTTTTCATGGCGGGGAGCATATGAATGGCAGGCGTAGCGGGACTTTGAACGTGCCTTATATCGTGGGAATGGGCGAAGCGATGAGATTAGCCGTAGAGCATTTAGACTATGAAAAAGAAGTGGTAGGGAAGTTGCGCGACAAATTAGAAGAAGCGCTTTTGAAAATCCCTGATGTGATGGTGGTGGGGGATCGAATCCATCGTGTGCCTAACACGACTTTAGTCAGCGTGAGAGGGATTGAAGGAGAGGCCATGCTGTGGGATTTAAACCGCTCTAATATCGCCGCTTCCACAGGGAGCGCGTGCGCGAGTGAGGATTTAGAGGCTAATCCGGTAATGGTAGCGATTGGAGCGAGTAAGGAATTAGCTCATACCGCTATCAGGCTTTCATTGAGCCGTTTTAACACGGAAGCTGAGATTGATAAAACGATTGAAGTTTTCTCTCAAGCGGCTATAAGATTGAGAAACATTTCAAGCTCTTATTAAAAAGAATATAAAGGAATCAAAATGGCAAAACATGATTTAGTGGGTTCGGTTCTTTGGGACGCGTATTCTAAAGAAGTTCAAAGGCGCATGGACAACCCTACGCATTTAGGGGTCATCACCGAAGAGCAGGCTAAAGCCAAAGACGCTAAACTCATTGTGGCGGATTATGGTGCAGAGGCATGCGGTGATGCGGTGAGGCTGTATTGGCTTGTAGATGAAAGCACGGACACGATTGTTGATGCGAAGTTTAAAAGCTTTGGTTGCGGAACAGCGATCGCAAGCTCAGACATGATGGTAGAATTGTGTTTGAATAAAAGAGTCCAAGATGCGGTAAAAATCACGAATTTAGATGTGGAAAGAGGCTTGAGAGACGATCCGGACACGCCGGCGGTGCCTGGGCAAAAAATGCACTGCTCGGTGATGGCGTATGATGTGATCAAAAAAGCTGCCGGCATGTATTTGGGGAAAAACGCTGAAGATTTTGAAGAAGAAATCATCGTGTGCGAGTGCGCTAGGGTGAGTTTAGGCACGATTAAAGAAGTGATTAGGCTCAATGATTTAAAAAGCGTTGAAGAAATCACTAACTACACCAAAGCCGGTGCTTTTTGTAAAAGCTGTGTGAGACCGGGAGGGCATGAAAAAAGGGATTATTACCTGGTGGATATTCTTAAAGAAGTGCGCGAAGAAATGGAAGCTGAAAAGCTTAAAGCGACCGCTAATAAATCCCAAAGTGGGGAATTGGCTTTTAGGGAAATGACTATGGTTCAAAAGATTAAAGCCGTGGATAAAGTCATTGATGAAAATATCCGCGCTATGCTTATGATGGATGGGGGGGATTTAGAGATTTTAGACATTAAAGAAAGCGATGATTACATTGATGTGTATATCCGCTACATGGGGGCATGCGATGGGTGCATGAGCGCGACTACTGGGACTTTATTTGCCATTGAAAACGCCTTACAGGAATTATTGGATCGCAGTATCAGGGTGTTACCGATTTGAACTTTTTAGGGGGTGGAGGCCTTTTTAAAGCGAAGTGCTAATAAACTCTGAGGAATGATTAGTGCTTGCGACATTATTCGTTACGCGCTACTTTTATGCTAACATGCTATTTTGAAGCGATTTGCGATGATGATTGAAGGAACTTGATGAAAACGACAGAAAACACAGATGAAACTCACTTAAGGGGAACTAAAAATAAACTAGGACGCAAACCAAAAGCAGACGCTAATAAAAAAACTCGCGCTGTGAGCTTGTATTTTTCTGATGAACAATACCAAAAACTAGAGAAAATGGCTAACGAAGAAGAAGAAAGCGTGGGATCTTATATCAAACGCTATATTTTGAAGGCTTTAAGAAAAATAGAGCAAAATGGCGCTTGATAACTTTTTAACTTATTTTTAGTTTAGCTTTATCAGTTTTGCTATAGAACAAAACCAAAACCCCATTTTTATCTGGTCTTTAGCTGTGTGATTTTAAAAAAGAGTGGTATTTTGGCTAAAAAAACTTCTTTATTTGAGTGTCAGCATTGCGGTTTTACAAGCCCTAAGTGGCTGGGCAAGTGCGTTCAATGCAACGCATGGGAGAGTTTTATAGAATTGAACCAAACCCAAAAGGAAGTTTTAAACGCGCTTAAAAAACCGCTCCCACAAGCGCAAAAAAGCGTTTCTATCGCTGAAATTGAACATGAAGAAGTCATCAAGTTTTCTTCCACTCAAAGCGAGTTGGATATTGTCTTAGGTGGTGGAATCGCTAAAGGGGGGCTGTATTTAGTGGGGGGGAGTCCTGGGGTGGGGAAATCCACTCTGCTTTTAAAAGTGGCTTCTGGCTTGGCCAAAAACCAGCAAAAGGTTTTGTATGTGAGCGGGGAAGAGAGCTTGAGCCAGATTAAAATGCGCGCCACTAGATTAGATTGCATAGAAAAAGAATTGTATCTGCTCAATGAAATCAATTGGCCTGTGATTAAGGCTAATATAGAAAGCGAAAATTATTTTGCGTGCGTGATTGATTCCATTCAAACGCTTTATTCGCCAGAGATTTCTTCAGCGCCCGGCTCTATTTCGCAAGTGCGAGAGATCACTTTTGAGCTCATGCGTTTGGCCAAAACAAGAAATATTGCTATTTTTATCATCGGTCATATCACTAAAGAAGGGAGCATCGCAGGGCCTAGAGTGCTAGAGCATATGGTAGATAGCGTGCTGTATTTTGAAGGCGATCCCAGTAGGGAATTAAGGATTTTAAGGAGTTTTAAAAACCGCTTTGGCCCTACGAGTGAAATCGGCTTGTTTGAAATGAAAGAGCAGGGTTTGGTGAGCGCTAAAGAAGCTTCAAGCTTGTTTTTTTCTAAAGAAGAGCCTATGGAGGGGAGTGCGATTACCATTACTTTAGAAGGCTCAAGAGCGTTGATTTTAGAGATTCAGGCGTTGGTGAGCGAGTGCAGTTTTGGAGCGCCCAAACGATTAGCGAACGGGTTTGACACTAACCGCCTTAACATGCTTATTGCTTTGTTAGAAAAAAAACTAGAAATCCCCTTAAACCGCCATGATGTGTTCATTAATGTGAGCGGAGGCATCAAAATTAGCGAGCCGGCTTGCGATTTAGCGGTCATTGCCAGTATCCTTTCAAGCTTTAAAAACAGAAAAATTGACAATAAAACGGCGTTTTTGGGCGAAGTGAGTTTGAATGGCAGGATTTTAGAAGCCCCTAATTTGAACGCTAGATTGAAAGAAATGGAAAATTACGGCTTTTTAAAAGCCATTTTGCCCAAAAAACCCAGTCAAAAAACCTCTATCAAATGCTATGAGGCCAATGTGGTGGGTAAGATTGTTGAGTGGATGTGATTTTAACTTTTGTTACCTAATAGAACAGAGTCTTATTAAAATTTAAACTCAATTTAAAGAGCAACTACCATTTTTTTTAGTTATAATGGCAAACACCATTAAAATCAAAACAAAGGTTATTCAATGAAGGTATTATCTTATTTGAAAAATTTTTATCTTTTTTTAGCGATAGGAGCAATTATGCAAGCGAATGAAAACATGGGATCTAAACTTCCCAAAACCGATGAAAGAGTGATTTACTTGGCTGGGGGGTGCTTTTGGGGGCTAGAGGCGTATATGGAGAGGATTTATGGCGTTATAGACGCAAGCTCTGGTTACGCTAACGGCAAGACTTCAAGCACGAATTATGAAAAGTTGCATGAGAGCGATCATGCTGAAAGCGTGAAAGTGATCTATGATCCTAAAAAGATCAGTTTGGACAAGTTGTTGCGTTATTATTTTAAGGTGGTTGATCCGGTGAGCGTGAACAAGCAGGGTAATGATGTGGGCAGGCAGTATCGCACAGGGATTTATTATGTCAATAGCACGGATAAAGAAGTGATAGACAACGCCTTAAAAGCGTTGCAAAAAGAAGTGAAAGGCAAAATCGCTATTGAGGTAGAGCCTTTAAAAAATTATGTGAGGGCTGAAGAGTATCATCAAGATTATTTGAAGAAACACCCTGGTGGTTATTGCCATATTGATTTGAAAAAGGCGGATGAAGTGATTGTAGATAGCGATAAATACACCAAACCAAGCGATGAAGTTTTAAAGAAAAAACTCACCAAACTCCAGTATGAGGTGACTCAAAACAAACACACTGAGAAACCTTTTGAAAATGAGTATTACAACAAAGAAGAAGAGGGCATTTATGTGGATATTACCACAGGCGAGCCGTTATTTTCTTCAGCGGATAAATACGACTCCGGTTGCGGGTGGCCAAGCTTTTCTAAGCCTATCAATAAAGATGTGGTGAAATACGAAGACGATGAGAGCCTTAGCAGGAAGCGCATTGAAGTATTAAGCCGTATTGGTAAGGCGCATTTAGGGCATGTGTTTAACGATGGGCCTAAGGAATTGGGGGGCTTAAGGTATTGTATCAATAGCGCGGCTTTAAGGTTTATCCCCTTAAAAGACATGGAAAAAGAGGGCTATGGCGAGTTTATCCCTTATATCAAAAAGGGTGAATTGAAAAAATACATCCAAGATAAAAAGTCGCATTAAAGGGTGATGACTAAGCCCCCTAAGGGGGTTAAAATGGGGGGTTTAAGCGTTTGGGTTGTCTTATGGGTTATTTTAAAAAACGCTAAAAATCACCTTAACTGATTGTTTTTTAACTATTCTTATTCAAAAAAAACCCCTATAAAATATTTATCTCTTAAAAGAAGTCATTTAAAAAATGTATTTTTTGGCTCTGTTCTCATCAAATAAGGATAACTAAAACTTTTTATTTTTTAAAAATGGGGTTTTTAATTTTATTTTTTGTTTCAAACTCATTTTTTAAGGGGGTAGGGGGTTATCCATTACAACCTCCAAACTAAATCCCCTAACCCTAAAGAAGCGCTTTTTTAGAGATTACCGCTTGCTCTTAGAAAGCTTTTTGATATTAATTTTAAAAATGCCCTTGAGCGTTTTTAGATTTACCCCATAATGAGCTTGTGTAAAGTCGCTAAAATGCTTAAGGCATAAATGAGGAGCAACAGGATTTTATGCACCTTTTCATTAGCCAAAGCAATCAGTTTAATGCCAATGCCCACCCCTAAAAACGCTCCAACACCGGTAATCACCCCCGCTTGAACGCTTATATCATCAAGAACCCTCCCATTATAAAGAGAAATGACCCCAGATAAAGAAGCGAACACCACAAAAAATAGCCCCAAAGGCACGATTTTTTTAGAATCGTATTTCAAAAAATAGCCTAAAAACGGCACCATTAAAATCCCCCCACCCATGCCTAGCGGGATAGAAAAGATGCCGGTAACAAAACCGGCGAGCATCAAAACCCCATGCGTTCTATCCATAGACACAAAGGGGATTGCGCGCTTTTTTTCGGGCGTTTTGTTATTCGCATGCAAATCAAAATGCATTTCTTCAAAATGCTCTGGCTTTTTGTTGTTAGAAAAAGCGTATTTGATAAAGGTGTAGCACACCACCACCACAAACATGCTCATTAAAATTTTATCGTTAATGATCTTTAAGATAAAGCTCCCTAAAATCGCCCCCATCAGCCCTCCAAGTGCAGCAAATGAGCCTTCTTTCAAGTCCAATAAGCCCTTTTTGTAATTGATAATAGAGCCTACCACCGAAGAAAAAAGCATTTGCATAAGCGAAATCCCCACCGCATGGCTATAGCTAAAATGGGCAAAAATCGCGCTAGGGACGACAATCTCCCCCCCACCAATACCAAAAAACCCGGCGGTAATGCCGGTAAATAGCCCCACAAGAGCCAAAATAAACGCTGTTGATTCTTCCATGAAAAACTCCCTAAATTTTAAATGATTACTTTATCAAAAAAGAGTAGTAATCTTTAAAAAATTTTTCTTTAATTTTAAAAAATAGGGTTTTGATTACTTTGCGCTATCGCTTAAGATCGCTTTTAAGAAGTTATCGCTTGATTTATGGTTAAGTTCTTTAATTTTTAAAATGCCTTTAAATACTTTAATCAAGCCCCCTTTTTAAAGAGCTTTAATAAGCGAACACATAGTTTAAGAAAAGGCTATACATCCTTCTGTATTCTAGTTCAGCCCCCATGAAAGAATAGTAATCCGTGTTAATGGTGGGGATTTTCACGCCCAATTCCATGCCATGCTGAGCGGC
>NZ_CBOO010000013.1:0-37126 GCF_000476015.1 Helicobacter pylori SA37A | reverse complement strand
CTTGTAAGAGTTCTTTTTCTTTTTTGGCTATTATGTTTGTTTTGTAAGGCTCTATTCCTTTTATTGGATACCAGTTCTTTAAAATTGCATTTTTCAAGCGTTTTAAAATTTCATTTTCTAATTCTGAAAGTTCCATTTTCTATTCTTTCTATCCCTAAATTTTTTAAATAAAATTTTTCATCAAAACTATTGTTAATAAATTGTGCAAATAGGGGCAAGCATTCCAAATCTTTTCTTAAAATTTTATGCGTTTTAAAAAGCGATTCAAAAATGAATTGCATTAAATCGCTGTTTAATAATTCTTTTAACGCATGAGCGTTGATAGGGAAATTTTCTTTTAAAACAAACATGTTCGCGCTGTTTAAAAAAAGGCGTTGCTTATTGTCATAAAAAAAGACCAGTTTTGAAGAAATGAATTTATACACGATTTTTTCTCTAGCCTGATAAAGGCTTAAGGGAGCGACTTGCTGGCAGTCTTTTAAATCAGCGTTAATGAATTGGCTAGGGGCTTTTAATCTGTCTTTTAAAATATCTGAACCCCTAAAAATGGGAATGGTATTTTTTTCTTGTTCGGAGTGTAATTTTTCTTTATTGTTGCCTGTAACAATCCCTAAAGCAAAATGAGCGTTATTTTTTAAAGTGATATGAGGAAGGGAAAAAAGGTGGTCTAAAATTTTATTTTCTTTGCTAGAGCAATGGATATTAAAAATCTTTTTAGGGTTGTTGAAAAAAGAAGAAGGCGAGCGTTTGAACTTGCTATTTTGATAAAAGCATGAGATTTTTTGATCCTTATTAGGGGTTTTTTTAAGCACCAAACCCACAGCCCTAGTCATTAGATTTTTAAAGGGTTTGTCAAAATCAATCAGGCTTCTAATGTGAAACTTTAAAGCCATTTCTCGCATTTTTTTAAACGCATCAATATTCAAACAACTTTCGGGTAATAATAGCCCCAAATGAGCGTTTTCTTTTAAACAATTCAAACTCGCTATAAAAAAGAGCGACGCGCTATCTAGGCTTTGAGAGAGGTTGAATTGCTGTTTGAAATTTTCTTTTTGGTTTTGGTTGTATTTCTTACCCCATGGCGGGTTAGTGAAAATGCAATCAAATTGTGGGGTGTGTTTTAAATTTAAAAAATCTTTTTGCACAATATTAGGGCAATCTAAATGATAACGCTCTTTAATACGCTTTTTAGTCAAAGCGACAGCAAAAGCGTCTGTATCATAGCCATAGATATTTTCAACCTTAAAACCCAGTTTTAAAGCATGCATGATAAAATTCCCGCTCCCCACAGCCGGATCGCAAAAAATCGCTTGGGAGGTATCAAAATCTTTAGGGAGAGTGAAAAGTTGTTCTACTATTTTATTAGGGGTGTAGTAAATGCCTTCTAAATTTCTGGTGGTGTTAGAAAGCTCTTTTTCATAATAAGAACCCAACTTTTCTAAATCAGAGCTATTTTCTAATATTTTTAGGTATTTTAAAATCAATTCTTGATGGTTATGTGCGCCTTTTAAGGATTTGTTAGCGTATTTGTTAAGCTTGTTTTTCCCTAAATGGTTGCGGCAAAAATCTAAAAAAGAACTCGTTTTCACATAAATTTTATGATCAATCTCTAGTTTCTCTAAAAGATTGGTTTTGATCCAATTATGCACGCTGCTATGAGAAACATTGACTAGGCGAGCGATTTCTTCAACAGAAAGAGCGTTTGAAGGCATTTACCCCCCTAAAAACTATAAACATAACTCACATTAAACACCACAAGGCGTTTGAAAAAGAGGGAAGTGTTTAGCCCTTTGCCATGCGTTTCATAAAAGGAATTGACTGCTAAAGGGATTTTCAAGCCCATTTCAAAGCCGTTATGCCTATTGACATTCACACGAACCCCAAAATTCAAAGGGATTTGGAAAAAACTCGTGTGCATTTTAGCCTGATAACCAGTCAAATAATTGTTGATAAAATCCCTTTGGCTCACCCACATGCCTAAACCACTCCCTACCCACGAACTCCCCGCTAAAGCAAAGCCCACATAAAAACCCACGCTCGAATGTTTTTTTGCATTATCAATGAAATTAAAAAGGTAGTCTATGCCAAGCCCATAGAGGTGGTTATTCATTTTGCCTAAACCATCAAAGCCATTGCCCACAAAACCAAAGTTGGTGTAACCATAGTCATAGAACAAATAATAGCGCAACCCTTGATTTTTTTTCTTGGTGAAGAAATGCTTATAGCCCACATTCAAACTCACCCCATACATGCTTGAAATGTTTTTAGAATGAGTATTAGGATCAAGCGCGTTTAAGGAATTTGAAATTGTAGCGATTTGAGAAGATAAAGAAGAAAGCATGCGGTTTTGAGATTGATTGAATTGTAATTCTAAATTTTTTAAGTTTTCTTCAAACTCTAAAGGGTTAGTAATGGGTTCTTGCATTTTTTCTAACGCTTGGGCTAATTTAGGTTGAGATGCAACGCCACCGCTAAGTGTGACTATTTTTTCAATGTTTTGAAGGGTGGATTGGAGGTAGTATTGCTCGGCTTGCTTTTCAGTGGGAGTTAATTTAGCTTGGTTTTTTAAAGCGTTATTGATATATTCAAAGGTGTTGGGCATGTTTGTGATTTCATTTTTGACTTGATTGAGTTTATAGATTTTGTTTTGAGCGTTAGAAATGATTTGGATGCGTTCTTGATTCAAAAAGGGGTTATTGTGCTCAACGGCATGACTAATGGAATATTCAAAACCCACGCTCGCATACGCCCCATTTTCTTCAGCGATACAACAAGATAAAAATAATAAAGGTAAAGGAAATAAGGCTTTTGGAAATTGCATGGTTGATCCTAATCAAAAATAATCTCAATCATACACTAATTTTAATAGAAAAAAGTGAAACCATTTTTAAGCCATTTTTGAATACAATAAGAGTATTTTATTTTTAAGGTTAGAATAATGAGTTTGATCGTTACGCGCTTCGCTCCGTCGCCCACTGGCTATCTCCACATAGGAGGCTTAAGGACAGCCATTTTTAATTATCTTTTTGCACGAGCCAATCAAGGAAAGTTTTTTTTACGCATTGAAGACACGGATTTGAGCCGTAACTCCATAGAAGCGGCTAACGCCATTATAGAGGCTTTCAAATGGGTAGGGCTAGAATACGATGGAGAAATCCTCTACCAATCCAAACGCTTTGAGATTTATAAAGAATACATTCAAAAACTCTTAGACGAAGACAAAGCCTATTATTGCTACATGAGTAAAGATGAGTTGGACGCTTTGAGAGAAGAGCAAAAGGCCAGGAAAGAAACCCCACGCTATGACAATCGTTATCGTGATTTTAAAGGCACGCCCCCTAAAGGCATAGAGCCTGTAGTAAGGATTAAAGTCCCGCAAAATGAGATCATTAGTTTTAATGATGGGGTTAAAGGCGAAGTGAAAGTGAACACTAACGAATTAGACGATTTTATTATCGCCAGGAGCGATGGAACGCCCACTTATAATTTTGTGGTTACCATTGATGACGCTTTAATGGGGATTACTGATGTGATTAGAGGCGATGATCACCTTTCTAACACCCCTAAACAAATCGTTCTCTATAAGGCTTTGAATTTTAAAATCCCTAATTTTTTCCATGTGCCGATGATTTTGAATGAAGAAGGGCAAAAATTAAGCAAACGCCATGGGGCCACTAATGTGATGGACTATCAAGAAAGGGGCTATCTTAAGGAAGCTTTAGTGAATTTTTTAGCGCGTTTGGGGTGGAGCTATCAAGATAAAGAGGTTTTTAGCATGCAAGAATTATTGGAATGGTTTGACCCTAAAGATTTAAATTCTTCGCCCAGTTGCTTTAGCTGGCACAAACTTAATTGGCTCAACGCTCATTATTTAAAAAACCAAAGTGCGCAAGAATTATTAGAACTTTTAAAGCCTTTTAGTTTTAGCGATCTTTCTCATTTAAACCCCGCTCAATTAAATCGCTTGTTGGACGCTCTCAAAGAAAGATCTCAAACCCTAAAAGAATTAGCCCTTAAAATAGATGAGGTTTTAACCGCTCCTGTGGAGTATGAAGAAAAGGTTTTGAAAAAACTCAATCAAGCGCTCGTCATGCCCTTGTTAGAAAAGTTTAAACTGGCGTTAGATAAAGCTGATTTCAACGATGAAAGCGCGCTAGAAAACGCCATGCACCAAATCATTGAAGAAGAAAAGATTAAAGCGGGTAATTTTATGCAGCCTTTAAGATTAGCCCTTTTGGGTAAGGGGGGCGGGATAGGCCTTAAAGAAGCGCTTTTTATTTTAGGCAAAACAGAGAGCGTCAAAAGAATAGATGAGTTTTTGAAAAGCTAAAAAATTGGCTCTGTTTTCATGGAACGCTGATCATAAAAGAGCTTATTTTAGCGGTTGTTCTAAACAACTCCTTTTGAAAAATAAGAGGGTTTTAAGAGGAAAATGAAAAAAATATTTCTAAAATTTTTTGTTTTGAATGAAATCAAGCTTAAAAGTTGGGTTCAGACAATCTTTGGGCAAACTGATCGTTTGAGGAATGACCTCATAATGGCAATAATTTTCATCTTCAAAGAGAGGTTTTATCAATAAGCGGTTTGAAAAAAGCCGATTTTCTTGATTAGAATCAATAACGCCATTGTTTAAAAAGAGGAAAGTTTGCGCGAGTTTGGTTATTTCGTTTGGGTTATGACTCACCAATAACACGCTTAAATTTTCACGCTTGATAAAATCAAGCAAACCTTGTTGCACTTCGTTTTTTAAGGCGTTATCTAGAGCGTTTAAAGGCTCATCTAAAAGCAATAAATTCTTGGCTGCAATTAAAGCTCTTGCTAAAGCGACTCGTTGGGCTTGTCCGCCAGAGAGTTGAGAAATTTTTTGCTGGCTTAGATTTTCTAAACGCATTAAGCGTAACACTTCGTGGATTTTATTTGTATCTTTAGGGTGAGCAAAGGCGATGTTTTGATACACATTTAAATGAGGGAATAGGGCGTAATCTTGAAACACAAATCCGATTTTTCGTTGTTGTGGTTTTAAAAAAATCTTTTTTTGAGTGTCTAGCCACACTGAATGATTGACTTCAATATAGCCGCTACTCACCGCTTCAAGCCCCGCTAAAATGCGTAAAATCGTGCTTTTACCCGCTCCCGATTCTCCTAATAAAGCGACAACTTCTGCTTCTTTAATTTCTAAGTCTATATTCAAATCAAACGCGCCCCTAGATCCTAAAAGGTGTTTTTTAAACCGCGCTTTTATCATAAAAACGAGCTTTGTTTTTTATTCAAAAACAGGGTAACAAATAAGAGGCTAAAACTGATAATCGTGAGCGTTAAGGCGTATTGGTGGGCTTTAGAATAATTGAGCGCTTCAGTTTCGTTAAAAATCGCAATGCTAGCCACTCTTGTTTCCCCTAATATATCACCCCCAAGCATCATCACCACGCCAAATTCGCCTATAGTGTGCGTAAAAGTTGTAATGATAGCCATCAATAAACTGGGTTTGATGTTAGGGAGCAGGACAAAAAAAAGGGTGTAATATTCCCCTTTACCTAAACTATAACTGGCTTCTTTTAAAGAAGTGGGCAAGGAAATTAATGCGCTTTTAATGGGGCTTACCATAAAGGGTAAGGAAAAAATCACGCTCCCTAAAATAAGCCCTTGGAAACTAAAAACAAGTTTCACGTTTAACACATCTTGTAAAAACGCTCCCAAAAAAGAAGAAGGCGAAAAAATTAAAAGAAGATAAAACCCTAGCACGCTTGGGGGTAAAACTAAAGGCATATACACAAGCGTTTCTGTTAAGCTCGTTAAAAGATTGCGTTTAAGGCTTAAAAAATAGCCCAAAAAAATCCCTATAGGGAATAAAATAAGGGTGGTAATCAAAGCTAAAGAAAAGCTCAAACGCATGGTAATCAAAAACTCATGATCCATTGTTCGCCTTTTTTATGCGTTTCAATCCACAATATAGCCGTATTCTTTAAAGATAGCTCTGGCTTTAGGGCTGAATAAAAAATCTTTAAAAACTTTGGCTAAAGGGTTATTAGCCCCATTTTTAGTGATGATCAAAGCTTGTTCAATAGGGTTATAAAGGGCTTTATCAATGATGAAATAAGAGAGGTTTTTATCTTTTTTATCCATCAAGGATAACGCTCCAAAGCCTATTTGAGCGTTTTTAGTAGCGACAAATTGATGGGCTTGAGAAATAGAAGTGCCATAAATGATTTTAGATTTAAGACTAGAAGTGAGTTTTAAATTCTCTAAGACTTCCATACTGGCTTTTCCATAAGGGGCTAGTTTAGGATTGGCCATAGCGATATATTTAATTTTAGGGTCTTTAAGAATTTCTAAAGAATCCATTTTTAGATCTTCACTCCATAAAACCAACACGCCTTTAGCATAGACTTCTTCTTTAAAAGGGGTTATTTTTTCATCATAAAGCTTTTTAGGTCTAATCATATCTGCTGAAATGAATAAATCAAAAGGGGCGTTTTGAGCGATTTGAGCGTAGAGTTTGCCTGAAGAATTAAAACTAATTCTAATAGCGTCTTTGGGGTGTTCTTTTTGAAATTCTTTAACAAGGGCTTTTAAAGCGCGTGTGAGATTAGCAGCAGCAGCGATTTTTAAATCCTGTGCCAACAGAGCGCTTGAAAAAAATACGATTAAAAAGGCAAACGCTTTGAAAGTATTTTTCATAGAACTCCCTTTTATTAAATTGAAGTTGGTGATTATACCTATTTGTATCTTAAAAATTTGTATTTTAAAAGTTTGAGGTGGTTTGTTTTGTGGGTATATCCCGCTTACTAGTATTTAACCAAGATTTCCGCTCTAAAACCCTCATCTTTAATAAAAAATTAAATCTTTTAGAAAAATAACCGATTTTAGGGTGTAACTTTAATTCAACAAGAAGGATTTATTATGATTAAAAGAATTGCTTGTATTTTAAGCTTGAGTACGAGTTTAGCGCTAGCTGGCGAAGTGAATGGGTTTTTCATGGGTGCGGGTTATCAACAAGGTCGCTATGGCCCTTATAACAGCAATTACTCTGATTGGCGCCATGGCAATGATCTTTATGGTTTGAATTTCAAATTAGGTTTTGTAGGCTTTGCCAATAAATGGTTTGGGGCTAGGGTGTATGGCTTTTTAGATTGGTTTAACACTTCAGGGACTGAACACACCAAAACCAATTTGCTCACCTATGGCGGCGGTGGCGATTTGATCGTCAATCTCATTCCTTTGGATAAATTCGCTCTAGGTCTCATTGGTGGCGTTCAGTTAGCCGGAAACACTTGGATGTTCCCTTATGATGTCAATCAAACGAGATTCCAGTTCTTATGGAATTTAGGCGGAAGAATGCGCATTGGGGATCGCAGCGCGTTTGAAGCGGGCGTGAAATTCCCTATGGTTAATCAGGGCAGTAAAGATGTAGGGCTTATCCGCTACTATTCTTGGTATGTGGATTATGTCTTCACTTTCTAATTTATTCTTTCATCCGCTCTTCTTCATCAAATCAAACCCTAGCCAACTCTTAAAAGGTTGGGGTTCAAAAAATCTTTTTTATAAATAGAAAGTTTGTTTTAGTGCAGTATAATCCTAGCGTTTCAATTTTTATTTTACTCAATAGAGCGTTTGATGTTGGCGTTTGAATATTGGGTTTAGTAAGATTTAAATAATAAATTACTTATATATATTTAATAGATATTATTTTATTTAATAGTGTTATTTAATGGCTCAATTTAATAGGATAGTTTCGCTTTTATTTCTTTAAAACAAATTGATTCTACTGGGGAAAGGTTTTTATGGAAAACAGCACACTTTATATTGTTATTGCTGGCTTATGGCTTGCTGTAGGCTTTGGAATCTTTTTAAAGAAATTAGACATGCCCGTCATTATTGGTTACATTTGCACAGGAACGGTCTTAGCGGCTTTTTTTAAAATTAATGATTTTAATTTGTTGTCTGATATTGGTGAATTTGGTATCGTCTTTTTAATGTTTATGATAGGCATTGAGTTTAATTTTGACAAGCTCAAATCCATCAAACAAGAAGTGCTAGTTTTTGGGCTTTTACAGGTTGTTTTATGCGCTTTAATCGCTTTTTTAGTAGGGTATTTTATTTTGGGTCTTTCACCCATTTTTTCCCTTGTTTTAGGCATGGGGCTTTCGCTCTCTTCAACCGCTATTGTGCTGAAATTCTTTGAAGATTCCAAACAGCTTAGCACGCCCATGGGAAAGAGTGCGGTGGGGATTTTGATTTTCCAAGATATTGCAGCCATTCCCATGCTTTTAATTCTCACTATTCTAGGCAGTAAAGATTCTAATGTTAATTTACTCATTCTTAAAACCCTTATTTCAGCAGGGATTATTTTAGTTCTTTTGTTATTGCCTGGAAAAAAAGGGGCTAATCTCATCTTAGAGCAAGCGAAAGACACGCGCTTGCCTGAAATTTTTATAGGCACGATTTTAGTGATTGTTTGCAGCGCAGCAGGGTTGAGCCATTTTTTTGGGTTTTCTATGTCTTTAGGGGCGTTCATTGTGGGCATGGCGATTTCTAAATCGCGATATAAAATCAATGTCCAAGAAGAATTCGCACAATTAAAAAACCTCTTTCTAGCCCTTTTTTTCATTACGATAGGGATGCAAATTAATGTGAGTTTCTTCATGGAGAAATTCTTTGTCGTCATCTTTTTACTCATTTTAGTGATGGGTTTTAAGACGGCTATCATTTATGCGCTATTGCGTTTTTTTAGAGACGCTAAAACTGCCATAAAAACCGCTCTTTCTTTAGCGCAAATTGGGGAGTTTTCCTTTGTTATCTTTTTAAATTCAGGCTCGCACCAGCTCTTTAATTTGCAAGAAAAAAAAGGGATTCTTGGTTTTTTGCACCAAAAAAATATCTTAAATATCGCTCAAAATGACATCCACCAGCTCCTTATCCTTATGGTGGTCTTTTCAATGTTGGCAACCCCTTTTATTTTAAAATACCTAGAATCTATCGCTCAATTTATTTTGCACCAAAAGAGCCAAGAAAATGAGCCGGCTAAAAAATAATGGTGCAAAAACCAAATGATAAGTTTGCTTGTATTGTCAGTGTTATGTTAAAATACAAGCATATTTTAACTCCAAATTAATATAAAAAGGGGATTTCATGAAAGAGCAAGAATGGGATTTAAGCGCTTTATTTGAAAATAAAGAAAGTGCAGAAGAATTTTTAAAAACCTTACAAACAGAAGCACAAGAATTTGAGAGTGCTTATCAAAATAACCTTAAGAATTTAGACGCTGCAAAATTTGCCAACACTCTTAAACATTACGAAAATTTGTTAGAAAAAATCTCTAGAGCGATGACTTACGCTCAATTGCTTTTTGCTAAGAACACCAAAGAAGCGAAGTTTTATTCGCAATGCGAAATGGCTTGTGCAAATATCCAACAACACCTTTTGTTTTTTGAAATTGAATTCAAGAATTTGGACGCCAAAAAACAACTCGCTTTCATTAAAAAATGCAAAGATCATGCTTTTTATTTAAACAATCTTATAGAAAAGAAAAAGCACACCTTAAATTTAGATGAAGAAAAGATCGCCCTAGCCCTTTCGCCTGTGGGAGTGGGTGCGTTTAGCCGTCTTTTTGATGAGCATTTTTCTTCTTTGAAAATCCCTTTTGAAGAGCAAAATTTAAGCGAAGAAGAAATTTTAGCCCTCTTGCACAACCCCAAACGCAAGATCCGCAAAAAATCCCAAAAAGCTTTCAGCAAAGCGTTAGAAAAATCCCGCCCTTTACTCACTTACATTTTAAACATGGTGCGTAAAGATTTGCTCATTGAAACTAGGCTGAGAAAATACGACAAAAAAGAGAGTTTCCGCCACATTGACAACCAGATCTCACAAGAGAGCGTGGATAGCATGATAGAGATTGTGAACGCTCATTTTTCTCTAGTGCATCGTTACTACCACAAAAAAGCGCAAATTTTAGGGCATAAGCTCAAAGATTACGATCGCTACGCTCCTTTAAGTGCTGAAAGCATCACCATGACTTATTCTCAAGCTTTAGAAGAAACGCTCAAAGCCCTTAAAGCCTTTAGCCCAGAATTTCATAAAATCGCTTCTAAAGCAATTAAAGAGGGTTGGGTGGATTCGCACCCCAAAGAGTTTAAGCAAGGCGGCGCTTTTAGCCATGGTGCAGTGCCTAGCGCTCACCCTTATGTGCTATTAAATTATACGGGAAACCGCCGAGACGCTTTCACTATCGCTCATGAATTTGGGCATATGATCCACCAAGAATTGTCCAAAAAACAAGGCGTATTGAACATGGATACGCCCCTAACCACCGCAGAAACCGCTTCTGTCTTTTCTGAAATGCTGTTTTTTGAGCATTTAAAAAAGGGTTTAAAATCTGATGAACTCCTTTTCATGCTGGCCGGCAAACTAGAGGATATTTTTTCTACGCTTTTTAGGCAAGTGGTGATGACTAATTTTGAAAGAAGAATCCATGAAATGGATGAAGAATTAGACACCAAAGATTTTGATCAAATCTGGTTTGAAGAAAATCAAAGAATGTTTGAAAAAAGCGTGAAACTCACTAAAAACTACCATTTGTGGTGGAGCTATATCCCCCATTTTATCCATTCGCCTTTTTATTGCTACGCTTATAGTTACGGGCAGCTTTTAACTTTAGCGCTTTATGGGCTTTATAAAAAAAGCGACGCTAAAGAGTTTGTTAAAACTTACACGGAATTTTTGAGCTTAGGAGGGTCAAAAAGCCCTAAAGAATTAGTGTCCATGTTTGGCTTTGACATTGATAGCAAAGAATTTTGGGAAATTGGCATGCAAGAGGTGCGTCATTTGTTAGAAGAATTTGAAAGGTTGCTCGCATGCAAAGAGAATTAAGGCTTTTAAACAACAAGCATTGCATTGAATACTTGCAATTTCTGTCCAAAAACCATTTGAGTTTCAACCTTTTGTGCGAAAGAGATGCGATTGATTTTTCCCCCAAGCTCCCTAAAGAAATTCATGAAAAATTCGGCGCGTTAGTGCTGTTTGTTTTAGCCGGATACACCTTAGAAAGCTTGATGATTGATACAAAAAGCGTGCAGTTTGAAGCCGGGTTTGGCCCTAACAATATTGGCAGCGTGGTTCAAGTAAAACTTCCTGGCATCATTCAAATCCTTATCAAAGAAAAAAATGAAAATGCCGTTTTATTCAATCGTTGCGATTCGCTTGAAGTGTTCCACAAAGAAGAACCACCCTTTCAAGAGCCAAAAAAAGACGAGCAAGAGTCTAAAGAATGGTTGGACTCTAAAGAGGCCCTTTTTTCCAATTCCAAAAACCGCGCGATTTTAGAAAATCTGCACAAAAGCTAAAGGAATCATTGATGAGCGTTTTGAAATTGCATGTAAAGGTCTTTCGTTTTGAAACCAACAAGGACTATAACCCTGCTTATGAGTCTTATTTTTTAGAATACCAAGAAGATCAATACCTTTTGGATCTTTTAAAACAACTCAAAGGCGTGAGCTATAATGAAAATATCGCGCTTAAAATCAACCAAATTGCGGTGTTTGAAGACGCTAAAGTGAGCGATTTGGTGGCGTTTTTTTCTAAAGAATGGGTGCTAGATCCCCTATCCAAACGATACGCTTTAAAAGACTTGATGATTGATGAAAAGGCGGTTTTAAAAAACTATGAAGATTTTTTCAAACAAGTCCCCTATATCACTAAAGGCGAAAAAGAAGAATTAGAAAAGTTTATTCAAATCAATTTTATCAACCCCCAAACAAACCCTAAATATCTGGGCGATGGCTTTTTCTTGTATGTTAAATGGCTGATGAAGCGCTACCCCACAGAGCGCAACCGGTTATTAGAGATGATCTCTCAGCCTGAAAGCGGCGTGATGAATTTTTTAAGCGTGGCGCATTATCTCTATAAAAACGATGACAATATTGACCATGAAATCTATGAATTGCAAGAAATCCTAACCAATTCCAAAATCAAGCCATGGAAAGATTTTTCTAAAAACCTTTTAAGCCTTTTTCAATACAACTCTAACCCCCCTAAAACGCCCAATCCCCCTAAAACTTGTGCGCTCTTTAACGCTTATGCGAAGCATTTAGACGCGCAAGCGCTTCTCAAAAGCGCTAAGCTCTATTTGGAAAAAATGGGGCAAAAAATCATTGATCTGCCTTTTTGTTATGATGGGGGCTATTATGGGAAGATTATCAGCACGCATGATTTTCTCACCGCTTCTGCGTATAATCTGGCTCTAGCCAAAGCCAATGGCGTTTCGCTCATTTTTTGCGAAGAAGATGCGTATTTGAATATCTTGCATGCTAAAGAAGTTTTAGACAACAACCCTGAAATCATCAACTCCGTCAATGAAAAATTGAAAAAATACCAACTCGTTTATGAAAAAGATATTGAGATAGCCTATCTTAATGAGTGGGTCAATGAATTTTTGGCATGGGAATTGAAAAGCCCTTTTGACGCGTTTTTAGGGGCTGAATTTTCTCGCATTAAACGAAGCGATCATTTTTTCAATAAAATCCATTTAAAAGCCCCCCATTTTTTAGAGTCTTTTCAAAATTACGCCCCCCTTTTAGAAGTCAATGAAACAAGCGGCTTACTCCAGTGCGCGCATTTACGCTATTTGGGGATTGATTTGGGGGCGGATTTTTTAATTACGCATTCTTTAGGGCTTTTTCACGCTTTTGAAAATTTAAGCTTAAAAGCTTCAAAAATTTACAAAAGAGATAATGACAACACCCCCACTTTATTACTGCCCCAAATCGCGCTGATGGCTATGGGGGAAAAAGATAAGCAAGCTCTAGGGCTTGATACGCATTATCATAAAGTTACTTTCATTTAAAATGAACGCTTTTTTAAAACTCGCTTTTGCTTCTTTCATGGGAGGGCTTTGGTATGCTTTCAATGGCGAAGGCTCTGAAATTGTCGCCATAGGGATTTTTTTATTGATTTTGTTTGTCTTTTTCATCCGCCCTGTGAGTTTCCAAGACCCAGAAAAACGAGAAGAATACATAGAACGGCTTAAAAAAAACCATGAGAGGAAAATGATCTTACAAGACAAGCAAAAAGAAGAGCAAATGCGTCTTTATCAAGCCAAAAAAGAGCGAGAGAGCAGGCAAAAACAAGACCTTAAAGAACAGATGAAAAAATACTCATAAAGGAAAAAAATGGAAATCATTTTATTGATTATCGCAGCGGTTGTGTTGTTTTATTTTTACAACACCCTCAAAGAATATTTGAAAAACCCCCTAAACCCTAAAACCAAAACCGAAGAATACGACTTGAAAAATGACCCCTATTTGTTAGCGCAATCTAGCCCCCTAGACAAATTCAAGCAAACCCAAACGGGCGCGTATATGCGTCTTTTAAAATTTTTAGACATTCAAAAAAACGCTTTGGATAACGCCTTAAGGACGCTTTTTATCCATGAATTAGAGCAGCCCTTAAACAGCGAACAGCAAAATTTAGCCAAAGAGCTTCTCAATGAGCCTGTGGATCAAAAAGAAAGTTTTGAATCCTTATGCCAAGAAATCGCCGATCACACGCATGGGGAATACACCAAACGCCTGAAATTAGTGGAATTTCTTATGTTATTGGCCTATGCTGATGGGATACTAGATAGCAAAGAAAAAGAATTGTTTTTAGATGTGGGGGCGTTTTTGCAGATAGACAATCACGATTTTAACGAGCTTTATGACAATTTTGAACGCTTCAATGCAATAGAAATCCCTATGTCTTTAGAAGAAGCAAAAAGTCTTTTTGAAATCCAAACCCACACCACCAAGCAAGATTTAGAAAAAAAAGCCCTGGATTTAAGCGTCCCCTATTACCATAAAATGAATGACAACAAACGCTACAGCGAGCAAGACTTTATCTCGTTGAAAAAAATCGCCCTCGCTTCCCAACTTTTAGAAAATGATTTAAAAGACTCATAGGGGTGTGATGAAAAAGGCTATTACATGCCCTTTTTAAAAGCCTTAGCATCTTTTGATGCGCCCTTTTTAGAAAAAGAAATTTCAAAGCGTTTTAGGGATAATTTAGTTTTTTTCAAATCTTATAATCCCCATCTTTTTAACGCTCTCAATACGCCTTTTAAAAATTACCAATTGCTTTTTGAAAAAAACCACTTCAATCTCTTACACACGCCAACAAACGCTTTAAGCTACCCTAAAAATCAAATGATAAAAATCGCTTTTAACATGGCTAAAAGCCCCCTGAATAATCCCAGATACTCATTAGACAATAACCACCTCTCTTTACATTATTTAAAAACTCAAAACAACCCCAAACTCCCCCTAACCCTTAAGGCCACGCATGCGATCTCAAACTTTTTAAATAATCATCAAACGCCTTGCTCTTTAGAGAAATTCTTACCCCCTACCATGATTTATGGCGTCTTAGACGGCTTGTTTTTAGCGATTTTACAGGCTCAAAATTACCGCTTCCATTCGCTTTATTTGTTTGAAGAAAATTTAGATTTGTTTAAAATCAGTTGTTATTTTGCGCGTTATGAAGATTTGATTACAAAAGGGGCTAAACTCTTTATTCAAGGGTTTTTTAACCCTAATGAATTGAAAATGGATTTTTTGAAACGCCCTGTTACACATTCTTTTTTAAAATTAGAAATCATGCCCTATAAAAGCGCTTTCAATTTGCGCATGCGAGAAAACATTCAAAGCTATTACAAACAAGCCTTAAGGGGTTGGGGGAGTTTTGAAGATGAATTACTGGGATTAAAAAACACGCTCAAAAACTTACCCTTATACCAAACCCTAAAAACCAAACCTAAAAAGATTAACGCCCCTATTTGCGTGGTGGGTAATGGGCCAAGCTTAGATTTATTGCTAGATTTTTTAAAAGAAAATGAAGATCATTTCATTATTTTTTCATGCGGAACCGCTTTAAAGCCTTTAAAAACGCATGGCGTTAAAGTGGATTTTCAAATAGAAGTGGAGCGCATAGACTATCTTAAGGAGGTTTTAGAAAACGCCCCCCTAGAAGACACCCCCTTAATGGGGGCTAACATGCTCAATCCTAACGCTTTTAATTTAGCTAAAGAAGCGTTGATGTTTATGCGTGGGGGGAGCGCTTGCGCGTATATAAGCCCTTTAAGCATAGAATACGCAGCGCCTTTTGTGGGCAATGCCGGGGTGGCTTTAGCGGGTTTGATGAGCGATGAAATCTATTTGTGCGCTTTAGATTGCGCTTATATCAAAGGGTTTAAAAAGCACGCTAAAAATTCCTATTATGGAGACGAAAAAGAGATTGAAACCTCATCTTTAATCAGCATAGAGGGCAATGTTGAAGGTTATGAAACTTTTAGCGACTCGCTTTTTTTGCTCTCTAAAGAAAGGATTGAAGAAGCCCTTCATTATTACCAGCCTAAAAAAGTCTATAATTTAAGCTATGGGGCGAAAATCAGGCATGCTGTTAGTCTCAATCGCTCTCAAGTGAAATTGAAACAAACCAACAAACAAGACGCTACCGCTCGCATTAAAAGCATGTTTAATCCCCCCAATAACCATGCTAAAGATTTAAACAATTTACAAAAAAATCTGATGAGTTTTAAAGAGGATTTTTTCACGCATTTAAACACGCCTTGTAAAACCAAGCAAGAAATATTTGAATGGGTGGATAATTTGAGTGGGTTTTGCCAAACAGCCAGCGCTAAAACCCCCACTATAGGCATTTTATTTGAAGGGAGTATCGCTCATATTTTACAAAGCGTCTTAATCGTTTCATTGCATCTTAACGAAAATGAGCTGACGCGTTTTATCAAATTCTCTCAAAACACCTTAAAACAATTCCTTAAAAAAGCTTGTTTGTTATTGCAAAGGCAGCTCAAACAACCATGATTTTTATTTTTACACTATAATAACAACCTTAAATCAAAGAGGTGTGCATGCCATACAATGAAATCACAAGGGTTCAAGTCCCTGCCTTAATGCATTTAGCCGAGTTGGGCTATGATTTTATTCCCACTAATTCTAAAGAAAATAAGCCCAACCTAGACACCGCCACCAATATTCTAACCGATAGCTTCACTCAAGCCTTTGAGCGATTAAACCCTAACCCCACTAAAAACACACAAGAAACGCTGACTGAAATAAAAAAACGCTTGAATTACGATGATTTAGGCAAAAGATTTTATGAATACTTGCTCAAAAGCGAGAATCAAATCATAGACTTTGATAACCCTAACAACAATCTTTATGAAATGATGGCTGAATTACCCTACAAATCCTTTAGGCCTGACATCACCCTTTTTATCAACGGCTTGCCTTTGGTGAATATAGAAGTTAAGCAGCCTTACGCCAAAAAAGGCATTAAAGAAGAAAGAGATCGCCATATCCAACGCTATGAAAACCCCGAAAACAAAATTTTTTATAACCTCGCGCAAATCTGGCTCTTTAGCGATAACTTGCCCTATGATGAAAACAACCCCGATCAAGGCGCGTTTTATAGCACTTCTTATTCGCCCATTTTCCAACGCTTTGTTGAAGCTCATAAGCTAGATATTACCCCCCCCCCCCCGAAAATGATCAAAATGATCAAAATGATCAAAGTCATCAAAACCATCGATCGCTTGAAGAAATCCAAAAATGCGTCTTAAAAGAATTTAACCTTAAGGATACCGACTACCAAGAAAGCCCCAAAGAAACCCCTACAAACTCCCTTTTAACTTCGTTTTGCTCTCACAAAAGGCTTTGCTTTATCCTAAAATACGGCATCAGTTTCTTAAAAGAAAAATCAGAGTTTAAAAAACACATTTGGCGTTACGCGCAGATGTTTGCGAGCTTGAACATTTTAAAAGAATTGCAAAAGCATTATGAAACGAACCCAAAAGATCCCCTAAAAGGCATCATCTGGCACACGCAAGGCAGCGGTAAAACCGCCTTAACCTACCATTTAACCAAACTCATCAGAGACTTTTTTAGCCAATCCAGCCTAAACAAAAAGACTAAATTTTATTTTATTGTGGACAGGTTGGATTTATTGGAGCAAGCCAAAAGCGAGTTTTCAAAAAGAGGCCTTTGTGTGCATGAGGCAGAAAATAAAGAGGATTTGAGCCAAAAATTAAAAAACTCTAGCGTTTTTGAAGGCTCTCAAGGGAATGATGAAATCATCGTTGTGAATATCCAAAAATTCAAAGCCCCCAATGAAGAAAAAGCCCCCAATGAAGACCCTTCTAGCGCTCCTAAAGAAATTATTTCTAAAACAGAATTACAAGAAGCGACAAAAGATAACCATGATTTACAAAGGGTGTTTATCATAGATGAAGCCCACAGGAGCTATGACCCTAAAGGTTACTTTTACGCTAATTTGATAGAATGCGACAAAACAGCGCTAAAAATCGCCCTCACAGGCACGCCCCTATTAGAAGACAACGCGCAAGATAAAGCCACTAAAAAAACTTTTGGCAACTACTTGCACACCTATTCTTGTGCAGAATCCATTAGCGACAGACACACCCTAAAACTCCAATTAGAAATCATTGAAAAGAGCTACAAAGAAAAACTACAAGAAATCTATCGCCTTTTACAAGAAAGCATCACTATTGAAGACATAGAGGTTAAAAAAGAATTTATTTTTAATCATGAAATATACATTAAAGAAATGCTCTTTTATATCATCAGAGATTTATTGAATTTCAGGCGTGTAAATAATGATGAAAATTTAAAGGCTATGGTGGTTTGTTTTTCAAGCGCCCAAGCTAGGTTAGCTAATTTATTTTTTAATGAAGTCCAAGAAAAAGTCTTACAAGAAAACCCTAACCTAAGGATTTTAAAAAAACTCCAATCCAGCCTGATTTTGCATGACGAACAAGAAGTCAAAGAAAAGATTCATTCTTTCAAACATGAAGATACGGACATAGTCTTTGTGTTTAACATGCTTTTAACCGGCTTTGATTTACCCAATCTCAAACGCCTTTATATCCACAGAGAATTAAAAGATCACAATTTGCTCCAAGCCCTAGCCAGAGTGAATCGCCCTTATAACAACATGTCTTTTGGCTACCTTATAGATTTTGTAGGCATTAAAGAAAATTATGACAAAACGACTGATGATTATTTGAAAGAGTTAAACCAATTCAATCAAAGCGATTCTAATATCAAAGATAATCTCAAAGACATGTTTGCGGATCGTGAAACTTTAGAAAAAGACATTAAAAACGCTTATGATGATCTTTTTAATTACCCCATTGATGATATAGAGGACATGACTAGCACCATTGTTAGTATCAGCGAAATGAACGAGCTTTTAAAAGTCTCACACGCCATTAACACGCTTAAAGAGTGCTACAATTTAATCCGCACTTCTAGCGATGAAAAAATCCTTTCATTAAAAGAAAAAATGGATATTGAAAAGATCAGCAAAATCTCTTCAATGCTTAATAAAAAAGCCAAACAACTCCATGCGTTAAAAAATATCAATGAGCCTAAAAACCCAAACGATTTAATGATTTTAGAAGACCTCATCGCTCTTTTGGACTTTAAAATAGAATTTAAAGAAAGCAAAGAATTACGCTTCAAAGAAAAAGAAGAAATTAGTGCTAAATACAAGCAAGCTAAAGAGATGTTAGAAAAAATCCCGGACAAACAAGATAAAGAAATCCAAAAGTTTTACAAAGACTTTTCAAAACTACTCCAAACGCCCGCAACAAGCCAGAATTTTGAGGAAATTTCTCATTCCTATGATGCGATCATTTCACAACTCAAACAACACAAAGAACAGACCACCAACCTATTAAATAAATACAATAATGATCGAGCTTATGTGATCACGCATAAACGCCTTCATGATCGCCTCATGGAAGAAAACATTTCTAAGGGAATTTTCACGCTTTTAAGCGCGCTCAAAAAAGCTCTTGATGCGCGTATTTCTAAGCGTCAAGAAATCTTAAACGAAGAAACCACCCTAAAAAATGCCATAAAAGCAGAATTAAGGGACGCTTTCAACAAAAACCCCTCCTTAAAAGATTTGGAAAAAGAAAAAGAATTTATTACTCAAACCCTTTTTAACGAACTCACGCAAAACCACCATCAAGGAATTTTGAATGCCTAATAACGCCTTATTGCAAATCAAACAAGACACCCTAAGCCTCATTGATGATTTAAAAGTCATTTGCACGAGTTTTGGTTTAGGGAACGACGGCAACGAATACAAGATCATCACGCAATGCTTTTTGTATAAATTCTTATGCGATAAGTTTGAATTCTTTTTTGAACAAGAATTCCCCAACAAAACCATACAAGATTACAAAGATTTTAAAAAGGAAGAAAAAGAAGATTTTTTCCTTACCTTAAGCGATAAACAACTCCCCAAACTCGCCTATGATGATCTTTTAAGCTATCTTTTTGAAAAACATTTTAACGATAACGATTTACACCTAAAACTAGATGCTATTTTTAACAACATTTCTAGCAATAACGCCAAGCTTTTTGACACCCAAAGCACGGATAAAACCACTATCGCCCTATTTGAAAGCATTTCACAACACGTTAACAAAGAGTCTAAAAGGGCTAATTTCACAAAAGCTTTACTAGACAAACTCAAAAATTTTAATTTCAAAAACGCTTTTTTAAACTTGCAAAACCAACAAGGCTATGATTTTTTCGCCCCCATTTTTGAATACTTACTCAAAGATTACAATAACAACAGCGGAGGGACATACGCCGAATACTACACCCCTTTAAGCATCGCTAGCATCATTGCCAAGCTTTTAATCAATGAGCCGACCCAAAGCGTCAAAATCTATGACCCAAGCGCTGGCACAGGAACGCTTTTAATGGCACTAGCCCACCAAATAGGCACCGATTCTTGCACCCTCTATGCCCAAGACATTTCGCAAAAATCCTTAAGAATGCTCAAACTCAACTTGATTTTAAACGACTTGACCCACTCTTTAAAAAACGCCATTGAGGGAAACACTTTAACCAACCCCTACCATTCTAAAGAATGTCATGGGAAAATGGATTACATCGTGAGTAACCCCCCTTTCAAGCTGGATTTTTCCAACGAGCATGCCGAGATTTCGCAAAACAAAAACGATTTTTTCTTAGGCGTGCCTAATATCCCCAAAAACGATAAAAGCAAAATGCCCATTTACACGCTCTTTTTCCAGCATTGCCTAAACATGCTTAGTAATAAGGGTAAGGGGGCTATTATCGTGCCAACCGGATTCATCAGTGCTAAAAGCGGGGTAGAAAATAAGATTGTCCGGCATTTAGTGGATGGAAGGCTCGTTTATGGGGTGATTTGCATGCCCAGTCAGGTTTTTGCCAACACCGGCACTAACGTGAGCATCATCTTTTTTCAAAAAACGCCAAGTGCAAAGGAAGTGATTTTGATTGACGCTTCCAAACTCGGCGAAGAATACACCGAAAACAAAAACAAAAAAACGCGCTTAAGACCAAGCGATATGGATTTGATTTTAGAAACCTTTCAAAATAAAACCCAAAAAGCGGATTTTTGCGCTCTGGTTTCTTTTGATGAAATCATAGAAAAAAACTATTCTCTAAACCCTGGGCAGTATTTCACTATAGAAGACACGAGCGAAACAATCAGCCAAGCGGAGTTTGAAAACTTGATGCAACAATATTCAAGCGAACTAGCGAGCCTTTTTGATGAAAGCCAAAACTTGCAACAAGAAATTTTAGAAACTTTAAAAGGGGTTAGGTTTGAGTGAGCATGTCAAATTAAGTGAAGTATGCGAAATTCTAAATAGCAATGTAGATAAAAAAACAAAAGAAAACGAACAAAAAGTTAAACTCTGTAATTTTACAGATGTATATAATAATTGGGCGATAACAAAATATACAAGTAAAAAATTTATGAAAGCAACCGCCACACAAAACGAAATTAATAAATTTTCATTAAAAAAAGGTTATGTTGCTATTACAAAGGATAGCGAAACAAAAGATGATATAGGCATTTCTACTTATATTGCAGATAATTTTGATAATGTGTTACTAGGTTATCATTGCACTTTGCTTAAACCTAATCAAAAGGTTTTAAATGGAAAATTTTTAAATGCTTATTTAAGTTCTTTTTATGGCAGAAAATATTTTTCTAATTGCGCAAGTGGAAGCGGTCAAAGATACACACTAACTATTGATACTATTAAGGATCTAAATATACCTTTAATTAACATAGAAACACAACAAAAAATCGCCCGCACGCTTTCTGTTTTAGATCAAAAAATAGAGAACAACCACAAAATCAATGAGCTTTTACACAAAATCCTAAAACTTCTTTATGAGCAATACTTCGTCCGTTTTGATTTTTTAGATGAAAACAACAAACCCTACCAAACTAGTGGCGGGAAAATGAAATTTTCTAAAGAATTAAACCGCCTTATCCCTAACGATTTTGAAGTTAAAACGCTAGGGGAACTAGTGGATATTTTCAGCGGTTATTCTTTTCAATCAAATACATACAGCAACAATAAAAATGATTATATTTTAATCACAAACAAAAATGTTCAACATTCATTAGTTGATTTAAGTATTACAACTAACCTTTTATTTTTACCGAAAAAACTCCCTAAATATTGCCTATTAGAGCCAACAAATATTTTAATCACATTAACAGGACATATTGGACGCTGTGCCTTAGTGTTTTCAAAAAATTGTATTTTAAATCAGCGCGTCGGCGTAGTTTTACCAAAAGAAAAAGAGCTAAACCCCTTTTATTATTCTTTGATAAGAAATCCCCTATTCTCAGCCATACTACAGAGAAACGCTATAGGCTCATCTCAACAAAATTTAAGCCCTATTGATACCTTAAAAATTCAAATCCCTTTCAACCATAAAATAATCAAGCAATACTCAAAAAAATGCGAAAATATCATTAAATTACTTGTATCCAACATGCAAGCAACCCAAACCCTAACCGCACTCAGGGACTTCCTGCTCCCCCTACTCTTAAAACAACAAGTCAAACCTGAATGAAAAATTTTAGAACAAAACTTTTTTAAGGGGTAGAGATAAAAACCCTTTAGTTACAAGAAAGAGAAGTTTTGTCATCAAAAGAAATTTTTTAAAGAAAAAGAAGTTTCAAAAAATTAAAAGTTTGAGTCAAATCCGCTAGTAAGATTTGACCCTAGCGCTCTTGCGCTAGAGCCAAAATTTTAGTATAATGGCATTGCGGACACCATTAAAACTATGATTACTAATCTCATGTTAGGTTATCTCCTTTTCTGAGGTAACCGCCCACTGTTACCCCCAACCCTAACACACTCCAAATACCGCAACCAAAGAGAAAACCAAGAGATTACTACTTGCGTCCGTTTATTATAGAAACAATCAACCCAAAAAACGCTAAAAAAAATTTTAAGCGATCTTTTAGGGTTAAATGAAGTTTTATTCAAAAAATGAAGTTTTACAAAAAAGAGTTTTTAAACAACAACTAAGCAAACTCGCGCTACAATCTCCCTTTTTGATTGCGGAGTATGGCGCAGCCTGATTAGCGCGCACCCTTGGGGTGGGTGAGGTCGTGGGTTTGAATCCCGCTACTCCGACCATGACTTTAAAAAAACTTCAATCAATATCATTTCATTATATAATCACACTAAACAAAATCAATTTTTAAACATGATGATTGAAAGGATTTCTATTGGATCGTTTCTTTAACCGAGAGCTTTCATGGTTAGCTTTTAACACAAGGGTTTTGAATGAAGCTAAAGATGAGAGCCTGCCTTTATTAGAGCGTTTGAAGTTTTTAGCCATTTATGACACGAATTTAGATGAATTTTACATGATAAGAGTGGCCGGGCTTAAACAACTTTATGAGCATAAAATCGCCTCTAAAGGCATTGATGGTGCAAGCCCTGAAGAGCAATTAGAAAAAATCAAGCGTTATTTAGCGCATGAAATTGAAGAAAGGGAATTAGAATTTCAAAAAATCCAAGCCCTACTCTTTAAAAAAGGGCTTTGCATCACCCCTTATAACAAGCTGAATTTAGAGCAAAAAGCCAAAGCTAAAACTTATTTTAAAGAGCAACTTTATGCGTTAGTCTTGCCTTTTAAGTTGGATTCTTCGCACACTTTCCCGCCTTTAGCGAATTTGACTTTCGCGCTTTTTGCCCGCATTAAAGACAAAGAAACCCAAAACATCTCCCATGCGCTCATCAAACTCCCCTCTTTTATCTTCCGTTTTGTGGAGCTAGAAAAAGGCTTGTTTGTGTTGGCTGAAGAAATCGTAGAAGCGCATTTAGAAGAATTGTTTTTAGAGCATGAAATTTTAGATTGCATGGCGTTTAGGGTAACTTGCGATGCGGATATTGCCATCACTGAAGATGAAGCGCATGATTATGCGGATTTGATGAGTAAAAGTTTAAGGAAACGAAACCAAGGCGAAATCGTGCGCTTGCAAACCCAAAGCGGGAGCCAAGAGCTTTTAAACACCCTTTTAGCCTCTTTAAGGAGTTTTCAGACCCACTCTTACAAAAAGCACAAACTCACCGGCATGCATATTTATAAAAGTGCGATCATGCTTAATTTAGGGGATTTGTGGGAATTAGTCAATCATAGCGATTTTAAAGCCCTTAAATCGCCCAATTTCACGCCTAAAATCCACCCTCATTTCAATGAAAACGATCTCTTTAAATCCATAGAAAAACAAGACTTGTTGTTATTCCACCCTTATGAGAGTTTTGAGCCTGTGATTGATTTGATAGAGCAAGCTGCTAGCGATCCAACCACGCTTTCTATCAAAATGACGCTTTATCGTGTGGGCAGGCATTCTCCCATTGTCAAAGCCTTGATTGAAGCGGCGAGCAAGATCCAAGTGAGCGTTTTAGTGGAATTGAAAGCACGCTTTGATGAAGAGAGTAATTTGCACTGGGCAAAAGCACTAGAAAGGGCGGGTGCGTTAGTCGTTTATGGCGTTTCTAAACTCAAAGTGCATGCCAAAATGCTTGTGATCACTAAAAAAACAGACAACCAATTACGCCATTTCACCCATTTAAGCACGGGCAATTACAACCCTTTGAGCGCTAAAATCTATACCGATGTGAGTTTTTTTAGCGCTAAAAATGAAATCGCTAACGACATTATCAAGCTTTTCCATTCCTTGCTCACGAGCAGCGCGACTAATAGCGCATTAGAAACGCTTTTTATGGCGCCCAAACAGATCAAGCCTAAAATCATTGAACTCATTCAAAATGAAATGAATCACCAACAAGAAGGCTATATCATTTTAAAAGCCAACGCCCTAGTGGATAGCGAAATCATTGAATGGCTCTATCAAGCCTCTCAAAAAGGGGTTAAAATTGATCTCATTATTAGGGGGATTTGCTGTTTAAAGCCCCAAGTCAAGGGCTTGAGCGAAAATATCAGGGTGTATTCTATCGTGGGGAAATATTTAGAACATGCACGCATTTATTATTTTAAACATGAAAATATTTATTTTTCTAGCGCGGATTTAATGCCCAGGAATTTAGAAAGGCGCGTGGAATTGCTCATTCCCGCCACAAACCCAAAGATCGCTAATAAATTGTTGCATATTTTAGAAATCCAATTAAAAGACACCTTAAAACGCTACGAGTTAAATTCTAAAGGCCGTTACACTAAAGTTTCAAACCCTAACGATCCTTTAAATTCGCAGGATTATTTTGAAAAACAAGCCCTTAAAACCTTTTAAAGGTTATCGTTCAAATCATAAAAGATAAGGATTTAAATGCTTTATTCATTAGTAAAAAAATATCTTTTTAGCCTAGACGCTGAAGACGCGCATGAAAAAGTTTGCAAGATTTTAAGAATGCTTTCTTCATCTCCCTTTTTGTGCAATTTGATTGATTCTCAATGGGGTTATAAAAACCCAAAGCTTGAAAATGAAATTTTAGGCTTAAACTTCCCTAACCCTTTGGGCTTGGCCGCCGGCTTTGATAAAAACGCTTCCATGCTCAGGGCGTTAATTGCTTTTGGGTTTGGCTATTTAGAAGCAGGCACTCTCACCAATGAAGCGCAAATGGGGAATGAAAGACCAAGGCTTTTCAGGCACATTGAAGAAGAGTCCTTACAAAATGCGATGGGGTTTAATAATTACGGGGCGATTTTAGGGGTTAGATCGTTTAAGCGCTTCGCCCCTTATAAAACCCCTATTGGCATCAATTTAGGCAAAAACAAACACATAGAGCAAGCGCATGCCCTAGAAGATTACAAGGCGGTTTTAAAACAATGTTTAGATATTGGCGATTATTACACTTTCAACCTTTCTTCGCCCAACACCCCTAATTTAAGGGATTTACAAAACAAGGCGTTTGTGCATGAGCTTTTTTGCATGGCTAAAGAAATGACCCATAAGCCTTTATTTTTAAAAATCGCCCCGGATTTAGAAACAGATGACATGCTAGAAATCGTCAATAGTGCTATTGGAGCCGGAGCGCATGGGATTATTGCGACTAACACCACGATTGATAAAAGCCTGGTGTTTGCCCCTAAAGAAATGGGGGGCTTGAGCGGGAAATGCCTGACTAAAAAAAGCCGTGAAATCTTTAAAGAATTGGCTAAAGCTTTTTTTAATCAAAGCGTTCTTGTTTCTGTGGGGGGGATTAGCGATGCTAAAGAAGCTTATGAAAGGATTAAAATGGGAGCGAGTCTGTTACAAATTTATAGCGCTTTTATTTACAATGGGCCAAATTTATGCCAAAATATTCTTAAAGATTTGGTAAAATTACTCCAAAAAGATGGATTTTTGAGCGTTAAAGAGGCTATAGGAGCGGATTTAAGATGAAATATTTTTCTGTTAAAAGACTTTTAAGGCTTAGTTCTGTCTTGTTAGTCACTTTAGGAGCGAGCATGCACGCGCAATCTTACTTACCCAAACATGAGAGCGTTACCTTAAAAAACGGGTTGCAAGTCGTAAGCGTCCCCCTAGAAAATAAAACCGGGGTTATAGAAGTGGATGTGCTTTATAAAGTCGGCTCTAGAAACGAAGTCATGGGCAAGAGCGGGATCGCTCACATGTTAGAGCATTTGAATTTTAAAAGCACCAAAAACCTTAAAGCCGGCGAATTTGATAAAATCGTTAAGCGTTTTGGGGGCGTGAGTAACGCTTCCACGAGCTTTGATATTACGCGCTATTTCATTAAAACCAGTCAAGCTAACTTGGATAAATCTTTAGAATTGTTCGCTGAAACCATGGGTTCTTTGAATTTAAAAGAAGATGAGTTTTTGCCTGAGCGTCAAGTGGTCGCTGAAGAAAGGCGATGGCGCACTGATAATTCCCCTATCGGCATGCTTTATTTCCGCTTTTTTAACACCGCTTATGTCTATCACCCCTACCATTGGACGCCCATTGGTTTTATGGACGATATTCAAAACTGGACTTTAAAAGACATTAAAAAATTCCATTCGCTCTATTATCAGCCTAAAAACGCTATCGTTTTGGTGGTAGGCGATGTCAATTCCCAAAAGGTTTTTGAATTGAGTAAAAAGCATTTTGAATCCTTAAAAAACCTTGATGAAAAAGCTATCCCCACCCCTTACATGAAAGAGCCTAAGCAAGATGGAGCCAGAACGGCAGTCGTGCATAAAGATGGGGTTCATTTAGAGTGGGTAGCGTTAGGGTATAAAGTGCCTGCTTTCAAGCATAAAGATCAAGTCGCCTTGGATGCGTTAAGCAGGCTTTTAGGCGAAGGTAAAAGCTCGTGGTTACAAAGCGAATTAGTGGATAAAAAACGCCTGGCTTCTCAAGTCTTCTCGCACAACATGCAATTACAAGATGAAAGCGTGTTTTTATTCATTGCGGGGGGTAATCCTAATGTCAAAGCCGAAGCCTTACAAAAAGAAATCGTAGCACTTTTAGAAAAGCTGAAAAAAGGCGAAATCACTCAAGCGGAGTTAGACAAGCTCAAAATCAATCAAAAAGCTGACTTTATTTCTAATTTAGAAAGTTCTAGCGATGTGGCGGGGCTTTTTGCGGACTATTTAGTGCAAAACGATATTCAAGGCTTGACGGATTATCAGCAACAATTTTTGGATTTAAAAGTGAGCGATTTGGTGCGTGTGGCTAATGAATATTTTAAAGACACCCAATCAACCACCGTGTTTTTGAAACCTTAAAAGAGCCTTATAACATGCAATTTCATTCATCTAGTGCGTTAATTACGCCTTTTAAAAAAGATTTGAGCGTTGATGAGGCCGCTTATGAAACTTTGATCAAGCGCCAAATTTTTCAGGGCATGGACGCATGCGTGCCTGTTGGCACGACAGGGGAATCCGCCACGCTCACCCACAAAGAGCACATGCGTTGCATTGAAATCGCCATAGAGACTTGCAAAAACACTAAAACGCCCTCCAATTCACGCATGAAAGTGTTAGCCGGCGTGGGCAGTAACGCCACGAGCGAGTCCCTTTCTTTGGCAAAGTTCGCTCAAAAAATCGGCGCAGATGCGATTTTATGCGTAAGTCCGTATTATAACCGCCCCACCCAACAAGGCTTGTTTGAACATTATAAAACTATCGCTCAATCGGTAGAAATCCCTGTCATGCTTTATGATGTGCCAAGCCGAACGGGCGTGTCTATTGAAGTTCCAACCGCCCTCAAACTCTTTAGAGAAGTCCCTAACATTCAAGCCATTAAAGAAGCGTCTGGCTCTTTGAAAAGGGTAACAGAATTGCATTATCATGAAAAAGATTTTAAAATTTTTAGTGGGGAAGATTCGCTCAACCACTCTATCATGTTTTCAGGGGGGTGCGGCGTGGTTTCAGTGACCGGTAATTTAATGCCCAATCTGATTTCACAAATGGTCAATTGCACGCTCAAACAAAAATACCAACAAGCCCTAGAAATCCAAAATAAGCTTTTTCATTTGCACCAAGCCCTTTTTGTAGAAACGAATCCCATCCCTATTAAAATGGCTATGCATTTAGCCGGCTTGATTGAAAACCCAAGTTACAGACTGCCTTTAGTGGCCCCAAGCAAAGAAACGATCAAACTTTTAGAAAAAACCCTACAACAATATGAGGTAATTGCATGAATGGTTCCAATCACATGAAAAATAAAACCCTAGTGATCAGCGGCGCGACTAGAGGGATTGGCAAGGCGATATTGTATCGCTTCGCTCAAAGCGGCGTGAATATCGCTTTCACTTACAATAAAAATGTTGAAGAAGCCAACAAAATCATAGAAGATGTGGAGCAAAAATATTCCATTAAAGCCAAAGCTTACTCTCTTAATGTTTTAGAGCCTGAGCAATACACGGATCTTTTTAAGCAAATTGACGCTGATTTTGACAGAGTGGATTTTTTTATTTCTAACGCGATTATTTATGGGCGCTCTGTCGTGGGGGGATTTGCGCCGTTTATGCGGTTAAAACCTAAGGGGTTAAACAACATTTACACAGCCACCGTGTTAGCGTTTGTGGTGGGGGCTCAAGAAGCGGCAAAACGCATGCAAAAAATAGGCGGCGGAGCGATCGTGAGCTTAAGCTCTACCGGGAATTTGGTCTATATGCCTAATTACGCTGGGCATGGCAATTCCAAAAACGCCGTAGAAACCATGGTCAAATACGCTGCCGTGGATTTAGGCGAATTTAACATTAGAGTGAATGCGGTTAGCGGCGGGCCTATTGATACGGACGCTTTGAAAGCCTTCCCTGATTATGTGGAGATTAAAGAAAAAGTAGAAGAGCAATCGCCCCTAAAACGCATGGGCAATCCTAACGATCTAGCCGGAGCGGCTTATTTTTTATGCGATGAAACCCAAAGCGGTTGGCTTACAGGGCAAACGATCGTTGTAGATGGCGGGACTACTTTTAAATAAAGATATTTTTTTGAAAAACATTATCCACATCCACCAAAACAAAGAGTTGCAATTCATTAAAAAATGCTTGTTGTGCTATTTTTTCGCCCCTTTGTGTGGGGCTGTTTTGTTGGTGCTTTTTCTTGTTTCAAGCGGGGCGAAATCGTTTCAAATTTCTAATCTCTTCAATAATCAATTGGCTTATATCGTGTTGTTATTGTCTCTTTTTTTGTGCGCGCTTGGGTTTATTGCCGGAGCGATTGGTTTTTACAGGCTTTCTAAAATCACACGCCATCTGAGTTTTTTTGAAAATTTTGCTTTCAGTTTTTTGGCGGTGATTTTATGCGCTCTTTTAAGCTATCTTGTCCCTAACGCCAGTAACGCCCTTTCACTAATCGGTAATGGTGTTTCTATTTTTTATTTGCACAAACTCTATAGAGAATTGAGCCTTTACACACAAGAAAGATTTTTTTTAAGCGGGTTTAGGTTATTGCTTTTTAGTTTCATGCTGGCTCTTTTAGGGGTTTTAGCGCAAGCGTTAGTTATCATCTTTTTAACGATCGCTGTGATTTTAATGTGTGTGGCGCTTGGCTTTTTGGGGCGCGCGTTTTTGAATTTTTCACAAGTCTTTTTGAAAGCATGAAAGTTTTAAAACTCCTGCCTAATTTTTTAACGATTTTACGCATTGTCTTATCCTTGTTTTTATTATTTTTATTGTTAAACACGCGCACTTATTTTAGTTTTTTAACCCTCTTTCACATTAACATGATCTCTTCATTGGTTTTTTTGTTTGCCGCGCTCACGGATTTATTGGACGGCTACATCGCTAGAAGCTATAAAGCCAAATCGCGCTTTGGGGAAATTTTTGATCCTTTAGCGGATAAAATCCTTATTTTGAGCGCGTTTTTAGGGTTAGTCCATTTGGATCGTGTGAATGCATGGATCCCGTTTGTGATTTTAGGGCGTGAATTTTTTATTTCAGGGCTTAGAGTCTTAGCCGCTAATGAAAAAAAGGATATTCCTGTCAATGCGTTAGGCAAGTATAAAACCGTGTCTCAAGTCGTGGCGATTGGCGCTTTATTAGCCAATTTAACTTACTCCTATGCGCTTGTGGCTATAGCAGTTTTTTTAACCCTTTATTCGGGGATAGATTACACGATTAAATATTATAAATCTTAATGTTTTAGAAGAAGTTTTTAGCGTTTTTTAAAAAAACCTTAAAACTCTTAAAAAGCTATCGCTTGATCAATCTCTTTTACTATTTAATCTTTAAAAAATGCTTTTGATCGTTTTTTTTAAATTTTATTTTCAATATTCAATTAAAAAAAATCATTTTATTTTATTTTTGTTATAATTCAAGCTATTTTTATTTTCAATCTAAGGAGGTGTCGCATGGACAATCAAAAGATAACGCATCAAAATATCACGCAAAAACAAGGCGAGCTTAAAAGAGACATGAAAATGCGCCATCTCTTAATGATTGCATTTGGGGGAGCGATTGGCACAGGGCTTTTTGTAGGCACTGGAGGTAATATTGCGAGCGCTGGCCCTTTAGGGACCTTGATCGCTTATGGTTTTGGAGGGCTTGTGGTTTATTGCATCATGCTCTCTTTAGGCGAATTGGCTAGCATTTATCCCACTACGGGCAGTTTTGGGGATTATGCGGCTAAATTCATAGGCCCTGGCACAGGCTATATGGTTTTTTGGATGTATTGGCTTGGCTGGGTGATCACGGTGGCACTAGAATACATCGCTATAGGCATGCTCATGCAACGCTGGTTTGCGGATATTCCTATCCATTATTGGGTTATTTTATGCATTGCGTTAGTTTTTTTATTGAACTTTTTTTCGGTTAAAATTTTTGCCGAGGGCGAGTTTTTCTTTAGCCTGATTAAAGTTTTAGCGGTGATCGCTTTTATAGGGATTGGTGTAATTGGGATCCTCTATCAAATCTATTCGCATGGGTTTAGTTCTATTTTTAACAATTTCCATTTTGGCGATAAGGGGTTTTTCCCTAACGGAAGTGCGGCGGTTTTTAGCGCGATGCTCGCTGTCATTTTTGCTTTCACTGGCACAGAGGTGATTGGGGTGGCTGTAGGGGAGACTAAAAACGCTAGCGAAGTGATGCCCAAAGCGATCAAAGCGACTTTGTGGCGGATTGTCTTTTTCTTTTTAGGCTCTGTGTTTGTCATTTCTGTTTTTTTACCCATGAATGATTCCTCTATCACGCAAAGCCCTTTTGTGAGCGTTTTAGAACGCATCAACTTGCCCTTTATTGGCATGGGTATCCCTTATGTGGCTGATATAATGAACGCTGTTATCATTACGGCGATGTTTTCTACCGCTAATTCAGGGCTTTATGGAGCGAGCCGCATGATTTATGGGCTGTCCAAACAAAAGATGTTTTTTAAGGTTTTTTCCAAACTCAACCGACAAGGCACGCCCACTTATGCGATGCTTTTTTCCCTTTCTTTTTCCCTTATAGGGCTTTTAGTCCAAATTTATGCCAAAGAAAATGTCGTGGAAGCTTTGATTAATGTGATCAGTTTCACGGTGATTATTGTGTGGGTTAGCGTGTCCATTTCGCAATATTCTTTCCGCAAGCAATACTTAAAAGCTGGGCATTCTTTAGAGGATTTGCCTTATAAAGCCCCTTTCCTGCCCTTTTTGCAACTCATAGGGATCACTGGGTGTGTCATCGGCGTGATTGGTTCGGCTATGGATAAGGATCAACGCATTGGGATGATTTTGACGATTGTTTTTGCTGTTGTGTGTTACATTGGATACTATTTTACACAAAAAGCTAATGAAAATAACAAAAAAGATTTGATATAATCTTTTTTTAATTTTGAAGTTTAGCACATTTTAAGGAAGTAACCATGATGAAAAAAACTTTTTTTGTCTCTTTGGCTTTAGCGTTAAGCTTGAATGCGGGCAATATCCAAATCCAAAGCATGCCCAAAGTGAAAGAGCGCATAAGCGTCCCCTCTAAAGACGATACGATCTATTCTTACCACGATTCTATTAAGGATTCTATTAAAGCGGTGGTGAATATCTCTACTGAAAAGAAGATTAAAAACAACTTTATAGGTGGCGGTATGTTTAATGACCCCTTTTTCCAACAATTTTTTGGGGATTTGGGCGGAATGATCCCTAAAGAAAGAATGGAAAGGGCTTTAGGTAGCGGCGTAATCATTTCTAAAGATGGCTATATTGTTACTAATAACCATGTGATTGATGGTGCAGATAAGATTAAAGTGACCATTCCAGGGATCAATAAAGAATATTCCGCTACTTTAGTAGGCACCGATTCTGAAAGCGATTTAGCGGTGATTCGCATCACTAAAGACAACTTGCCCACGATCAAATTCTCTGATTCTAATGATATTTCAGTGGGCGATTTGGTTTTTGCGATTGGTAACCCTTTTGGCGTGGGTGAAAGCGTTACGCAAGGCATTGTTTCAGCGCTCAATAAAAGCGGGATTGGCATCAACAGCTATGAGAATTTCATTCAAACAGACGCTTCCATCAATCCTGGAAATTCCGGCGGTGCTTTAATTGATAGCCGTGGAGGGTTAGTGGGGATTAATACCGCTATTATCTCTAAAACTGGGGGCAACCACGGCATTGGCTTTGCCATCCCTTCTAACATGGTTAAAGATATTGTAACCCAACTCATCAAAACCGGTAAGATTGAAAGAGGTTACTTGGGCGTGGGCTTGCAAGATTTGAGCGGCGATTTGCAAAATTCTTATGACAATAAAGAAGGAGCGGTGGTCATTAGCGTAGAAAAAGACTCTCCGGCTAAAAAAGCAGGGATTTTGGTGTGGGATTTGATCACTGAAGTCAATGGGAAAAAGGTTAAAAACACGAATGAGTTAAGAAATCTAATCGGCTCCATGCTACCCAATCAAAGAGTAACCTTAAAAGTCATTAGAGACAAAAAAGAACGCACCTTCACTCTCACTCTAGCCGAAAGGAAAAACCCTAACAAAAAAGAAACCATTTCTGCTCAAAACGGCGCGCAAGGTCAATTGAACGGGCTTCAAGTAGAAGATTTAACCCAAAAAACCAAAAGGTCTATGCGTTTGAGCGATGATGTTCAAGGGGTTTTAGTCTCTCAAGTGAATGAAAATTCCCCAGCGGAGCAAGCTGGCTTTAGGCAAGGCAACATCATCACAAAAATTGAAGAGATTGAAGTGAAAAGCGTTGCGGATTTTAACCATGCTTTAGAAAAGTATAAAGGCAAACCCAAACGATTCTTAGTTTTAGACTTGAATCAAGGTTATAGGATCATTTTGGTGAAATGATAGAGATGGGTCGTTAGTCGCATGTCTTTGATTAGAGTGAATGGGGAAGCTTTTAAACTCTCTTTAGAAAGTTTAGAAGAAGATCCTTTTGAAACTAAAGAAACGCTAGAAACGCTTATCAAACAAACGAGCGTTGTTTTATTGGCCGCTGGGGAGTCTAAGCGTTTTTCTCAAACCATCAAAAAACAATGGTTACGCTCTAATCATACCCCCTTATGGCTCAGCGTTTATGAGAGCTTTAAAGAAGCCCTAGACTTTAAAGAAATCATTCTGGTTGTAAGCGGATTGGATTATATTTACATCCAACGCCATTACCCTGAAATCAAGCTTGTAAAAGGCGGGGCATCAAGGCAAGAATCCGTGCGTAACGCTTTAAAAGTAATTAATAGTGCTTACACGCTCACCAGTGATGTGGCTAGGGGTTTAGCCAATATGGAAGCACTTAAAAGCTTGTTTTTGACCCTCCAACAAACAAGCCATTATTGCATCGCTCCTTACTTGCCTTGCTATGACACAGCGATCTATTATAACGAGGCTTTAGATAGAGAAGCGATCAAACTCATTCAAACCCCGCAATTAAGCCACACCAAAACGCTCCAATCAGCCCTAAATCAAGGGGATTTTAAAGATGAAAGCAGCGCGATTTTGCAAGCTTTCCCTGATCGTGTGAGTTATATTGAAGGCAGTAAAAATTTGCACAAGCTCACCACGAGCGATGATTTGAAGCATTTCGCGTTCTTTTTCAACCCAGCAAAAGACACTTTTATAGGCATGGGCTTTGATACGCATGCGTTTGTTAAAAATAAGCCTATGGTTTTAGGGGGGGTTGTTTTGGATTGCGAGTTTGGGTTAAAGGCTCACAGCGATGGCGATGCTTTGTTGCATGCAGTTATTGATGCGATTTTAGGAGCGATTAAAGGGGGGGATATTGGCGAATGGTTCCCTGATAATGATCCCAAATACAAAAACGCCTCCTCTAAAGAGCTTTTAAAAATCGTGTTGGATTTTTCTCAAAGCATTGGGTTTGAATTGTTTGAAATGGGGGCGACCATCTTTAGCGAAATCCCTAAAATCACTCCTTACAAACCGGCGATTTTAGAGAATTTGAGCCAACTTTTGGGTTTAGAAAAATCTCAAATCAGCTTGAAAGCCACCACAATGGAAAAAATGGGATTCATTGGCAAACAAGAAGGGCTGTTAGTCCAAGCGCATGTGAGCATGCGTTATAAACAAAAACTTTAAATGCGATAAAAGGAAGAATGGATGAAAATCTTAATCATTGAAGACGATTTAGCGCTAGCCAGGAGTATTTCGCATAATTTGCATGATTTAGGGCATTTTTGCGAGATCATCTCTAGCATTTCAGAAGAAAATAAAGAGCCTTATGATGTGATTTTAGTTTCTTCTAAAGTTTGCACTCAAGGGCGTTGCGAACATTTTGTGCGTTATAATTCCAAGCAAATCATTATCATGATGGCTTCGCATGTCAATGAAGATGGGGTGAATAAACCCATTCAAGCGGGAGCGAGAGATTATATTCTAAAGCCTTTTAAAATGGATGAATTGTTGCGTAAGATCCAATACCACAAAGCCTACCAAGAAATGACCGCTCGCTTGGGATTTTATGAAAATTACTTAGACTTTATCCATGCGGAATTGCCCTTGCCTAAAGATTTTTCCTATAGGCCGCCCTTTATTATTCACACGCCCTCTCAAGAGCTTGCGAACGCTTATTTATTGCAATACGCTAAAGAAAGGCAAATGGATTTTTCTTTTTTCTCTTTAAAGGATACCACTTGGAAAGATCTATACAAGAATAAAGACAAACTAGAACGCCCTTTTTACATCATGCATTTAGAAGAGCTTAAAAAAGATGAGCAATTGAAATTGTTAGAATTGGCCCGTTCATGCCCTATTGTTTTGTCCTATACCCATAAAGAACCCCTAGAATTTCCTAAAATTGTGAGCATTGAATGCGGCAATAGACCCCTATCTTTGTTCAGCGATAACACGACTTTCCTTTCCATTCAAGAGTATGAAAAAGAAGCGATCAGGCATTTTTCTTCTACTTGCACCGATACAGAATTAGCCAACAAGCTTGGCATTAGCCGCAAAAGCCTTTGGGAAAAACGCCGGAAATATAACTTACCGCGCAAATAACAAAAAAATCCTTAAGCCCTGTTTTTTGTGGGGCGTTGATCATAAAATGTAAAAATGCCAAAAGCATTTTTGCAATCAAAAGAGCTAAAGCAAGCGATAATCTCTCAAAATTTAGCGTATTGAATGAGAATAGAGTTAATTATTATTAAAATAGGCTCTATTTGTAAAAAGTGTTGATTTTTAATAGTTATTTTGCTAAAATATTCTGATTTAAATAAGGACTTTTAAATGCCTAGCAATGCAAATGAATTAGAGATTATCAAACAGCTCTTTAATAATCTAACAGAAGCCAATAAAAAAGCCTTTTTAAAAACGATTAAAAATAAAAATAAGGAAAATCTTAAAACACCCATTCAAAAAGAAATCAAAGAATGCCCACATTGCAAATCCACTTCGTTTGTAAAAAATGGTAAAAAAGACAACAGACAAAGATTTTCATGCAAAGCTTGCTCTAAAACTTTCACTTATACCAACAACACCATTCTTTTTAGCACTAAAAAAGACATTAAGGTATGGAAAAAATTCATTCATTGCATGGTAGAAAAATATTCGCTTAAAAAAACAGCTCAAATTTGTAATATTGATGTAACAACCGCATTCTATTGGCGGCACAAGATTTTAGATACCTTGCAGAATATACAAAATGGAGTGAAACTTGATGGCATAGTGGAAGCTGATGAGACTTACTTCCCCCTTTCTTTTAAGGGACATCATAGAGATTTTAAATTGCCACGCTTATCTAAAAAAAGAGGTACACAAGCGGCTAAGCGTGGTTTATCTAAAGAACAAGTTTGTGTAACAAGTGGGGTGAATTTAAATGGTAAATCTATCGCTAAAGTTTCTAATTTAGGAAAGCCTAAGATTAAGGATTTAGAGAAAGTTTTAACTAATAAAGTTTCTAAAGGAAGCATTTTTGTAACCGATAGCTTTAAAGCCTACTTGAAACTAGCCAATGATATGGAGCTGAGCCATATCAGAATACCCAAGAAAAGATATAAGCTAGGCTCTTTTAACATTCAAACCATCAATAGTTATCACAGCCATTTAAAAGATATGATCAAGCATAAGTTTAAGGGTGTAGCCACTAAATATTTAGATAACTATCTTGTCTATCATAACTTTGTGAATTTTGCTAAAGAAAGCTATAAAGAAATAATATTGCTTGAACATATACAAAATAGCGAGTGTGTGAGCAAAAGTTTAGAGATTTCCCATAGATCCGCTATTCCACTATTAGCGGTTTAAGGGGGAATGATGACACTTTATGATTTTTCACAACTAGATAAAGAACAAACAAAAATCTATAATGATTTTTTACTCAAACTAAGCTCCGCTGATTCGCCTTTAAACCAACAAGGAAGTGAAAATGATTTAGCCCATATTTTTGAAAATGAACTTAACGCTCTTTTAAGGGGGTTAAGTTTTACTAGCTCAAACTATGAAAATTTTAGGCATGAAAACAATAATGCCTATGGTCGCACTGATTTTCAATATGGCAACACTATCATTGAATACAAGAAATACAACCGCTTAAAAAATGAAAAAGAAACTCATAAAGCATCAGAACAAGTAAAAAACTATCTAAAAGATGAACGATTTAATGGCTTCAAAATGTTTGGGTTTTTGTTTGATGGGGCTAGCGTTCACGCTTATATTAAAGAAACAAACAATGAAATTACCTACAAAGAAGAATATAGTGGGAGTCTTAACGCTAGAAATCTAGATTTTTTTATTAAAAGCCTTTTTAATAGCGGTTTAGTCAATATTAGTCCTACAAATTTTAAAAAAGATTTTGGGATAATTGATACTGACAACAAGCTTTTAGACAATCATGAGATAAGAGATTTGGCTAAATTCTTTTTCAATACCTTAAAAGATGAAAAGAAATTGAATGCAAGAAGTTTGCTTTT
>NZ_CBOO010000012.1:0-38439 GCF_000476015.1 Helicobacter pylori SA37A | reverse complement strand
GGGGGGGGGGGGGGGTAACATGTGTTTAAAAACTTGATATACAGGTCTAGCTAAAAACCCACAACTTTTATCAGTGTAATAAGTCCAACGATAATCAAAAGGGCGGTATTGGCACAAAGTAATGTATTTTTCTAATTCATGTGAATTTTTCTTAACATTTTCAATCGCTCGTCCAAGTTTCCAACCTTCAGCATCTCTAATATCATACTTTCTGCGTAACTCGCTAGGCTCTAAGGTTGAAAAATCTTTTAAAAGCTTGAGCAAGCTTTCTTTGTCTTTGTGGAAAACGACATGGTCTTTTTTAGAGCAAATACCGGTGCTTCCAACTTGAAACATCTCCTGAACGCTAAAGCCTTGTTCGTATTCCTCTAACAAAGGCGTTTCTTGGGGTATGAGTAAGTAAAAAGGCTCTCTTGGGGCAAGCTCAAGCCATTCAATACTATTCAAATCATTTTGGGCTAAAAAGGCGTATTTTTCAGCCCTTTGGCCATAAACATCATAATAGTAGATTTTTTGCTTGGTGGCTTGCACCTTTTTGACAAAGAGGTTGATGGAGACGCCTTGCATGATATTGAAAACGTTTTCATCTTTTGCGCCTTGTGGGGTTTCCTCCTTTTTCCTAGCGTTTCCATGCAAATTTAAGATATAAAGCTCATCGTAGCATTCTAAAAGAGAGCGCCTTAACCCCCTAAAAGTAGGGTTATCTAAAAAGGCGTTGTTAGAGATAAAGCCAAAAAGGCCATGCCCTAACGATTCGATCTTGTTTTGAGCGAAACGCATAAATTTCACGTAATCGTCTAAGAGCCATTTAGGGTTTTTCTCCTTTTGCAATTTGTATTTAGAATGGAGGTTTTTAAGTTCCTTTAGGGCGTTTTTACTGCCACTTTCTTTTTGTTTTTGAATGTTTTTTAAAAGCGTTTGGATTTTATCGGTGAGTTTAACGTTTTTTTCAATTTCTATGGTTTGAAATTCAGGCTCTATGCCGTAAGTGGCTTTCACTTCCCATTCAAACAAGCCCTTATTACTGCTCGCCCCGCTATAAGGGGGGTTACCGGTGATGATAAGGATATTTTCATCTTTTTTAATTTCTTGAGCGTTTGAAAGCTCTTTTTCAAAAATTGGGTTTAGCCCACGATAAGCAACGATCTCACTAGGCTGTATGAGGGTGTTAGTTAAAATAATCTTAAGTGCGTCGTTTTCTTTGAGAGGTTTTTTAAATTCCTCCTTAAAGGCTTGGCTGAGGTTCAAATGAGCGATCGCATAAGGAGCGATCAAGTATTCAAACCCATAGAATTGCTTCAAGAGGTTTTGGTATTTGTCCTCTTTAGTGGAGGTGCCTCCATCGCTTGTTTTTCTCGTTTCTAGCGCTTTCCTAAACGCTTCCAATAAAAAAGTGCCGGTGCCGGTGGCAAAATCTAAGAGCTTGATGTTTTCGTTATCCAAAGCACTTTTTAAGCCTAAGGGAGCGTCTTTGAAATGCGTTTTGAGCAGGCTATCCAAAGCGTTAGTGATGAATTTCACCACAGAATCTGGGGTGTAATACACGCCCTTTTTCTCTCGTAATTTAGGGTCATAAGCGCTTAAAAAGGTTTCATAAAAGTGCAAATAAGGGTCTTTATCGTCATTCAAATCTTTAAGGATAGAGTCCATATCAACATGATTGATTGAGTTTAAAATTTCATTTAAAAGCCATTGGATTTCTTTGATTGCATCAAGCTTCTTTAAAAAATCCGCCATTTCTCTGATCACAGCGAAATTTTTAGGGATGGAACTCCTCACATTGTCCCAATTTATTTTTTCAAAGGGGTGGTTGAGCTTGGCTAGAAAAAGGCTGTAAGTGAGCGTTTGAGCGAATGCATCGCTAAAATCCTCAAAGCTCAATTCTTCATAAAGATATTCCTTAAAATTCTTAAAAATGCTAGAAACTTGCTCGTTTTTTTGGTATGCAATTAAAGCATCTTTTAAATACTTAGTGGGGGCGCTTAAATGCGTTGCAAAATCTTTGGCGTTAGTGATAGGTGCTGCTTCATAATTGAAAAAGCCTCTAAAAAACTCAATGAGATCGCGCTCGGTTTGTGGTGTGGGTTTTAGGGGTTTAGAGGGTTCATCAAGGCTAGCGATAGAGATTTTATTTTTAATCCAAGGCTCGTTATTTTCATCTTTCCCTACCCACACGAAATTAAGGTAATCGGTGAGCATGAGGTTTTGGTTTAGTTCTAAGTATTTAAGGATCTGATCGCTTTTTAAAAGTTCGTCAAGTTTAGTCCCTGCTCTTTTGTTTTCCACATAGCCAATGTTAAGCCCTTGAAAAGAAACAAGAAAATCAGGCTGACCCCCTTTTTTGTCTCTTTTAGGCTCATGCTCAATCTTAAATTCTTTGTTGAAATTGTCTTTTAAACTTGTAAGCAATTTTTGTAGAAAGGCGCGGTGCGTGAGTTCGTTCTTTTCAGCAAGGTCTTTAATGCTTTCTAAATACTCTTTTAACATGCTAACAACCTTTTTTTAAGTTTTCAAGCCATTTTCATGTGCATGTCAATAAAAGTGGCCTGATGGATTAAAGCCCCTACGCTAATGGCATCCACGCCGCTTTGAGCGTAAGCGTTGATGCTCTCTAGTGAGATATTCCCGCTCGCTTCTAACAAGACAAAGGGATAATGCGCATCTCTATAAGCGGCAATTTCTTTCGTCTTTCCAACGCTCATGTTATCGCACATCACAATATCCGCTCCCGCATTCATGGCGTTTTTAGCCTCTTCAAAGCTCTCGCATTCAATTTCAATTTTAGCCGTGAAAGGCAAATTCTTTCTGGCATGCGTTAAAAAACTTTTTAAATCTTTCACATGCTTTAAATGCGTGTCTTTAAGCATTAAAGCGTCATCTAGCCCTAAGCGGTGGTTGCTCGCTCCCCCATTAAGCACGGAATATTTTTCAAAAATCCTTAAAAGGGGTCTGGTTTTTCGTGTGTCTAGCAAACGCACTTCATGAGAATTTAAAGCTTCTACAAAACGACTCGTTAAAGTAGCGATCCCGCTGCTGTGTTGCAACAGGTTTAAAAGGGTTCGTTCAACCTTTAACAGCATGCTAAAATCCCCTCTAATTTCCATTAAGGTGTCTTTAGGCTTGAAACGCTCTTTATCTTTGATGTTTTGAACGCATTCAATGCCGGTCATTTCCAACAATTCTAAAGCGTATTTCTCGCCTGAAAACACGCCCTCTTGTTTAGCCCTGACAAAAGCCGTGGCTTTAAAATCCTTTTCTAACACCCTTTCAAACAAATCCCCATGCCCTAAATCTTCTTTTAAAGCGCATTCTAAAAAGGCTCTAATTTCCATTATGACAACTCCATCATTTTAGTTAAAGCGAGTTTGGCTAAGCGCGCCACCTCATCTTTTAATTCAATTGTATTATAAGCCCTGTGGTTTTTATAGGCTTTTAAGACTTCAAACAAATCTTTTAAAGTCGTTTCGTTCATGGTAGGGCAAAGCGCGAGCGTGCTAGAAAGGATAAAAGTGTTTTCATCATGGCGCTTGGCTTTCAAGCGGTTAACTAAATTGCTTTCAGTGCCTATGGCGACTTTTTGATTGGGGCTTAACTTTTCTACAAATTCTATGATTTGGCTTGTTGATCCGCTAAAATCTGCATTAGAAACCACGCTAGGCTCGCACTCTGGATGGACGGCGATTAAAATATCCGGGTATTTTTGGCGGTAAAATTCAATGTCTTCTAGTTTGAAAAGCTGATGCACAGAACAAAAGCCGTTATAACAAATCACATCAGCGTTTTTGATTTCTTCTGGGCTGTTTACGCCTAAAATCGCGCTTTTTAAGCCATTTTCTAGGGCTAGATTTTCCCCCAAGCACCGATCGGGTAAAAAAAAGATTTTTTGATTTTGTTTGAGAGCATGATCAAAAATTTTAGAAGCGTTCCTACTGGTGCAGACCACGCCGTTATCTTTGGCGACTTTGGCTTTCACTTCAGCGTTAGAATTGATATAAGTGATAGGGTAAAATGCTTTAATGCCGTATTCTTTTAAAAGGCTAACGCTCTTATCGTAGTATTGGCTGTCTATCATTCTCGCCATAGAGCAGCATGAGAGTTTGGGCATGATCACTTGTTTGTTAAAGGCTAGAGCTTTCACGCTTTCACCCATAAAATGCACCCCGCAAAACACGATGAGGTTTTTATCGCTTTGGCTTGCGATTTTAGCCAATTCCAAGCTATCCCCTGCATGGTGGGCTAATTTTACAATCTCATCTTTTTGATAAAAATGAGCCACTAAAAGCGCGTCTAAATCGTTTAACAATTCTAAAATAGAAGTTTTTAAATCGTTATCAGTTGGCATGAAATTCCCCTATACTTTCCCCAAACTTCACGCTTTTTTCCCTTAAATCTTTAAAAGCGGTGTTTTGAATGAATAAAACAATGGTGGATCCCATTTCAAAATTCCCTAAATGATCCCCCTTTTTCACCTTAATAGGAGGGTTGTAAGAATAGGTTTGCGTGAAACGGGCTTTAGCGTTAGTTTGGATATTTTTATCAAAATTAAAACGCATTTTACCCACATTCAACGCCCCCACCGCCACAAAATACAACCTATTGCCTTGAATGTCTCTTGCAACGAGTGCCACCCTTTCATTGCCCACAAACAAATTTTTGTTTTTATTTAATGAGGGCTTATTGACCGGTAGTAATTTCCCCGCAAAATAACGAGCCTCTAGAATTTCTAAATCGCAAGGGGCGTGGTAATGGTGGTAATCTTTAGGCGAAAGATAAAAATTCACATAGAAAAAAGAAGGATCTAAGGGGTTGATTTCGCCCACCAATTCATGCGCTTTATAGGGCATGCCTTTAACTTGTAAAGCGGTATCATTGTCTAAAAAAGCGCATTCCGTTACCAAAGAATCGCATGGTGCAATGCAAATATTAGGGGCTTTGTCAAAGGGCCGTTCTTTTTTTAAAGAGCGCGTGAAAAGGGCGTTCAAACTTTTATAATTTCCCAAAGGCTCAAACTCGCTCAAATCAATTTTAAAAATCTTAACATAAAGGGCGTTGATGCATTTTTGGATAAAAGAAGGGAATTCATAGCCAGCCAAAGAGCCAAAAGCCCTTGAAAGAGCGTTGCTTAAAGCTACCATTTTAACCCTGCCATGTTCAATATAAATTCCACTTCGCCCTTACTCACTTTAAATTCTTTGGAAATAGAATCCACGCTATAACCTTCTTGATACATTTTCAAAACCTGTTTTTCATTGATTTCATCGCTAGCGGCATAATGCCCCATGTCTTTGAATTTGTTTTCTAAAATAATGATTTTTTCTTCTAAATAATCGCGCTCTTTATCCATGGATTTTTGGATTTCTTGCAATTGGTTATAAAGGTGCGAAAGAGTCGTTTTTAATGAGCTATCCTCTTTAGCGCTTTTTTCTAACGAAAGGCCCTCTAAACGCCCTTCTAATTCTTTCAAGCGTTTAGAATAAATGTAATTTTCTTGATAGGATTCGTCTAATGTTTTTTCTAAACGCCTCATTTTATGGTAAAACTCTTTTTCTTTAAAATACAAATACCCCACCAAGCACACTAACACCAATAAAATCGCCCCTAAAACGACCATAAACAAATCATTAGAAGTTAACATGATTGCTCCCGTTCATAATTTTAACCCTTTTCTTTCGCTATGGACAATGAAAGAATCATAACGCTTAATGTCTAGGGCGTGCATGCGCGTGATTTCTAAAATGCTCTTATCCCTAGCCACGCCAAAAAAGGCTAGGATTTTCCCCTCTAACACACAACGCCCGTAGTAAGTTTGAGGCGTTATCAAGCTTTGTTTTTTTAGGCAAACTAACCCATGCCCTAACGCTATGATGCGGTTATCTTGCTCCAATTCAAGCAATTTTTCCTTTAAAAGCAAGCTTTCTAGTTTTTCTAATTTAAGATACATTGCTTTGAGCAATTCCAAAGTGTCGTTTTCCACTTTCAAGCGTGAAAAATCAAAGCCAGAATTTAACCAATCAAATTCTTCTAAGATCGCTAAAGAGCGTTTGCTTTTAGAAATAAACCTTTCATAAGAAAGCGACAGATCGCATTGGACTAAACGGGTTTCAAACCCTAAAGCTTGGGTTTTTAAAACCAACTCATGCATGTTTGAACCCCACATCAAGGACGATAAAAATAAAAAACACCACCCCCAAATAGCCATTACTCACAAAAAAAGCTTTAGGAATGTTTTTATAATCCCTAGCCACTAAGATTTGTTCATAGAGTAAGATCAAGGCTGAAACCCCTAAACCTAAATACGCAAAAAGCCCCCCATGATAGCATTTCACAAAACAAAGCCAGCATATTAGTGCTGCAAGGTGCGAGAGCCTTGAGAGATTCAAACACCATTTTTCCCCTAATTGACTAGGAATGGAAAACAAGCCCCTTTCTTTATCAAACTCCATATCTTGTAAAGAATAGAGCAAATCAAACCCAGCCACCCATAGCATCACCCCAAGAGCCAAAAAAACATTCCATAAAGGGATCGCTCCTAAAACCGCCACACTCCCAGCAATAGGGGCTAGCCCTAGAGCCAAACCCACGATAAAATGCGCCAAAGAAGAAAAACGCTTGAAATACGAATACCCCCCTAAAATGATTAAAAAAGGTAAAGAAAGCTTGAACGCTAAAGGGTTAATGAAATAGCTCACACCCACGAATAAAAGGGCGTTTAAAGCGCTAAAAATGACCATGCCTTTAACGCTGATTCTACCATCCACGCTCGGGCGGTTTTTCGTCCTTGGGTTGTCCTTATCAATATCTCTATCCACTAAGCGGTTAAACCCCATAGCGAAGTTTCTTGCCCCTAATAAGGCTAAAAAACAAAGGATTAAGGTTTCTAAGCCAAAAAAGAGCGTTTGATTTTTTTGATAGGAGCTTATGACCATAGCCATGAGTAAAAACATGCTAGAAAATATCGTATGCTCTAATGCGACCAATTCGCTTAAAGCTTTGATTTGGTGCGTGATTTTTTTAAGCAATTATTTGATCCCTAAAAATGACTTTTCTAACCTACAATTGAACTAGGCATTATAATATATTGATAGCAACAATACAAGAAAAAGCCCATGCTCAAAACATTCATGCTTAAATAAACTTTAAAGAAACGCGCGCTTAAAATCGTTAAAAATAAATGCGCCCCTAAAAGCCATAAAGGCGAAGGGATTGAAATCGTGGGGATTGTTAAAGGCATGCTTAAAAGGCGATCCAACAAAGACCCCAAACCCACAGCATGCAAAAACAAACTCAAAGGGAAAAACACGATAAAAATCAAGCCTAAAGGAATACTAAAGAGCTGGTAGGGCGAAAACATAGGGAAAAAGGCATGCGCAATAATGAGCATGTTTAAAAACACCAGCGCGCTTAAGCTTATGGCTTGAAAAGATCGCCTTAAAAAAGAAGAGGTTTTAAAAAAGGCTTGAGTGTGTTTTAAAAATAAAAAGATATACCACACCCCACACACAGAAAGCAAAAACCCCACGCTAAAAAGCAATTTAGGGAGTAACGCTATGGCGATACAGCACGCTAAAACCAAAAGTTTAAAACTCAAAAGCCTTACCCCAAAAAAGCATGCCAAAAACCCTAGTAAGCCCATTAAAAACGCCCTGAAAAAAGAGGGTAAAAAATCTAATAGCAATAAATACCCTAGCAAAAAAACCCACACCAAAACCCCTATATCATAAAAAGCGTTCCTGTAAGGGAAATAGCGTTTTTGTAAGGGGGTATAAAAAAGAGAGAAAAGAAAATACACGCTCATGCTCAAAATCCCTAAATGGAACCCGCTAATGGCTAGTAAGTGGTTGATCCCTAGCGCGTTAGCCCTATCTCTTAAGTCTTTATTCAAGCTATCCCCTATAAATAACGCGCGATACAAATTACCCACCAAAGCGTTTTCATGAGCGCTGTCAATGAAATGGCGCACATGCGATTTGAAATCCTGTTTTCGCGTTAAAGAAAAAGAATAAGTTTGAAAAAAGCATGATTTTAGAGACTCTAAGAACGAGCAAGGTTTGATTTTGCCAAAAAATTGTGCATGGCGGTATTGGAGGCTTTTTAAAGGCTCTTTAATGGTGGTGTAAAAGATCATGCCCTTTGATTGGAGTTTTAAGACAAAATAGGTTTTTTGATCTTTAGTTTTAGGGTATTGTAATAAGATTTGAGCGTTCAAGCTTGTAGGTTTTGAAAAATCAAGCTTTTGGTAATTCAAGTATTCTAAATAAAGATTGATTGCCAACAAAAGGCTTAAAAACACCCCACACCATAAGTATTCTTTGGGGGTTGAAAGAAGTTCAAACGCCCCCTGAAAAGTTTTATCTTTCAAGTTGTGGGTATTTCAAATTTAGTTTCTTGCCCCTCTTCTAAATGAGAATCCATAGGCATGTCTTCATAGCGCGTGAAAGGAGCGTTAAAGCGCGTATAAACCGTTCCTGTAGCCCCATTCCTGTTTTTAGCCACAATGATTTCAGCCTCTTCAATACTGCCATTTTGCTTGTGGATACGCCTTTCTTCATGAACTTTTAGGTGCAACTCTTGCGCCTCTTCAATTTTGCCTTCTTTTTTGAGTTTGTCTATTTTGTTGTCTTCAGCCCTCATTTGATAAATATAGCCTCTATACAAAAATAAGACAATATCCGCATCTTGTTCAATCCCTCCGCTGTCTTTAATATCCGAAAGAATGGGCCGTTTATCGTCTCGATTTTCCAGGCTGCGGTTGAGTTGGACTAACGCTATGATAGGGATTTCTAATTCTCTGGCTAAAGTTTTAAGCTCCCTTGAAATTTCAGCGATCTGTTCATGGCGTTCTTTAGTGGCTTTGCTCCCTGACATGAGCTGCAAATAGTCAATAAAAGCGATACCCAATTCCTTGTGTTGGGATTTAAGCTTTCGCAGTTGCAAGCGGATTTGCTCTATCCTCACGTAACTTTTATCGTAGAAAAAGAGTTTTTTGCAAGAAAGGTGATCGTAGCATTTGGCTAAATTTTCCCATTGATCATCATCAAGCCTCCCGCTCTCTAAATCATGCATGTTGATAGAAGTGAGATCCGATAACGCCCTTAAAGCGAGTTGCTCTGCAGACATTTCCAAACTAAAAACCGCTACCCCCCTATCGTCATTGAGCGCAGCTAAGACCATGTTCATCATCAAACTGGTTTTACCCATAGACGGCCTTGCCCCTATAATGACTAAACTCCCCTTATTGAAACCGCTCGTGTAATTATCCAACTGGACAAAGCCAGTCGGTATGCCAGTAACTTCCAAACTCCCCTTTCTTTGGTTTTCTGTAATGAGATCCATTGCGCTTTCAAGCACTTCTTTAATGCTCCTAAAGCCCTCTATCGTGCTGCCATTCAATAACGCATAGACTTCTCGCTCCACAGTGCCTAAAATATCGCTGGATTTTTGCGCGCTTTCTAGGGCTTGCTCTCTAATGGTGTTAGCCAAGCCAAAAAGTTTTCGTTTAATGGAAGCGTTTTTAATCTCTTCCACATAGGCTTCAATATTATCTATAGGGCTTGCCGCAAAAATAGCGACTAGATCTTCTTCTTTGATTTGCTTGTCTTTAGGCATTTTTTGGCGGATAAAATTCTCATCAATGGGGCAATCTTCTTCATGCAGTTTTAAAGCGATTTCAAAGAATAAGCCGTTAGGCGGGTAGTAAAAATCGCTAGGCTCTAAAACGCTATGGACCTCTTCAATCTTATGATTGGCCAACACAATGCCTGAAAGCACGATCCTTTCAATGTTTTGCAATTGCTGCAAATGCTTTAAATGATCCATTTTTATCCTTTTATAATCGTTTGATCTTTTCTATCAAATCTAGGGGCGTTAAAGCGTAATTGTTCTTAAATTCTAAACCCGCTAGGGCGTGCGCTAAACTTGCGTTAATAGCGGCGTCTAAAGGCGTGTAGTTTTGAGAAAGCAAGCTTAAAATAAGCCCCGCCAACACATCGCCACTCCCAGCTTTGGCTAAAGCCACGCTCCCTAAATTGTTGATAAAAACCCGCCCTTGATGAGCGATTAGGGTATTAGCCCCCTTTAAAAGCAAAACCACTTTGGGGTATTTTTGAGAAAAATCCCTTGCGATTTCTAGTTTATTATCTAACAATTCTAGCATGCTTATATTGATCCCCACTAATTTCAATAACGATAAAAACTCTTTAGGGTGAGGGGTTAAGATCACTTCTTTTTCTAAAGCTTGCAAGACCTCTTTGTGATAAAAAACGCCCGCATCTAAAACGCATGGGGCTAATTCAAGCCACTTATTAAAATCCTTTGGGATATTTTCTAACCCCATGCCAAGAGCGAACGCGCTGAGCTTTTTAGGGAAATTTTCACAAAAAACCAATTCTAAAGGCTTGTTATTGGAAGTTATCTCGCATTCTAACGCTTGAATACTCACCACTCCAGATCCAAAACTTAACGCGCCTAAAGCGCTCAATAACCCCGCCCCACTATGCTTGCCTAAAAGAACATGCGCATGCCCGTAATCGCCCTTATGAGCGTTTTTTTTATCCCTTAAGGGCAGTTTCAAATCGCTTTTTTCTAGTAAAAAAGTGTCTGTTGGGATCTCATAAATTGGATTGAAAACCCCTAAATGCCCCACTTTCAATTCCCCTATATAGTCTTTAGCCCTATCGCTTAGTAAGCATGACTTGATAGCGCCCATGCTGATAGTCATGTCCGCCTTAAACGCCCTCTTATCCACCCTGCCTTTAGAATCGATCCCGCTAGGAATGTCGCAAGCGATTTTAAAGCGTGCTTTTTGAGAAAGGCTTTCAAAGTCTAAAAACGGCTCTAATTCGCCCTTAAAAGCACTCCCTACCACGCAATCCACTAAAACATCGCATTCTAAATCTTCATTCTTTTCTTCCCATGCTTTGATGACTACCCCCACTTTTTTAGCCCTTTCTTTTTGCAATTGGCACATGGGGCTTTTGGCTAATTTCATTTCAAAAACTAACACTCTAAAACGCCCCACTAAACGCCTGGCTAGAGCATAGCCATCGCCTCCGTTATCCCCACTCCCACAAAGGATAATGACTTTAGCGCCTAAAGAAGCGTTTTGTAAAACCGCCTTTTCTAAAGCCATAGCGGCGTTTTCCATTAAAACGTCTTCGCTTAAAAACAATTCTTCAAGTGCCCTTTTGTCTAGGGCATTCACTTTTTCATACACTGAAAGCATCTTTATCCTTGTCCTTGAAATTGAACGCAAAACGAATTTTCATAAAACGATCCTTTTAAAGAGGGTTCGCTATGAATTTCTAAACGCATTTTATACTTTTCGCACACTTTTTTCACTAAATCTAACCCTATACCATAACCCAACACGCCAGAATTGAAACGCGCATAACGAACGCTTAAATCTTTAATCTTGTCTTTAGGGATTTCATACCCTAAATTTTTCACTTTCAAAAATTCAGGCGTTAGCTCTATGTGGATATACCCATGCATGACGCTGTATTTGATCGCATTCATGAGCAAATTGCTATAGAGCGAAAGGAAATCCTGCTCTTTAGCCTTCAATTCCACTCCCACTAAATCGCTTTTAAATTCCAGCTTGTGGTAGTCTATCATCTCGCTAAAAAGCGTGTTTTCTTTAATAATTAGGGCTTTTAAGTCTAAAAGCACAAAGGATTCGCGCTCAATATCTTGCATCACTAAATATGAGAGCGAGCGGTATAAAAAACTCATGCGCTGGATAGCGATTTTAATGCGGCGGTGTTGTTGATTGTCTTCTAAGGTTTTTAAAGACAAGACTAAAGCGCTCATGGGGGTGTTTAATTCATGTGTGGTGTTTTTTAAAAAATGATCGATGCGCGTGATTTCATTCCTAATGGGCTTTAAAAACAAACGCCCTAAAAACACAGAAACCCCTATCACGCATAAAAACGCTATGACAAACACTAAAACAATATTACGATACAAAGAAGAAAAATGAAGAGGTTTAGAATTTTTAAAAAGCATTTTAGCCACGCCTAAATGAGCAAAAGTTTCATCGCTAAATAAGTAATATTCCCCCTTAAAATTAAAAAACCCCCCTTCTTTATGGGTTTTAATCAGATCCGTGCTTTCAGGGATATTAGAATACAAAACACGCTTTTTACTATCAAAAAGGGCTATGGAAGCGTCTTTATAGCGTGATATGAGAGCGTTTAAAGCGTTGTGATAATCCGCATGCGTTTGCATGTGCAAGGCAACCACTTCACTAGCGATCTTAGAAGCCATTTTGTCCATGTCCATGCGTATCATTTTGATTTTTTCGTTTTTTTCATAGTTAAACGCTAAAACGCTAATCACTAGCATTAACACAAACGAAGAGCCTAAATAAGTCCCTAAAAAGAGTTTGAGGGATTTTTTTTCATAGTGGGTTAAAGCGATAGCCCACCCCCTTATGCGTTTCTATGCAATTTTTACCTAAAAGCTTGCGCAACACTTTAATGTAAGTGCGTAAGGTGGAATCATCAATCGCCTGCTCCCATAAGTTATTTTCTAACGCTTGAGAACTGATGATTTGCCCTTTATGCTCTAAAAAATATTCTAAAAGTTGGGCGGTTTTGGGCGGCAAGATCTCTTTTTTGCCCTTGACACTCAAGCAATTTTGGTGATAAAAAATGTTAGGCATAATTTCTATGGGATCATCATTGAAAAACCTTTTAATGCGCGCTCCCAATTCATCCAAATCAAAAGGCTTTTTCAAATAATCGCTCGCTCCTAAATTAAAAGCGTTTTTTAAGGTAGCGTTATCCTGTAAGGCGGTGATAAAAATCACAGGCGTAGAGATTAAAAAATCGTTTTTGATGCGCTTGAATAATTCCAAGCTATTCATTTCAGGCACTTGCACGTCTAAAAGTAAGAGGTTAAAACGCTCAACAGAGAGCCTTTCATAAGCCTCTTTCCCGTTAAAAGCGCAAAACACTTCATAGCCTAAATGCTCTAAAAACTCCTTAACGCTCTCGCTTAAAAGGTAATCGTCTTCTAGTAAAAAAATCTTTTTTCGCATGGGGGTATTGTAGCGCTTAATTAAAGGGCTTTGTTATAATACTTTTTCATGTTTTTTAAGGAGCGTGATGATGAAAACGAACGAAGCGCAATTTTATGAAGTTTTAGAAAACCTTTTCATAGGCGTTAAGATTGAAGACCAGCCAGAAAGCCTTTTAGATTCTAGCCCTAGAGCCATGAAAAATGGCATGATCAACCTCATGAAAGCTAAAAGCCAGTATTACCACCATAAAAAACAAAAATTAAAAAAACTCATTGATTCAAAATGCCAAAACAACAACGATCTCAAAGAAGAATTGTTTGACAAACTCTATAGCTTTTTCAAGCGTTATTTCAGCACTAATGGAGGGATTTATTTCAACGACACGCCCCTTTATGATAATCTTTATACTAAAAGCGGTTATGAAAAATGCTCCCTTAAAAAAGACACCGCTTTATTTTATAAAACTAAAGATCTTTACTATGTGAAAAGCGAAACGATTTATAAGGATTTTTGCTTTGAATTAGAAAACATTCTTTTTAATTTTGACACTTCTTCATTAGAAAGTAAAAAGAATAATGAAAAAATAGAACTAGTCTTTAATCTAAAAGATACAGACGCAAAAACCAACACCCTAACTTTTAGCGTTACGCTCAGCAGCAAGGGGACTCAAACAAAAATAAGTGAAATCCTAAAAAAATGTTTCAATCAAGGCGTCAAACTTGATGAAGAAATTTTAAAAAAAGCGTTGGTGAAATTCAAAAAGCAAGGCAGTATGGATTATTTTATCCATAAAAACGCGCTAGGGTTTTTAAAAGAGCAGTTGGATTTGTATTTGTTTGAATACCTTTTTAAAGAAATGACTGCATTTGATGCTAAACGCCTGAATGAGATCAACATTATTAAAGAAGTGGCTTTAGAAGTGATTGTATTAGTGAGCGAATTTGAAAACGAACTTTGTAAGATTTGGAACAAACCCCGTTTTGTGTTAAACTCGCATTTCATTGTAAGCCTAGACAAACTCAAAGCTAAAAACTACGATTTGAATAAAATCACAACCCACCCAAACTACCCTAAACAAGTTAAAGAATGGCAAGATTTGAATTTAAAAATTACAGACAATCTTTTAGAAAACGAGTTTTTGCCCCTAGACACGATTTATTTTAAAGATTTAGAAGAAGGGATTAAAAATTTATTCAGCGAAGATGAAATCAACGGCACGCTCATTAAAAGCGAAAACTACCAAGCCCTAAATTCCCTCAAAAACCGCTATAAAGAAGCCATTGATTGCATTTATATTGATCCGCCTTACAACACGCAAAACAACGAATTTGTTTATGCGGATAATTTCAAACGCTCCAGTTGGCTCGCTATGATGGAAAACCGCCTGGAGCTTGCGCATTCCTTATTGAATGATAAAGGCGTGATGTTTGTGAGCATTGATGACAACGAACAGGCTTATTGCAAAGCTTTAATGGACGAAGTGTTTAAGTGGGGGGGGGGGGGGTGATAACTTTGTAAATTGCTTGGCGGTAAAAAGAGGGACTAAAAGCTTAAATTCACAATTTAATCAAATCAAATCGCTAAATGTAGCTTTTGAGTATGTTCTAGTTTATAAAAAAAGTGATAATTTTTATTATGTTAATCCATATGTTAAAGATGCCAACGAAAAACAAAAAGAAGGTATTTGGGCAGGTTTATACTCTAATATGGATAGACCTACTATGCGTTATGAAATAGATGGGGTTAATATTGCAAAAGGTCAATGGAAATGGAGCAAAGAAAAAGGGTTGAAAGCATTGCAAAATTACAAAGACTTTTTAAATTCTAATTTTGATGATTTAAAAAAGTATTATGAGCATCATAAAACGCTTGGCAATGAGCTAGATTTTGTAAGAAAAAATAACCATAACACCATAGAATATTGGGTTAAACCGAGAGAAAAATTAATGGTAGATACCAATTTTATGGACTTACATACAAGCGGAACAAGTGAAATAAAAGCTATTTTTGAAAACGAAGTAATTTTCAATAACCCCAAACCCGAAGCCCTACTCCAACGCATTTTAGAAATTTCCACAAAAGAAAACGATCTCGTGTGCGATTTTTTCGCTGGGAGCGGGACGACTTGCGCGGTGGCACACAAGCTGAAGAGAAAGTATATCGGTATTGAAATGGGGGAGCATTTTGAGAGCGTGATTTTGCCCAGGCTTAAAAAGGTTATAGGCGGTTTTAAAAGCGGTGCGCTTAAAGAATTTGATGGAGGCGGAGCCATCAAAGTTTATGAATTAGAAAGCTATGAAGAGATTTTAAGAAAAATCAAGTATGAAGACAACGACAAACCCTTAGCTTATGACGAACAATACAGCGATTTGGTGGAATGCAAAAATGAATCTTACACGCTCAATGTAGATGCGTTAGAAAAAATGGGCGTGGATATTAAAGAGACTTTGGAAAATTTATGGGGGGTTGGAGTGGAGTTTTTTAATGAAAAGGTGGTGAAATTTAAAGGGAATGATAAAGAAGTAGAGATTTTAAAAGCCTTAAAAGAAGCACTCATTTGGTAAGGAGAGATAATGGCAAAGAAAAAACAAGAAAATTTAACCCATAATGAAATTTTTGTCGCTCAAAAACTCGCTGAAGAGGAATTAAACACCCATGAGATTAACGAGCCACTGGAAATGCTGGACTTTAAAAGCTTTGATAATAATAAGGAGCTTTTAGATTACCAACAACAAGCTTTGATCAACGCTTTTAGAATGCTTACCGCTTATTTTAAAGATTTTAAAGAAAATAAAAAAGATTTTTATGCTTTCTATCAAAGGCATTATTCATTCGCTCATTGCGATTTCACTAAAAAGAAACTCAACGATTTGTTAAAAAACTCTTTTAAGGTGGAAAATGGTTGCGTGAAGTTTGAAAACTTTATCAACCGCTTAGCCTTTTACATGGCCACAGGGAGCGGTAAAACGATTGTGATCATCAAGCTGGTAGAGCTTTTAAGCGTGGCTATGGAAATGGGTTTAATCCCTAAGAAAAATATCATGTTTTTTAGCGCCAATGAGCATTTAATCAAGCAATTTGAAAAAGAAATTGAAAAATACAACCGCAATAAAGACTATTCCAAACAAATTGATTTCAAAAGCCTTAAAAGCGTTACCCATAAAGATTTTTATCACGCTCCAAAAGGTTCTTTCATAGAAAAAATCGCTCTTTTTTATTACCGCGCGGATTTAATGAATGATGAAGAAAGCAAGGAAAACCTTTTAAATTATAAGGATTATTGGGATAATGGGGAAAACTATGTGATTTTAGATGAAGCGCATAAGGGGAACAAGACTGAAAGCAAAAGGCAAGCGATTTTTAGCCTGCTGTCTTTAAAAGGGTTTTTATTCAATTTCAGCGCCACTTTCACTGAAGAGAGCGATCTCATCACTGCGGTGTATAATTTGAGCGTGGGCGAGTGGGTGAAGCTTGGCTATGGCAAAGAATCTGTCTTATTGAAGAAAAACAATTTAAACGCTTTTAAGGAATTGAAAGATTTAAACGATAGGGAAAAAGAAATCGCGCTTTTAAAAGCGTTGTTGCTTTTAGGCATGCAAAAACGCTATAAAACAGAAGGCTATTTTCATGACCCTTTAATGCTCGTGTTCACGCATTCGGTGAATGTGGAAAACAGCGATGCGGAAATCTTTTTCAAAACTTTAGTGCGCGTGATTGAAAATGACGATGGAAGCGATTTTGAGAAAGCTAAAGACGATTTATTAGAGGAATTAAAGAATCCGGAATTTCTTTTTAGCGATGACAAAAATAAAGACGATAAGGTTAAGGTTTTTAAAGAGGGTTTAAACAAGATTGATTTTAAAGGTTTAAAAGAAGAAATTTTTTATGCCAATAGTGGGCGTATTGAAGTCATCATTAACCCTAACAACAAGCAAGAAATCGCTTTCAAGCTCAACACAAGCGATAAAGTCTTTTGCCTGATTAGAATAGGCGATATTACCGAATGGATTTGTGAAAAATTAAAGAGCGTGAAGGTGGTGAGTAAGAATTTGAGCTTTAAAGAAGAGAGCTATTTCAGCCAGATTGATAAGAGCAGTATCAATATCTTAGTAGGGTCTCGCACTTTTGACACCGGCTGGGATAGCACAAGGCCTAGCGTGATTTTATTTTTAAATATAGGGCTTGATGATGACGCTAAAAAATTGGTGAAACAATCTTTTGGCAGGGGCGTAAGGATTGAAAGCGTCAAAAACCAACGCCAAAGGTTAGCGTATTTAGACATAGATAAAGCCGTTAAAAAAGACTTGAAACCAAACGCTGCAATGTTGGAAACGCTTTTTATCATACCCACTAACCATGCAAGCCTTGAAGCGATTTTAAAGTTCCAAAAAGAGAGCGAAAATAAGGGTGAGAATAGAGGTTCTTGGCGTGAAATCAAATTAGAAAAAACGCGCATAGAGCATGCCTTATTCGTGCCTTGCTACCGGAAAGAACAAACAAACGCTCTTAAACTTGATAAAAGCGCTTCGTTTAAAATGAGCGAAAAAAATTTTAAGGATTTAAAAGAGTATTTTCATTTAATGAGTGAAAAACATTTTATTTTAAAGCATGAGATTTATAACCCTAAAGATTATGCGCTGTTAAAAGACTTGATACAAACAGCGCATTTTAAAAAGGTATCAACTTGGCATTATAAAGATTTAGATTACATGATTTCTGAAATTAAAGGCAAGCTATACCCTAATCAAAAAGTGCCTAAAGACGAGTTTGACGCCCTAGATAATGAGAAAATCGTGCATTTTAAAAGGGTTAAAGTTAAAGCGGACAAAAAGGAAGCGCTGGTTAAAACCATCCAAGAAGTGAAAGAGTATGCGCCTTTGGATAAAGAAAGAATAAAAATCGCGCAAGGCGAGATTGATCCTTATGATACAGACAAACACAAACAAGATAAGGCTTTTAAACTTGATGGTGCAGAGCTGTTAAAATTCAAAGAGCATTACTACACCCCACTCATTAAAGCCAAAAACTGCGACTGGCTTCAGCATGTCGTTAAGGTAGAAAGTGAAATTGATTTTTTAAAGGAATTGCAAGAAACTGAAACGATAGAAACGCTGCAAAAAAACTACGATTTTTGGGCGTTCAGTAAGATTGATGAACATTTAGACAATTTGTTTATCCCTTATATAGACAACTGCGCTACAGAAAGGAAATTTTTCCCTGATTTTATCTTTTGGCTAGAAAAAGGCGGCACGCAGATCATTTGCTTCATTGATCCTAAAGGGAGCAAACACACTGATTACGAACATAAGGCAGATGCGTATCAACTTTTTAAAGATAAAATTTTTAACCCTAAAGACGATCCCCATTTCAAAATCAAAGTGGTTTTAAAATTTTATGGAAATAAGGATGATGTGGGGGATAAATATAAAGATGATTGGATCCAAAAAGATAAATTAAAAGATTTTTTTCTAACCTTATGGCCTAAATTTATTGAAAGGGGTTAAAAGATCCGCTTCAATGAGCCTTGAATATAACGCTAGTTTTTCACATCGCTTAAAAACACATGCCTTAAAAGTTTGGCGCCGCTTAAAAAAGCGTTTTTCAACACCGCGCTTTTATAAGTGTAGTGATCTTCAACGCTTGAAACTTCGCCCACAAACACCCCCGCTCCAAAAATCCCATCTAACCCGCTTGTGAGCACTTGATCGCCTATATTGATTTCAGCGCTAGGGACAATAAAATCCACGACTAATTCTTGCTTGAAATTAGATCCTATAAAGCCTAACACTTGATTTTTGCCTATCATCACGCTATAAGCGCAGCGCTTGTGAGCGTTCAAAAACCCGTTCAAGCGCCCTTTTTCTAGCACGGCAATGCCTATGGCTTGATTGTGGGAGACAAGGCCATAAATCTTATTTTCTTCTAAATTCATGATAGGGTTGAGAGAAATGCTGTGCGTGTCTTCTAAACTGATGAATGAAGTCATAAAAGTAGGGGTATAAGTCATTTTTGGATTTTCTAAAGGATAAATACTATTCAAACGCTCTTTCAAATCGGCGTTTTCTAGTTTTAAAGCTTCTAAAATCAAGCGTTCTTTTTGAAATTCCTTAATGTTTTGGGCTTGAAAAAAATACGCTTGAATATTGTCTAATAAGCTGTTTTTAGCGCTCATCAAGGCGTTTTTAATCCGGTCGCTGATATAAGAAGAACTGCCTTTAATGTCTAAAAAATAAAAAATAAGAAAAATCCCTAAAAGCCAAAGGAATTTAAAATAAAAACGCATGCATTATTCGCTAAAACCCACACGGCTGAGTAAATCCAAATCTTGTATGGCTTCTCCTGTGCCTTTGGCCACGGCCAATAAAGGCTCATCGCCCACATACACAGGGAGTTTAACCATATCGCTTAAATACTTGTCTAAGCCTTTAATCAAAGCCCCACCGCCGGTAAGCACCACGCCATTTTGCACAATGTCTTTAGCTAAATCCGGCTTCACTTCTTCAAGCACGCTCCTTAAAGCGCTAGAGATTTCCCTCACCTGATCTTTAATGGCTTCAAACACATCATCAGAGCTCAATTCAATCGTGTGTAATAGTCCGCTCACTTGATCCCTCCCTGACACTTCCATCGTGAGAGGCGGATCCAATTTGATCGCGCAACCGATTTCAATCTTAATCTCTTCGCCGGTGCGCTCCCCTATTAACAGATTGAATTTCTTGCGGATATATTCCACAATGCTTTGATCCAATTTGTCCCCAGCCACTCTAATGCTTTTAGAGATGACTAACCCCCCAAGGCTGATCACGCCAATTTCAGTCGTGCCACCGCCAATATCTACAATCAAACTCCCTTGAGGCTCTTTGACCGGCAAGCCCGCTCCAATTGCGGCTGCCATAGGCTCTTCAATCAAAAAGACCTCTCTCGCTCCCGCGCTCAAAGCGCTCTCTTTAACCGCATTCCTTTCCACGCTTGTCAACCCATAAGGCACGCACACCATGATGCGCGGGCGGATCCATGTTTTTCGTTTGTGCGCTTTTTCAATAAAGTAGCGGATCATTTTAGCGGTAATGTCATAATCGGCAATCACGCCATCTTTCATGGGGCGAATCGCTCTGATGCTGTTAGGGGTTTTGCCTAGCATTTCCTTAGCCTCGCTCCCCACTGCCAAAATATCATAAGCTTTAGAATCAAACAACCCCATGCGCACCGCCACAATAGAAGGCTCATTGATAATAATGCCCTGCCCTTTGACCAACACGATCGTGTTAGCCGTACCTAAATCTATGGCAATATCATGCGAAAACAAACCGATCAATTTGCTAAAAATCATGCCCTTTCTAATCCTTTATCGTTAAATTTATAAGCGTGTTCCTTAAGGAAGAATTTTAGAATGCGTTTTAGCGATGATCAAAGGTTCAGCCTGTTTTAAAACACAATCTTTAGTGATACGCACTTCCGATCCCTTAAGCTTGGGTAAATCAAACATAATATCCAAACAAAAATCTTCAATGATCGCCCTTAGTCCCCTAGCCCCTGTTTTTCTTTCTAATGCGAGTTTGGCGATTTCTTTAATCGCTTCTTCTTCAAAAATCAAATCCACTTCATCCATTTTGAAAAGTTGCTGGTATTGCTTGATGAGAGCGTTTTTAGGTTTTTGTAAAATATCCACCATCGCTTCTAAACTGATGCTATCTAGCGTGCTTAAAACCGGCAAACGGCCAATAAGCTCAGGGATAAGCCCATAAGTTACTAAATCATGGGTTTGGACTAAATGCAAGATCGCTTCTTGCTCTTTTTTACTCATCTTTTCTTGAGTGAAACCCAACACATTTTGCGTGGTGCGTTTTTTAATGATTTCGGCTAACCCGTCAAACGCTCCGGCGCAAATGAATAAAATATCGCTCGTGTCAATTTGAATGAAATTGCCCTCAGGGTGCTTTCTGCCACCTTTGGGGGGGATATTCACTAAAGAGCCTTCAACGATTTTTAACAACGCTTGCTGAACGCCCTCCCCAGAAACGTCTCTAGTGATGGAGCGGTTTTCTGACAAACGGCTGATTTTATCGATCTCATCAATAAACACAATGCCTTTTTGGGCTTTTTGGACATTCCAATCGCTCGCTTGCAACAATCTTGTGAGGATATTTTCCACGTCTTCGCCCACATAGCCCGCTTCGGTCAAGCTAGTCGCATCGCTAATGGCGATAGGAATATCCAAATGCTTGGCGAGAGTTTGCGCCATTAAAGTTTTACCTGATCCTGTAGGGCCGATCAATAAAATATTAGACTTGCTCAACTCCACTTCTTCTAAATGTTCCAACTCCACATTGCTGTCTTGGTTGTCTTGTTTTTTGAGTTTTTCTTTAAAAGATAAGCGTTTGTAATGGTTATACACGGCTACGGAAAAAACCTTTTTGGCCTGCTCTTGGCCTATCACATAATTGTCTAAAACCGCCTTAAGCTCTTTAGGGGCTGGAATGCGAGAGAGCAAAAACTCTTCTTCATAAGCGCTAGATTCCATTCGCCTCAATCGGTCTCTTTTGAGCGCTAATAAAGAATTGTCGTATTTGTGCAATTCCCCATGCATCACATCTATACAATATTCGCACACGCACACGTCTTTATTGAGATTGCTCGCAAAAATAATGCGGCGTTTTTTGGGATCTCTTGATTCTGGTTTTTTGCAAAAACTGCAATAAAGCGTTTCGTTCATGTTATTCCTCTTGTTTTTCTTCGCTAGAATATTCGCTTGACTTATACGCCACGCCCCTGGAACTCTCTAAAATAAAAGAGCAAATCTCTTTTACAAAAGGGTTATTGGCATGCTCTTCTAATTCTAATTTAGCGCTCTCTCTTAAAGAGGGGATAGGGCGGAACAATCTCTTATAAAGCGCATAGATGAAATCAATATCCTTACTCTCTAATAATTGGCGCATCCTGTGGCGGTTTAACCCCCTAATAAAAGCGCGATTGCCCTCTACGGTGCAATAAGGTGGCACATCTTTGCCTAAAGCACTCTTACCGGCTATCATGCAGCCTTTAGCGATACGCACAAACTGATGGATTGCGCTAAGACCGCCAATATTGACATAATCGCCTATTTCAATATGCCCTGCTAAAGTTACGCCATTAGCCAAAATACAATGACTGCCAATCACGCAATCATGAGCGACATGCACATAAGCCATGAGCAGGTTTTTATCCCCAATAAGGGTTTTTTTAATCCCCCCTTCAGTGCCGGGATTTATCATGCAAAATTCACGAATAAGGTTGTCTTCTCCAACAATCAGTTCACTGTATTCGCCCTTGTATTTTAAATCTTGAGGCTGTGTGCCTAGCACGGCAAAAGGGAAAATTTCGGTGTTTTTCCCAATGAAAGTATGCCCTTGTAAGGTTACATTGTTATGGAGTTTCACGCCTTCATCTAGTTTGACGCCATCCCCAATCACGCAAAATTCCCCAATCTCTACGCCCTTATTAATCTCTGCTTTAGGAGAGATGATGGCTGTTTTTGCAATCTTACTCATTTTTATTCTCTCTCTGCGATCATGGCTTTTAATTCGGCTTCAGCGACCACTTTGCCATCCACTTGAGCCGTGCCGCCCACTTGCCAGATCATGCCCTTATGCTTTAAGACTTCTAAATGGTATTCCAATCTGTCGCCTGGGGTTACAGGAATGCGGAATTTAACCTTGTCAATCGTCATGAAATACACGATTTTTGTTTTGGCGATTTCAGGGTCAAACCCCCACAAGCTAGTGAAAGCCAAAAACCCTCCCGTTTGCGCCATGCCCTCTACGATCAAAACGCCCGGGAAAATGGGCTTATTAGGGAAATGCCCATTAAACACGTCTTCATTAAAAGTGATATTCTTATAAGCGACAATTTTTTGATTGGCTTGTAACTCTATAATTCTATCCACTAAGAGCATGGGATAGCGGTGGGGTAAAATCTGTAAGATATGCTCTATAAAAAATTGAGATTGTAAGTTTTGATGGCTTTGTTCCATAAAATAAACTCCTTGTTTTGGATTCAATTAAAGCGCCATTTTTAGCGTTGGTTATTCTAAAAAATAACCGCTATTATACCATAAGAAAACCGCTCGCTTGTATTTGCAAAAACACCGATGCATTGCGCCATAAACTTAAAGAAACGCTTTATTCAAACACCGCTCATGCATCATTCATGCGTGTGGCTTAGAATATTCTCTCTTAAATGATAGTGTGGGTATTTGTTAGAATCCAAAACCACTTGCCCCATGAGCTGCTTGTCCAAATTGAAAATTAAAGGGGCTAAATAATTCACCGTAGAAAGCTCAATAGGGGTTTGAACGACCATGATATTAGCGACTAGAACGCTCTTGGCTCCCTCTAATTCTAAAAGGATTTTTAAGGGGGTAGGCACTTCAAATTCGTATTTTCTTAAAGCAAAGGGATTGACCAGCGTGAAAGACACCACGGAATTCTCTTCTGCACTATTCAAACGCAAAAAGATTTCATCAATCTTTTGCAAACGCATTTTATGAATGGTTTCAAACCCCAAAATAGGCGCTTTCACATCAAAAAGCATAGGCGATTGCATTCCCTTTAAAAAAGCACAAAATCTTCTCCTTAAAGAATAAAAGACCGCCTTAAAACCAGCGCTCAATGATTTCTAAACTAAACTCTGTATTATATCAAACAATTTTGGTAAAATCAATTTTTGCTAGTTTTGGGTATAATCCCAATAACTTAACCATGATGGAAGTTTAACTGAACAATTATAAAATATAATAAGGAGTGAGGAATGAGCAAGATAAAACCACAAATCAAGAAAAACAATCCCAGCAAATCTCATTACAGCACTGGGTGGAACGTTTTTGGTGCGGTGTGCTTGATTGGAGAAATAGTTTTTAAATTATTTGATAGGAATAAGAAAGATAAGAAAAAATAACCATGAGTTATTCAAAAATTTAATTAAGATAGGTGGCATGCGTTTAAAACATTTTAAAACTTTCCTTTTTATCGCAATGGCGATTATTGTGATAGGCACCGGTTGCGCGAACAAAAAGAAAAAAAAAGACGAATACAACAAACCGGCGATTTTTTGGTATCAAGGGATTTTAAGAGAAATCCTTTTTGCTAATTTAGAAACAGCGGACAATTACTATTCTTCCTTACAAAGCGAACACATCAATTCCCCACTCGTCCCAGAGGCGATGCTAGCTTTAGGGCAAGCGCACATGAAAAAGAAAGAGTATGTTTTAGCGTCTTTTTACTTTGATGAATACATCAAGCGCTTTGGGACGAAGGACAATGTGGATTATTTGACCTTTTTGAAATTGCAATCGCATTATTACGCTTTCAAAAACCATTCTAAAGACCAAGAATTTATTTCTAATTCTATTGTGAGTTTGGGCGAATTTATAGAAAAATACCCTAACAGCCGTTACCGCCCCTATGTGGAATACATGCAAATCAAATTCATTTTAGGGCAAAACGAGCTCAATCGCGCGATCGCGAATGTCTATAAAAAACGCCACAAGCCTGAGGGCGTGAAACGCTATTTAGAAAGGATAGATGAGACTTTAGAAAAAGAGACTAAACCCAAACCATCGCACATGCCTTGGTATGTGTTAATTTTTGATTGGTAGGATATTTCAAAACCATACAAATTTATAACAGAGAGATGAAAAATGACTGAAGATTTTCCTAAAATTCTGCCTTTATTGGTAGAAGAAGACACCTTTTTATACCCCTTTATGATAGCCCCTATTTTTTTGCAAAATAACGCGAGCATCAAGGCGGTGGCTTACGCTAAAAACAATAAATCATTAGTCTTTATTGCATGCCAAAAAGACAGATTGAACGATAATGAAGCCCCTTATTATGATGTGGGGGTGATAGGCTCTGTCATGCGTGAAGCCAACATGCCTAATGGGCGCGTGAAATTGCTCTTTAATGGCATCGCTAAGGGGCGTATTTTAGAGCCTGCTAAAGAAAACGAGCAAGGCTTTTTAGAAGCTCAAATAAGCCCTATTGAATATTTAGAATACGATAAAGAAAACATTCAAGCGATCGTGGAAGTGTTAAAAGAAAAAGTGATCACTCTAGCCAATGTCAGCTCACTCTTCCCCCCGGATCTGATCAAAGCCTTAGAAGACAATGACGATCCTAACCGCATCGCTGATTTAATCGCAGCGGCTTTGCATTTAAAAAAAGATCAAGCGTATTCTCTTTTTGCCAACAACAACACCGAACAGCGCTTGTTGGATTTGATTGATATTGTGATAGAAGAGACTAAAACCCAAAAGCTCCAAAAAGAAATCAAATCCAAAGTCCATCAAAAAATGGAGCAAACCAATAAGGAATATTTCTTAAAAGAGCAGCTCAAACAAATCCAAAAAGAGCTTGGCACAGACAAACAGCGAGATGAAGATTTAAACCAATACTACCAAAAACTAGAAAGCATCAAGCCTTTCTTGAAAGAAGAAGCGTTTAAGGAAATCAAAAAGCAAATTGACCGGCTGAGCCGAACCCATGCAGACAGCTCTGATAGCGCGACTTTACAAAATTACATTGAAACCATGTTAGATGTGCCTTTTGGGCAATACGGGAAAAAAGCGCTTGACATTAAGCATGTCAAAGAGCAACTAGATAACGATCATTATTCCTTAAAAAGGCCTAAAGAGCGTATTGTAGAATACTTTGCCACCATGCAGCTTTTAGAAATGCGCCACAAGAAAAAACCAGAAAAAAAAGACAAAGCTAAAGGCACGATTTTATGCTTTTATGGGCCTCCTGGCGTGGGTAAAACAAGTTTGGCTAATTCCATCGCTAAAGCGATAGAGCGCCCTTTAGTTCGGATCGCTTTAGGGGGCTTAGAAGACGTGAATGAATTAAGAGGGCACAGACGCACTTACATAGGCTCCATGCCTGGGCGTATTGTCCAAGGGCTTATTGAAGCTAAAAAGATGAATCCGGTCATGGTTTTAGATGAAATTGATAAAGTGGATAGGAGCGTTAGGGGCGATCCAGCGAGCGCTTTATTAGAGATTTTAGATCCTGAGCAAAATATCGCCTTTAGGGATCATTATGCGAATTTTAGCATTGATTTGTCGCAAGTGATTTTTATCGCTACCGCCAATAATATTGACAGAATCCCGGCCCCTTTAAGAGACAGAATGGAATTTATCAGCGTGTCCAGCTACACGCCTAGCGAAAAAGAAGAGATCGCTAAAAACTACCTCATCCCCCAAGAATTAGAAAAGCACGCCTTAAAGCCTAGCGAAGTGGATATTAGCCATGAGTGTTTGAAACTCATTATTGAAAAATACACCAGAGAAGCGGGCGTTAGGGATTTACGAAGACAGATCGCAACGATTATGCGTAAAGTGGCTTTAAAATACCTAGAAGATAACCCGCACAAAAAAGGGCGAACCAAAAAAGGCGAGGATAAAAAAAGCGAAGATCAAAAAGGCGAAAATGAAAAAAGCGAAAAAAGAGGCGAAAACAAAGATTTCTGCGTCTCTATCACGCCTGATAACCTTAAAGAGTATTTAGAACGCATGGTGTTTGAAATTGACCCCATAGATGAAGAAAATAAAATCGGTATCGTCAATGGTTTGGCATGGACTCCAGTGGGCGGTGATGTGCTTAAAATTGAAGCAATTAAGATCAGGGGTAAGGGGGAATTGAAACTCACCGGGAGCTTAGGCGATGTGATGAAAGAATCCGCCATTATTGCCTTTTCTGTTGTCAAAGTCTTATTGGATAACGAAACCTTAAAGGCGCCTAAAATCCCTAGCGAAACCGATACAGAGAGTAAGAAAAAGAAAAAAGCGCTGAAAGTTTATAACGCTTACGATTTGCATTTGCATGTCCCTGAGGGGGCTACGCCTAAAGACGGCCCGAGCGCTGGGATCGCTATGGCGAGCGTGATGGCGAGCATTTTATGCGACAGGGCTACAAGAAGCGAAGTGGCAATGACGGGCGAATTGACTTTGAGCGGGGAAGTTTTACCCATAGGAGGGTTGAAAGAAAAGTTGATCGCCGCTTTTAAAGCCGGCATTAAAACCGCTCTCATTCCTGTCAAAAACTATGAAAGGGATTTAGACGAGATCCCTGCTGAAGTGCGAGAGAATTTAAACATCGTTGCGGTGAAAAACATCGCTGAAGTGTTAGAAAAAACCTTACTTTAGAATTTGGCATGAAAGCAGGCATTATTGGTTTAGGGCTCATGGGGGGCAGTTTAGGGCTAGCCTTGCAAGAATTAGGGCGTTTTAAAAGCGTTATGGGCTATGATCACAACGCTTTGCATGCTAAATTAGCCTTGACTTTGGGGCTTGTAGATGAATGCGTGGGATTTGAAAAGATTTTAGAATGCGATGTGATTTTTTTAGCCATTCCGGTTGAAGGCATCATTGATTGCTTGAAAAAAATGACTCCCGTTAAAAAAAGCGCAACGATCATTGATTTAGGGGGGGCAAAAGCTCAAATCATTCATAGTATCCCTAAAAGCATCCGTCAAAATTTCATCGCCGCGCACCCCATGTGCGGGACAGAGTTTTATGGCCCTAAAGCGAGCGTTAAGGGGTTGTATGAAAACGCTTTGGTGATATTGTGCGATTTAGAAGATTCAGGGACTGAGCAAGTAGAACTCGCTAAAGAAATCTTTTTGGGCATTAAAGCGCGCTTGATTAAAATGAAATCTAGCGAGCATGACACCCATGTGGCTTATATCAGCCATTTGCCCCATGTTTTGAGCTATGCGTTAGTTAATAGCGTTTTAAAGCAAAACGACCCAGAGATGATTTTATCCTTAGCGGGTGGGGGTTTTAGGGATATGAGCCGTTTGTCTAAAAGCTCGCCTTTAATGTGGAAAGATATTTTCAAACAAAACCGAGACAATGTCTTAGAAGCGATTGAAAAATGCGAAAAAGAAATCGCGCAAGCTAAGGCTTGGATAGAAAATAACGATTATGAAAGCCTTGCAGAATGGATGGCGCAAGCGAACAAACTCCAGGAGTTCATGTAAAATAATTTAAAATTTTGTATATTGTTGTTTTTAGGGGTGCGAGGAGCGAAATGGGGTATTTGGATTGTTTTTATGGATTATAGGCTGTTTCAATTATAGGCTGTTTCATATGGATAGCATGGATTTATCTAGCAAACCAGCAAACAACTATAAGAGATTATCTTAAACCCGGATCTATTGTTGTGTTTGCCATAATTGTAATAATAATTTCATCTCATTCCTCCAACGCCCATAAAACTTTTATCGCTTCTCATAAAAAAACCAGTTTTAAGCCGTTTAGAAATTTGATTTCTTAAACCTTTATCAAAAATACCGGTGTTTTTACGGGCATTTTAAGAGCGGTTTTAATACTTCTTAGCGTTGTTAAGATACTTAGGCAATTCATTCAACTCAGTGTTTTTATTGTTCTTAAAAACCACTTGCTTTTCAACTCGCTCATATTCTTTACAATCTCTTCTCATTTCTTGTAAGGGATATTTTTGGTTGTCATTAGGGATGTAAAAGCATTCGCTTTTAGCGTTTTCATAGCTGTCCGTTAGGCTTGTATCATAGTGGTACCAAAAGCCGCTAGGGATAGCGATATTCTTAGAGCTAAATGTTCTATAACCCTGTTTGATGATGGTGAGTTCTTCTACTAAAACTTGATGGTATTTCCTAGCCAAATTACGGCCCTCTTTTTCTACCAATAAAACAGAATGCCTGTTGGTGTTTTTGGCTTCAGGGGTGATATTAGTCATTCTGTAAGTCTCTCTTAAAGGATTAGAGGCAAAGTCAAAAGAAGCGTCATTCGCCACAAAATGCCCCCTATCAAAACCACTTCTGGTGTAATCTTGTGTCGTGGCTTGTTGGTATTTGGCTAATCGTGTGTCCGTTTTAAATTCATAGCGTTTTTCAATATTGTTTTTATCCACTAAATCCCCAAATAACACGCTCACGCCATAAATAGGGTTTTTTAATTCGCTAGAATAACACACCGAATAGAAGTTATTTTTTAAGACCTTACAATCAATGTTAGTGAGCATGCCATTAGCGTTATGAGTGGTATTGTGATTTTTAGCGGGGTTAGCGCTATTGACTTGATCCTTGATTTCATTAAGCTTTTTAGTGGTGTAGCTGTTAATGGCCTTAGTGAAATTATCCAGCATGTCCGCTTGGAGCCAACTCATAGCGATCAGGCTAAAACAGAGCAGGTTTTTAAAGGTTTTCATGTTTTGCTCCTTTTTGATTGGCTTGAATACTACAACAATATTTTTAATCGTTTATTTTTACCCACTAAATAGGCGTAGCGTTTTGATGCGTTAAGCGGCGTGCGTTGAATAATCAAACTTAGGAATAAAAAATTTCATTGTATTTTTTAGTGATCCCATCTATCCCCCATGCGTCTTCGTCAATATCGCCTAGGTTCAAATAGTCTTCATTAGAGTCTAAAAGATCGTAACAAATCCTTTTTTGCTCGTTTAAATCTAAATTTTGGAACTCTTCGCTATCAATTTCATCAATCTTGCAATCGGCGCGTTTTAAAAAACGTTCATTAAGAGCGTTAAAGATTTTTAGGCATTCATCGGTGCTTTTAGCGTTAAGGATTTGTTTTTTAATTCCTAAATTCACTTCTTTCAATTCAGCATAGACAAAACTCCCACCCCCTTTAAAACCGCATTTTTTAGAAATGCCCCCTTGCTCGCCCTCTATGACTTTTTTTAACCTTTCTTTGGTGATCGTTTCTATATAGTCCATTTGCTCGATGCCAATGTAGCGGCGTTTCATTTTGTGCGCCACCGCACAAGTCGTCCCGCTCCCAGCGAAAAAATCTAACACGAGATCGTTTTCTTGGGTGGCTATTTCTAAAATATCTCTAATGAGTCTTTCGGGTTTTTTGCCAGCTTTCCACACTAAATTTGCTTCTTTATTGATATTCATCATATCTTTATAAAAGCTTCCCCACCAATCTCCCCTTATTTTTCTTAATCCAATTTTTGCGTCAAAATCATCAGTTTCGCCAATAGTATCACTTAATTTAAGAAGTTGTCTTATAATATTATTTGAATTTTTAAATATTAAATATTGATTATATTCTACAATCTCTCCACTATTAAGATTGCTTTCTTGTTCTTGCGTGAAATTAAAATTAATCTCAGCATTATTATCTCTGTAGATATTATCCGCATTTTTATGGACAAAATCTCTAAAGTCTTTATCATCATTGTAAAGAGCCATGACTTTGTCTTTTGTTATATTCTCATACTTACTTTTTAAGAAATTTAATAGTGTTTCTCGTTTTTTAGTTTTAGGATCTATATAGATCGAATAGTGTTCATCCCATTCTTTAGCTACATAAAGAGAACGGTTAAAACTAAAATTCTCCATATTTTTTGAATAAATTAAAATATATTCGGCATTTTTAACAATATTTCCTTTTTTAGCCGAAGCCACTTTCATGCCTTGCGTTGTTGATAATTCTACATGCAAACTCGCCACAAAATTCTCCCTAAGAAAAATCTCATCCATTAAAACCTTTAAGTAAGCCTGTTCGTTGTCATCGCATTGCACAAAAATCACGCCATCATCGCTTAAAAACTCCCTAGCCGCTTCAAGCCTGTTTTTCATAAACACTAGCCAAGAGCTGTGGTTAAAATTATCGTTGTAATTAAAGCTGTCATTACCGGTATTATAAGGGGGGTCAATGTAGATGCATTTCACTTGTTTAGCGAATTTCTTTTTTAAAGAATGAAGGGCGATCAAATTATTCCCTTTGATAAGGTAGTTTGTGTTTTTATCTTTTAAAGCGCTTTGTAAATCGCCTTCTCCATGCATTTCAAAACGGCACAACACTTTCGGGCTTAAAAGCGTGTCAATTTCTTTTTTATGCAATATTTCATGGTAAAAAAGCTCGTTAGACTTGGTGTTGTTATCTTTAGCGTTACCAAGTAAAACGTTGTCTTTAAAAGGGAAATTCAAAACGACGGATCCGCTAGACTTTAAAAAGCCCCCTTGTGAAAATAAGCCTATTTTATTTTTAAATTGCGTGAAAGAGCGATCTAATTCTTTTGTTTCTAAACACTCCAATAACGCTTTTTCATTGAATACAAGCGTGTTGGCGATCGTTTTAAAAAAAGCGTTTTTGTAGTCGTTAGCGTTTTCATGCTCAAGCATGAAAGTTAAAAGCTTTTCATCATGTTGTAAGATTAAAGTAACTAAGCGTTCTTTAGTGAAATGATTAATTAAAGCATCTAGTAGGGTTTTGAGTGGGGTTTTTAACATTCTTTGTCCTTAAAAATTTGACTGAAAGCGGTTTGAAAATCGCCATTGACTACGCTATTATGGAGCGTGAAAAAAGGCAAGCCTTTTAAATGGAGTTTTTTGTTATGGCTTTTAAGCGTAGCGTTTTCTAGCATTTCTAAAAATTCTTTTTTCCAAGCGTTAGAAGGCTCTAAATGCTCGCCTTTAACTTCCATATAACAAGTGAAGCCTAAAAATTCATATTCATGCGTTTGGGCAAAAAGGATAAAATCCGGCTCAAAACCTTGCGCATAAAAGGGGCTATTTTCTATATTGCAAAAAACTTTTAATTCAGCGAAATGATCGTTCCTTAAAACGCACCATTCTTTGAATTTCTTGTCTAAAAGCTCTTTATGGTCGTTGATAAAATCTAAAAACTTCCTTTCTAAATCGCTGTCTAGTTTTCGCATGTCTTTAAAAAGCAGCCATTCATAAAAGGGAATGTCTTTTTCCCATTCGCTAGCGCTAAGGCTTTTATTATGCGTTTCAAATTCTTTTAATTCTAACGTGCTCACATCGTATTTATCTTGCTCTTTTAAAAGCGTGTCTTTTAAGTTTCCAATGATATAAACAGCGAGTTTTAAAAGGATTTTGTTGTCATCAAACTTTTGGTTTTTATGGAAGTTTGTTTTCAATGGCGAAATATATTGCTCTATAAATCCCACTTTATTGTTAAAGGCATGTTTTTTAAAGGCTTTTTTAAGCGTTTTGAAATCCAGGTTTTTTAAATTAAGGGCTTTTAAAAAATAGTTTATAGGGATTTTATCTAAGGTGTGGGGTATATAATAAGTTGTATCGCCTTTATTTTCTTCTTTAAAATCCACTTTCTTTTCACGCACAATAAAGCCAAATAAGGGGACATGCAAACTTTGGAGTGTGGCTTCAACAGGGTCTGAATAGTCTTTATTGAACAGGTTGTTATTTTTTTCTCTTTTATTGCTCGCATAGTAGCATTTGAAACGCTTGGTGGGCGTTAAAGGGATAGTCTGTTTTTCATTTACAAATCCTAATCCTAAATCTTGTAACTCGTTGTTTAATTTAGCGATAAACTCGCTGTCATAAATGGCATGGTAGTCTAATCTCTCTAGCGTGCTTAATGGGTTGGAAAAATCAAACTTGCGTTGGTAAAACTCTATGCGGCTTGGCTTGAAATCGTTATAGCTAAAGGGGTAGTATCTCGCTCCTCGCCCTATGAGCTGGGCGTCTTTAATGGTGTCTTTTTGACTCGCTTTGTTTTTAAGCCTGACAATGTCAAACAAATTCAACACATCCCAGCCTTCATTGAGCTTATCCACGCTAAAAATCACTCTTTTAGGATTGTCTCTGTCTTCTAGGGAGTTCAATAAAAGCATGCCTTTTTCTAATTCTTTTTCGTTGTTGGTGTTGATCTGGGTGCTTTTTTTGAATTTCGTTTGCAAGAATGCCACAAGGTTAGCGGTGTAATTTTTCTCATCAAAAAAGCTTTTAGCGGCTTTAAAAAAAGCGTTGCGGCTGTAATGGAAAAAATTTTCTAAATCTAAAGGGCTTAAATTTTCTAAAAAGGCGTTGAAGCGCTCTTGATTTGCCTTGCTGTCTTCAATCCTTTCGCTTTTAAACAAAATGCATGGTTTAAAGTTTTCAATATTGTGGTGTTGGGCTAGTAATTCTTTATACAAACTGGAAACGCATGCCCCTAAAAAGCGCGTTTCTAATTCTTTGTTTTCATAAGAAAGGGAGTAGATGTTTTTGCAAAATTTATCCTCGCTAAATTCTTTTAAGGTGTAAGTTACCACCTTTAAATTTTCATATTTGTCTTTAACGCTTTTTTCATTAGGGATAGTGGTGCTAAATTCCAGCAATAAATTGTCTTTATTTTGTTCTAGGGCTAATTTCACCACGCTTTCCCAGTTGCGTTTTTCACTAGCCTCACTATCATTTAATTTCTTTTTAGTCTCTGTGTTTAAATGGTGCGCTTCATCCGCTAAAAAAACCAATTTCTGATCTTTTAAATCCTCTAGGGTGATAGCGTTTTCTTTAGCTTTAGTGAATAATGAAAACAAGCCTTGAATGGTGCTGAAATAAATGTTGATAGCGTTGTTGTGGCTCTCGTTTAAATTATTGATGCTTTTAATCTCTGTGTTTTCATCATTGATATTGATATTCTCACTAAAAAGGTATTTTGATGAGGCGCTGTCTGTGAAATTCAATTTCGTTTTTTCTAAAATGCTAACACTATTCACAAAAAAGATGAAGTTTTGATAGCCTTGCTTGTAGCATTCTAAAATCAAACCCGCCATCACTAAGGTTTTACCGCTACCGGTGGCCATTTCAAACATGAAATACTTTTGAGTTGGGTTGGATTGCCGTTTTTCTAAATAATTGTGTATCGCTTTTTTTTGATAATCTCTAAGCTCTTTTTTTAAATTACTGGTGATGTGAGTGGGTAGCTCTATTTCTCCATTACTGGGCGCGTTATTTGGCGTGCAATCTTTTATTACTGATTGGGGGGGGGGGGGGTAACTTTGAATGAATGAATCTTGCATGAAATCCCTTAATGAAAAAGTGGGAAAATTATAGCGTAAAGTTTTGAGATTAATTTTAAGTGTGTAAGCGAACAATTGAATGAAAATCAAATAAAGTTTTAGTTTTAATATTTAATGGAATAAAGCCCTTAAAATCAAAAAGCGCTTCTTTTTCTTTGCTATAATCAATCTCAAAAAACCAACTTTTTTAAAACAAAGGAATGATTATGCAAGAGATTTTTTTATGTTCTATTTCCAATGTGCGCAGTGGGGATTGCAAGGAAGATTGCGCTTATTGCACGCAAAGCTCACACCACCAAGGAGCGATCAAGCGCTATAAATTCAAAGATGAAAAAGTGGTTTTACAAGAGGCTAGAGCGTTAAAACAATTAGGGGCTTTAGGGTTTTGTCTGGTTACTTCAGGGCGCGAATTAGACGATGAAAAATGCGAATACATCGCTAGATTAGCTAAAGCCATCAACAAAGAAGAATTAGGCTTGCATCTAATCGCATGCTGCGGGCGCGCGGATTTAGATCAACTAGAGTTTTTAAGAGATGCGGGCATTCACAGCTATAACCATAATTTGGAGACTTCGCAAAATTTCTTCCCTAAGATTTGTTCCACACACACATGGGAAGAAAGGTTTATCACATGCGAAAACGCTTTAAGGGCGGGATTAGGCTTGTGCAGTGGGGGGATTTTTGGGCTTAATGAGAGCTGGGAAGATCGAATTGAAATGCTCAGAGCCTTAGCTTCGCTCTCCCCGCACACCACGCCCATTAATTTTTTCATTAAAAACCCGGTATTGCCCATTAATGCAGAGACTTTAAGCGCGGATGAAGCCCTAGAATGCGTGCTTTTGGCTAAGGAATTTTTGCCTAACACTAGGCTTATGGTGGCTGGGGGGCGTGAAGTGGTGTTTAAAGATAACGATAAAAAGGAAGCCAAGCTTTTTGAATACGGCATCAATGCGGTGGTGTTAGGGGATTATTTAACCACCAAAGGCAAAGCCCCTAAAAAAGATATAGAAAAACTGCTCTCTTATGGTTTGACAATGGCGACAAGCTGTCATTAATGAGAGAACTTTTTAAAAGCGTTAGAGGGTTCTTGCGCCTTCTTAGAATGATTTTCCCCAAGCGTCTGAAAAACGCCTTTTTGGGCTTGAGCGAATTGTTTTACTACGCTTCTAGCTTGAGTTTTTATACGATTTTGTCTTTATCGCCTATTTTGTTGTTTGTGTTTAGTCTTTTTGTGTCTCATTACCTGCAAGCGCACAGCGGTGAAATGGAAGCCTTGATTTTCCCCAACGCTCCTAAACTCATTGGCGCGATTAAGGATTTTTTAGAAAATTTTAAAAAAACAGACATGACCTTAGGCACGCTTGAAGAGGTGTCTATTGTGGTGGCGTTGGTGCTTTTTTGTGAAAATTACCGCTCTATTGCGTCAAAAATTTTTCAAGCAAAGCCCAGAGATTATGCGCATTTTAAGGGTAAAGAAATCTTTTTATTTTGGGGTTTTGGCACGACTTTAGTGTTTTTATTCGCTTTGCCCTTGGTGGTGTTTTTTGATATTAAGATCCAAGTGTTTTTTGAGGATAAAGATTCAAGCTTGTTGCATGTTTTAAGATGGATAGGCACTTACGCGTTTTTTTTGATCCTTTTTACCATTCCTACGAATAAGGTGTTTAAACATTATTTTTGGGTGTTTTTATGGGTATTTTTTACGAGCGTTTCTTGGCATGTGTTAAAATGGGCCTTCACCTATTATGTGTTATACAACCGCACCTACCATGAGCTGTATGGGAGCGTTTCTATTTTGTGGTTTTTGATGAGCTGGGTGTATGTGAGCTGGCTTGTGATTTTAATTGGCATGTATGGGTGCAAGGTGTGTGATGCATTCGATCCTAAAGAAGTGTTTAAGAAATTTTTAGGCTTTTTTAAAAAAGAAACTTGATGAAAAAGTTTTCTTTTAGATCGGTTCTAAAAATCTAAACACAAACCCCACAACACCCCAAACTAAAAAAGTTAAAAATAAAAGAAATAAAAAGCAACCACCAGCAAAATAAAAGAATAAAATCTAAAACGCTAGAAGCGTTTTTTACAATCAAACCAAAGAGCCTGGTTGTAAAGCGATAACTTTTTAAAGAATAAAACTTTCTAAAAACATTTCTTAGCACTCTTTAGAATTGAAGTGCAGTTTAGGGATTTTAAAAACTTCATAAACTTCCTTTAAAAAGAAGCTTAGATAAGAGTTTTATAAATAATTACATTCTCTAAAGAATGCCATTTATGACAAGCAAGATTTGCTCTTTAAAATCAAAAATGAGTATTTTAAATGTTCTGCTAAGAGTTTAAAAAGCGCTGGGTTTTTAGCAATGTTTTCTAAAAAAGAGCTAGAAAATGATGAAAGTAATGATGATAAAGACAATAAAGAAAAAGAACAAAACGCACAATTTAATCTAAAAATTGATGATGTGTTAAGTCTAAATGACTTAGTTTTAGCCACCATTAAAAGAAATGCCCCAAGTGCTTATAAAGAGGCAGATTTTGTCAAGCTTTTAGAAAATAAAGGCATAGGCAGACCTAGCACTTATGCGAGTTACTTGCCTACTCTTTTAAAAAGAGAATATATCAGCATTAGCCAAGATAAAAAACACATTATTACGCCTACGCATAAGGGTAAAAGAGTGATAGAAGTGTTTGAAAATGCTTATCAATTCATTATTGATTTGACCTACACCAAACAAATGGAAGAAGTGCTAGATGAGATTGTAGAAAATAAAAGCTCATACTTAGATTTTCTACAAAATTTAGCCACTAAATGCCCTAAGATTGAAAAACTAGAAAGAAATGATGATGAGATAAAGCCTAGTAGTGAAGGACAAATCACTTATATAGAAAACATTTTAAGAGATTTGCAATTAAATTTAAGCGAAGAGCTTAAAAACTACAAAGAAGACAACAGAGTGGCTAAGGCGTTTTTAGACCGATACATTAAAGAGCATGAGTTTTTTAAGAAAAACAACAAAAAGGCTAGTAGCTCTAATAATGATGAAAATAGACCCGCTACGCCTAAACAAATTAGCTTTGCTGAGATGTTAGCTAAAAAGCATAATGTCAAGCTCCCCAAAGGATTTAAATATAGTATGAAAGTGTGTGGGGATTTTATCAATGAGTATCATAAGAAGTAGTAAGTGAAATTTTGCTAAACTAGAACCTAATTAAAACTAATAAGGGAGTTTAACATGTTATACATTCCACCCACTTCAAAAGAAGTCTATGTTAGCTCTATTGTGGCTTTAAATATCCATAGCCCACAAGGCACAGGAGATTGGCATAGTAGCTATGCTTTAATGGAGAATGCGTTTGATGATATAGGGGTTTATATCTATGGTGAAAAACAAGCTCATAATACTAATAAACTACTAGGCAATCTAGGCATTATAGATGGCACAGCAAGGCTCAATAAAATGGGCTATTACCCTAAACATACTCCCACTTATATTGCAGAGCATCCAAGAGCTTGTGTAGATTGTCTCTATGTTTCTGTATTGCAAACTGGAAAGCTAGGGGTTGTTATGCTAGATGAATGGTTTCCTAGTATTGAAGATAAAAAGAGTGTCTATGCTCTTATAGAAGTGATGAAACCCAAATTAAACAAGCAAGAAAGAGAGAATTTGGATAAATGGATAGCAAGAAACCCCATTATAGAGTGAGTTTAAGCGAACAAGCTCTTAATCATGAAAAACTGATGAGAGCCATTGTTAAAAATCTAGCCGACACCCCTATGGTATTAAAAGGCGGAACAGCTTTGTATCTAGGCTATGGCTTAAATCGTTTTTCAGAAGATTTAGACTTTGATTGTCATAAAAAAATCAATCTCTTAGGCAGAGTAAAGAGCGCTATTCCTAATGGCATTATCTTAAATGATATTCATATTAAAAAAGACACTGATAGTGTGGGGCGTTATATGGTGCGTTATGCTACCAAAGACAATAAAGAAGAACAAACTTTAAAATTAGAAATATCTTATAGAGACGCACCAAAAGAGAGCGAAGTCAATGTGATTGAGGGAATGCGAATTGCTAAAATAGAGCGTATTATTGATAACAAACTCTGTGCTTGCTTTGATGGGGAGCATACAAGAACTAAAGCTAGAGATTTATTTGATTTGCATTTTTTAGCCAAGCATTATGAAGAACATTTTAACTTAGATTTAGCAAGTCGCTTAAAAGATTTTAGCAAAGACCCTGATAAATTAGTGAGCGATTATTTAGTAGACATAAAACTAGATGCTTTATTAAATCAAATTATGGACTTAGAAGAAACAGCCCTAGAATTAGGGGTAATGGCTCAACTAATACATAAAAAACTTGAAAAACAATCTCATTCCCTTAATGCCTTGCAAGAGCAACAAGACTATGGCAATAATGATAATAGCCTAGACAATTTCTAATGAAAACACCTACACACATAAGCGTAGGCGATAAGTAACCTTATTGAGTGGGTATTTGATAGTTTTTAGTTGTTTTGTCTTGTTAATTTAATTCCATTTAAAACTACTTAAATACCCTTGCTCTCTAAAATCTCTTTAAAACATTGTTGCAATTTTTTAGAAAATGGCTC
>NZ_CBOO010000011.1:0-65935 GCF_000476015.1 Helicobacter pylori SA37A | reverse complement strand
GGGGCAAGCGTTTGGCCAACCAACCATTAAAATAGCCATGATTAGCTCTCGTTTGCACCAATACTATCTCTTTTCCCATTCAAACGGGCGTTATTACGATTCAAAAGCGCAAGAAGTGGCAGGGTTTTTACTAGAAACCCCGGTGAAATATACCCGCATTTCTTCGCCTTTTTCGTATGGGAGATTCCATCCTGTCTTAAAAGTCAAACGGCCTCATTACGGCGTGGATTATGCGGCTAAACATGGCAGTTTGATCCATTCTGCTTCAGATGGTCGTGTGGGTTTTATAGGGGTTAAGGCGGGGTATGGGAAAGTAATTGAAATCCATTTGAATGAATTGCGCTTGGTGTATGCTCACATGAGCGCGTTCGCTAAGGGGTTGAAAAAAGGATCGTTCGTTAAAAAAGGGCAAATCATAGGAAGAGTGGGAAGCACCGGTTTAAGCACCGGGCCGCATTTGCATTTTGGCGTGTATAAAAACTCCCGCCCGATTAATCCTTTAGGCTATATCCGCACCGCTAAAAGCAAATTACACGGCAAACAAAGAGAGATTTTTTTAGAAAAAGCTCAGCGTTCTAAGCAAAAATTAGAAGAACTTTTTAAAACCCATTCTTTTGAAAAAAATTCATTTTATCTTTTAGAGGGTTTTTAATGTCTTATTTTAAGAATGCTTTCAACCAAAAATCTTTAATAGATGATTCTAGTGTGTATTTAGAGCCTTGTTCTAGCTCTAATTTCATAGAATTAAAGCGCATGCATTATAATGAAGAGAATACTAAGAAAACATGGGATATTATTAAGTCTTTAGACAGCGTGGCGGTTTTACTCTATGAAAAAGAATCCGATTGCTTTGTGATTGTGAAACAATTCCGCCCAGCCATTTATGCTCGTAATTTTTATTTTAAGTGCGATCAGGATCAAACTATTGACGGATACACTTATGAATTGTGCGCGGGGCTTGTGGATAAGGCTAATAAGAGTTTAGAAGAAATCGCTTGCGAAGAAGCGTTAGAAGAATGCGGTTATCAAATTAGCCCTAAAAATTTAGAAACCATAGGCCAATTTTATAGCGCGACCGGGTTGAGCGGGAGTTTGCAAACGCTCTATTACGCTGAAGCGCATGAGGGTTTGAAGGTTTCAAAGGGTGGGGGGATTGATACAGAAAAGATTGAAGTGCTGTTTTTAGAGCGATCAAAAGCTCTTGATTTTATAATGGATTTTCAATACGCTAAAACCACCGGCTTGTCTTTAGCCATTTTGTGGCATTTAAAAAAGTTTAAAAATATTTAAAAGGAATTTTATGTTAAGGCTTTTGATAGGACTTCTTTTAATGAGTTTTATAAGCTTGCAATCAGCCTCTTGGCAAGAACCCTTAAGAGTGAGTATAGAATTTGTGGATTTGCCTAAAAAAATCATTCGTTTTCCGGCTCATGATTTGCAAGTGGGGGAGTTTGGTTTTGTCGTTACTAAACTTTCAGATTATGAAATCGTTAATTCTGAAGTGGTCATTATTGCCGTTGAAAATGGCGTCGCAACGGCTAAATTCAGAGCGTTTGAGTCTATGAAACAAAGGCATTTACCCACTCCAAGAATGGTCGCTAGAAAGGGGGATTTAGTCTATTTTAGGCAATTCAACAACCAAGCGTTTTTAATCGCTCCTAATGATGAACTCTATGAGCAAATCAGAGCGACTAATACCGATATTAATTTTATTAGTTCTGATTTGTTGGTTACTTTTTTGAATGGGTTTGACCCAAAAATCGCTAATTTAAGAAAAGCGTGCAACGTTTATAGCGTGGGGGTGATTTATATTGTAACCACCAACACGCTCAATATTTTAAGCTGTGAGAGTTTTGAAATTTTAGAAAAAAGAGAGCTGGATACAAGTGGCGTTACCAAAACTTCTACGCCGTTTTTTTCTAGGGTTGAGGGCATTGATGCAGGCACGCTAGGGAAACTTTTTTCAGGCAGTCAATCTAAAAATTACTTCGCTTACTATGACGCTTTAGTCAAAAAAGAAAAACGAAAAGAAGTGAGGATTGAAAAGAAAGAAGAAAGGATTGATTCTAGAGAAATTAAACGAGAAATCAAGCAAGAGGCCATTAAAGAGCCTAAAAAAGCCAATCAAGGTGCAGAAAACACTCCTACTTTAGAAGAGAAAAACTACCAAAAAGCAGAGCGAAAACTTGACGCTAAAGAAGAAAGGCGTCGTTCAAGAGATGAAAGGAAAAAAACTAAAGCCACCAAAAAGGCTATGGAATTTGAAGAAAGAGAAAAAGAGCATGATGAAAGGGACGAAAAAGAGACTGAAGAAAGAAGAAAAGCTTTAGGAATGGATAAAGGCAATGAAAAAGTCAATGCCAAAGAAAACGAGCGAGAAATCAAGCAAGAATCCGCTAATGAGCCAAGTAGTGAAAACAACGCCACTCCAAAAGACACAGAAAATACTTCTGTCTTAAAAGAGAGTGCCACTAAAAAAGAAGCGCCAAAACCAAGCTCTAAAGAAGAAAAACGCCGCTTGAAAGAAGAAAAGAAAAAAGCCAAAGCCGAACAAAGAGCGAGAGAATTTGAACAAAGAGCGAAAGAGCATCAAGAAAGAGATGAAAAAGAGCTTGAAGAGCGAAGAAAGGCGCTAGAAGCGGGTAAAAAATAACATGTTAGATCAACAACACATTAAATATTTTAAAAACCTAGTAGGGGGAGAGGATTTTTTCACTGATTTAGCGCATTTGAACGCTTATTGCTATGACGCTACTAAAGAAAGGCATTTGCCTAGCGGTGTGATTTTCCCTAGAAACGAGCGAGAAATCAGTCAGATTTTAAAATATTGCAACGAGCATCGCATCATTGTTGTGCCTAGGGGGGCTGGAAGCGGTTTTACAGGGGGGGCGTTGAGCGTGAGCGGAGGGCTAGTTTTAAGCGTAGAAAAGCATTTGGATAAGATTTTAGAGATTGACACTAAAAATTTAATCGCTAGAGTCGAGCCGGGCGTGATTAACAAGCATTTCCAAAACGAAGTGGAAAAATTGGATTTATTCTACCCCCCAGATCCAGCGAGTGAAAATCAAAGCACTTTGGGGGGGAATGTCGCTGAAAATGCCGGTGGCATGCGCGCGGCTAAATACGGAATCACTAAAGATTATGTCATGGCTTTAAGGGTGGTTTTAGCGAATGGTGAAATCATAAGGGCAGGTAAAAAAACGATCAAAGATGTCGCCGGTTTTAATGTTGCAGGGCTGATGATCGCTAGTGAGGGGTGTTTGGGCGTGATTTCTGAGATCACTTTAAAGCTTTTAGCCAAACCGCCCCTAAAACAAAGCGCGATGGGGGTTTTTAATCATATTGAAGACGCCATGAACGCTGTTTATAAGACAATGAGCAGTGGCGTTACGCCTGTAGCGATGGAATTTTTGGATAATTTGAGTATCAAGGCGGTTGAAGAACGATTTTCTAAAGGCTTACCCAAAGACGCTGGAGCGATACTCATCACTCAAGTGGATGGCGTGGTTAAAGAGCAGATTGCATGGCAACTCAATGAAATAGAAAAGCATTTCAAAGCCAATGGGTGCGTGGATTTTAAGATCGCTCAAAACGAACAAGAAGAGCAGGATTTATGGTTTTCAAGGCGTAACGCTTCCCAAAGCATTAGCGTTTATGGTAAAAAGAAATTGAATGAAGACGTGACCGTTCCTAGAGCGAGTTTGCCGAGTTTGTTGCAAGAAGTCGCCAAAATCAGCCAGAAATACGGCTTTAAAATCCCTTGTTTTGGGCATACGGGCGATGGCAATGTGCATGTGAATATCATGCTAGAAGATCCTAAAAGGGATTTAGAAAAAGGGCATCAAGCTATGGAAGAGATTTTTCAGGCCGCTATTAGTTTGGAGGGGACTTTAAGCGGGGAGCATGGCATAGGCTTGTCTAAAGCCAAATTCATGCCTTTAGCGTTCAATCATAGTGAAATGGAGCTTTTTAGGAATATTAAAAAAGCCCTTGATCCTAATAATATTTTAAACCCTTTTAAAATGGGGTTGTAAGATTTAAAAGCAAGGAAAACGCATGAAAATCGGTGTTTATGGAGCGAGCGGTCGTATAGGGAAACTGCTTTTAGAAGAATTAAAAGGGGGGTATAAGGGATTAGAGTTATCTAGCGTGTTTGTCAGGCAAAAATGCGAAACGGATTTCAGCTCTTTTTCACACGCCCCTTTAGTAACCAACGATTTAAAAGCGTTTGTGAGGGCATGCGAATGCGTGATTGATTTTTCTTTACCTAAAGGCGTGGATAATTTGCTAGAGGCTCTTTTAGAATGCCCTAAAATTTTAGTTTCTGGCACGACCGGTTTAGAAACAGAAACGCTAGAAAAAATGCGACAATTAGCCTTAAAAGCACCGCTTTTGCATGCGCACAACATGTCTATTGGGATTATGATGCTCAACCAATTGGCCTTTTTAGCTTCTTTGAAATTAAAAGATGCGGATATTGAAATTGTAGAAACGCACCACAATCTCAAAAAAGACGCTCCGAGCGGCACGGCGTTGAGTTTGTATGAAACTTGCGCTAAGGCTAGGGGGTATGATGAAAAAAACGCCCTAATCACTCACAGAGAAGGTTTGCGCTCTAAAGAAAGCATTGGCATAGCCGCTTTAAGGGGGGGCGATGTCGCCGGGAAGCACACGATAGGGTTTTATTTAGAGGGCGAATACATAGAGCTTAGCCATACGGCGACTAACCGATCTATTTTTGCTAAAGGGGCTTTAGAAGTGGCCCTGTGGCTTAAGGATAAAGCCGCTAAAAAATATGAAATTAGCGAAATGTTTGGTTGAATGTTTTAATTCTTTTTGTATAGATGCACGCTTCTATAATGAAATCACCGCCCTTTATTAGCCTTACTAAAGGGCTTTTACTGCTATAAGGGATATTGCTGACAATCAAGCTGTATTGGAAGGGTTTGTTTTTTTAAGGATTGATCTTGTCTTGTGCGGTTAATAACACAAGGTGGGTGTAACAAGACCTACTATAATTCTAATTCAAGAAGCCTAACCAAAATAAAAGGAGAAATTTTAGTTAGGGCTTTATTATAGCAAAAATTATTAAGGATTACAAAGGGTAGCGTTTCTGGTTGGGATTTAGAGCGTTATTTTGATTGTTTTGAGTTCCATTTACTTTTTTTTTCATAATAAATCTTAACTATCATAGACGCATGATTAAAGTATTTGAGTTATTAAAAATTTTAAAACAAAAGGATATAAAATGAAAACCATTAGAAATAGCGTGTTCATTGGATCTTCTTTACTCGGCGGTTGCGCTAGCGTTGAGACTTATTTTGACGCTTTGCGTGTCGCTTGCGTTAAAGACGCTTGTTTATAGAGAAAGAAGCGCACCACACGCCCAAAGATTTTAGTAGCCCTTACCACACTGACTAAACCGGCACTGGGTTTTAGGTGGGTTTCTTAAAAGATAAAAAATACTAAAAGCATTTTTATAATTAAGAATTAAAGAGCTTGATACCAAGTCAGGTGGTATCTTCTTAAGCGGTCTTGGGTTTTTAGGGGTGTTATTTTAGATACCCTCTGTTCCCTTAAAGAAAATAAATTTCTACCATAAAATAAAATCTTAAATTAAGGCGACTAAAACCCCACTTTTAAAAAATTAAAAAGCGTTAAGTAAGACTTATCCAAAAAGCAAAGAAAATCAATTTTTCCAACCACTTTTTTGAGAACAAGGTATTTTTTCCTTATTCTAAACTTTTAGAGCGGGATTATTAACCCACTCATTGTTTTAGCATGAATAAGTGGTGATAAATTCAAAGGGATGGGGCTTGCTCTCCCATGGGAACACTTCAGCGTTGAATTTAAGAGACTGATAAGCTTGAATAAATTCTTCGCTAAAGACCTGACCTTCTTTCAAATACTGCTTATCGGCCAACATTTCTTCTAACGACCGCCTTAAAGTGTGGGGCATTTGTTTGATACCTTTTTCCCTAATTTCATCTAAAGTCAATTTGAAAAGGTTGATATCCATCGCCTCGCCGGGATCAATCTTATTTTTAACGCCATCCATGCCTGCCATTAAAATCGCTGCAAAAGCCAAGTAGGGGTTTGATGAGCTGTCCGGGAATCTGAATTCAAACCTAGCACTATTTTTAGAAATCCCATAAGGGATACGCACGCTCGCGCTCCTGTTATTAGCCGAATAGGTCAAAATAGATGGGGCTTCATATCCCGGAATTAGGCGTTTGTAAGAATTAGTGGAAGCGTTAGTGAAAGCGGCCAACCCTCTAGCGTGGCGCAACACGCCCCCTAAAAAATGCAACGCCAACTCACTCAAGCCCTTGTAAGTTTCGCCGCTAAAAAGGTTTTCGTTGTTTTTCCAAACGCTCACATGGGTGTGCATCCCGCTCCCGTTATCCCCATATAGAGGTTTTGGCATGAAAGTGGCGGTTTTTCCGTTTAAATGAGCGACCATTTTAACCACATATTTGAGTTTTTGGACATTGTCAGCGGCTTCCACTAAATCCCCAAATTTCACGCCCACCTCGCCTTGCGCTTGCGCGACTTCATGATGGACGACAAAAGTTTCTAGCCCCACTTGGTTTAAGACTTTCACGATTTCTGTGCGAATATCCATCATCGTATCCGTTGGCGGCACAGGCAAATAGCCCCCTTGCTTGCCCGGTCTATGCCCAAAATTCACGCCGTTTTCAAAACTTCTATCCCTATTCCATTCGCCCTCTTCGCTATCCACTTCATAGTATTGGGAATTGGAAGCGTCTTTAATTTTAATGGAATCAAAGATAAAAAATTCATTCTCCGCGCCAAAATAAGCCACATCGCCCAAACCTGAATCTTTTAAATGCTGTAAGGCTTTTTTAGCGATACTTCTGGGGCATTTCTCATAAGGCTGGTTTTTATACACATCATACACATCGCAAAACACGACCACGCTCACATCCGCACTAAAAGGGTCAATAAAATAACGCACCAAATCGGGGGTTAAAATCATATCGGAGTGTTCAATGCCTTGCCAGCCTTTAAAACAACTCGCATCAAAAGGAATCCCCTCTTTAAACATGCCATGCGTTAAAGCCCCAAAAGAATAAGCGATGTGATTCCAAGTGCCTTTAATATCGCTGAATCTAAAATCCACAAATTCCACTTCATTTTCTTTGCAAAATTCAAAAAATTCTTTGATCTTGCTTTCACTATTTTGAGTTCTTACTATCATTAACCACCTTTAATTGTTATGAATTGAGTTTGATTGATAGGGGTGATTATAGCATTTATGGGGTAAAAAAGTAAAATCTGTATCAAGTTTGATTAAGATGCATGCGGTAAAATCCGCTAAATCAAGGAGTGTATTATATACGCAAAAGACACCACACTATTAGGATTTTTTGAAGAAAATCAAAACAATCAATTTGTCATTCCTATCTATCAGAGGTTGTATAGTTGGGAAAAGGAACAATGCAAACAATTATGGGATGATATTTTAAAAGTTGGTGGGAATGATGAGATGAATGGGTATTTTATCGGTTCTATTTTGTATGTGCGAGATGGTATTACGCACTCTAGCCCATTACTCATCATTGACGGCCAACAAAGGCTCACCACCATCACGCTTTTACTCATCGCTTTAAGGAATCACTCAAGCGATGAAGTTAAAATTTTGGAAAAATTTTCGCGTAAAGAAATAGAGAACCGCTATCTTATCAACAGCAATAGGGATGGCGATAAGAAATTCAGGCTCATCCTATCAGAGTCCGATAAAGACACCTTGCTATTTTTGATTGATGAAAACAAAAGAAAGCCGAGCGAGCCTTCGGTAAAAATAGTGGAAAATTTTAAATTGTTTGAAAAATGGATCAGTGAAAACACCGACAAACTAGAAACGATTTGTAAAGGATTAGAAAAACTCATGATAGTTTGGATTGCTTTAGAAAAAGGGAAAGATAATCCTCAACTCATCTTTGAAAGCATGAACTCAAAAGGTATCTAGCTCACGCAAACGGATTTGATTAGAAACTACATCATCATGGAAACAGAGGTTGAAAAACAAGAATGCTTTTATAAAAAATATTGGAGGGCTATGGAGAAGGATTTTAAACAAAATGAAACATTGTTTAATAAATTTGTCCGGCATTATCTCACGATCAAAACAGGAAAGGCTCCCAAGGAGAAAGAAGTTTATGAAAAATTTAAAAATTACCAACAAGAAAAGGGGATAGAAATAGAGGATTTATTAAAAGATTTGCAAAAATATTGTGGGTATTTTTGCCAGATCGCATTCAAAAAAGAAGAAGATAAGGAACTAAACAAGGCTTTAAGTTTGCTCGTAGATTTAGAAATGGATGTGGTGTATCCGCTATTATTGGAGCTTTATAGCGATTGTAAGGATGGCGTTTTATCCAAGCAGGATTTTATCCGTATTATCGCTTTAACAGAGAGCTATATTTGCAGAAGAGCGGTGTGTGGGCTTAGATCAAATGGTCTCAATAAACTCTTTGTCTCTTTTATAAAAAAGATTGACAAAAGTCAATACCTTAAAAGCGTGGAGGAGCGTTTTGGGTCGCTAACAGGAGATAAAAGATTTCCAAACGATTTGGAATTTAAAGAACTTTTTATCACGAGAGATTTTTATGAATTTAAAAAAATACATACTTTCTTGACAAGGTTAGAAAATTCTGACACAAAAGAGCCGGTCAATACTGAGGGATGCAGTGTAGAACATATAATGCCTCAAACCCTTACTTGGGAATGGGAAAGGGATTTGGGCGAAAATTTTAAGGAGATACATGAGAAATACCTCCACACAATAGGGAATCTCACTCTAACCGGTTATAACTCTGAATACAGAAACAGATCTTTCCAAGAAAAAAGAGATATGGAAAACGGCTTCAAACAAAGCCCGTTGAGACTCAATCAAAGTTTAAAGGATTTAGAATCTTTTGGCGAAAAAGAGATTGAAAAAAGAGCTAATGATTTAGCGGATTGGGCTTTAAAGATTTGGACTTACCCAATTCTAGAGGCAGAAACATTAGAGAAGTATAAACCCAAGAAAGAAAAAAAGGCTTATAATTTAAGCTCTTATAAGTTTGGTTCTCATTCAAGGGAATTATTTGATATTTTAAGCAAAGAGATTAAAGCTCTTGATGAAAGGATAACCGAAAAATTTAATCAACAATATATAGCTTATAAGTTTTTTAAAATAAATTTTGTGGATATTGTTGTGCAAAAAAATGGTTTAAAATTGTATTTAAATATGAAATTGAATGAATTGCAAGATGGAATAAAGGAAAAACTAAAGATCGAAGATGTTTCTAATATCGGTCGTCCATGCGTTGGAGGAATGAAAGTAGAGTTAGAATCAAAAGAAAATATCCCTTATTGTTTGGAATTAGTCAAACAGGCTTTAGAAAAGCAAAGGGGGTGGTAGAATAGGCAATAAAAACCCAACTTATTAAAATAAAGAGTATAATTACAAATTACTTAAAACTTAAAGGGGATATCATGAAGGTTCTATTACTAGAAGATGTGAAAAATTTAGGCAAAGCGGGTGAAGTGTGTGAGGTTAAAGATGGCTATGGGAATAACTTTTTAATCGCTAACCAAAAAGCCAAACTCGCCACTAACGAAGTGATCAACAAATACAAAGCCGAAGTCAAAAAGAAAGCGGAAAAAGAAGCCTTAGAAAAGGCACAAAAATTGCAAATGGTAGAAACTTTACAAACCATCACGCTGACTATCCATAAAAAAGTCGGCGCGAACGGCTCTTTATTTGGAGCGATCACTAAGGAAGAAATCACGGAGCGTTTGAAAGAACAGCATGCGAGTTTGAATTTAGATAAAAAAGACATTGAGCTCAAACACCCGATTAAAAGCACAGGGATTTATGAGATTGAAGTCAAGCTTGGATCGGGGATTGCGGGCGTGTTTAAAATTGATGTGGTGGCTGAGTAGAAAATGTTTGAAGCGACAACGATTTTGGGCTATAGAGGGGAGATGGGGGGCAAGAAGTTCGCGCTCATTGGAGGCGATGGGCAGGTAACTTTGGGTAATTGCGTAGTCAAAGCCAATGCGACAAAAATCAGAAGCTTGTATCACAACCAAGTTTTAAGCGGGTTTGCCGGAAGCACTGCGGACGCTTTTAGTTTGTTTGATATGTTTGAACGCATTTTAGAGAGCAAAAAAGGGGATTTGTTTAAAAGCGTGGTGGATTTCAGTAAAGAATGGCGCAAAGACAAGTATTTACGCCGACTGGAAGCGATGATGATCGTTTTAAATTTGGATCACATTTTTATTTTGAGCGGCATGGGCGATGTTTTAGAGGCTGAAGACAATAAGATCGCTGCTATTGGGAGTGGGGGGAATTACGCCTTGAGTGCGGCTAGGGCTTTAGATCATTTCGCTCATTTAGAGCCTAGAAAACTTGTAGAAGAGTCCTTAAAAATCGCAGGGGATCTTTGCATTTACACCAACACGAATATTAAAATTTTGGAGCTTTAATGTCTAAATTGAATATGACCCCACGAGAAATTGTCGCTTATTTGGATGAATACATCATTGGGCAAAAGGAAGCTAAAAAGTCTATCGCTATCGCTTTTAGGAATCGTTACAGGCGTTTGCAACTGGAAAAATCCTTACAAGAAGAAATCACGCCTAAAAACATTTTAATGATTGGTTCTACTGGCGTGGGTAAAACGGAAATTGCAAGAAGAATAGCAAAAATCATGGAGCTCCCCTTTGTGAAAGTGGAAGCGAGCAAATACACAGAAGTGGGTTTTGTGGGGCGCGATGTGGAGTCTATGGTGAGGGATTTAGTCAATAACAGCGTGCTTTTAGTGGAAAATGAGCATAAAGAAAGATTAAAAGACAAGATTGAAGAAGCGGTTATAGAAAAAATCGCTAAAAAACTCCTACCCCCCTTGCCTAGTGGCGTGAGCGAAGAAAAAAAACAAGAATACGCTAACAGCCTTTTAAAAATGCAACAAAGGATCGCGCAAGGCGAGTTGGATAGTAGAGAAATTGAAATTGAAGTGCGTAAAAAAAGCATAGAGATTGATTCTAATGTGCCGCCTGAAATTTTAAGGGTTCAAGAAAACTTGATTAAGGTTTTCCATAAAGAACAGGATAAAGTCAAAAAAACTTTAAGCGTTAAAGAGGCTAAAGAAGCCCTAAAAGCAGAAATCAGCGACACGCTTTTAGATGGCGAAGCCATTAAAATGGAGGGTTTGAAGCGTGCGGAAAGTTCAGGGGTGATTTTTATTGATGAAATTGATAAGATCGCTGTAAGCTCTAAAGAAGGAGGCCGTCAAGATCCCAGTAAAGAGGGGGTTCAAAGGGATTTGTTGCCGATTGTAGAGGGGAGTGTGGTGAATACGAAGTATGGCTCTATTAAAACAGAGCATATTTTATTCATTGCAGCCGGGGCTTTTCATCTTTCTAAACCAAGCGATTTGATCCCTGAATTGCAGGGCCGTTTCCCTTTAAGGGTGGAGTTAGAGAATTTAACTGAAGAAATCATGTATATGATTTTAACCCAAACTAAAAACTCTATCATCAAGCAATACCAAGCCCTTTTAAAAGTGGAAGGCGTAGGAATTGCGTTTGAAGACGATGCGATCAAAGAGTTAGCCAAACTTTCTTATAACGCCAATCAAAAAAGCGAAGATATAGGCGCTAGAAGGTTGCACACCACTATTGAAAAAGTGCTAGAAGACATTAGTTTTGAAGCGGAGGATTATTCGGGGCAAAAGGTTACTATCACTAAAGAATTGGTTCAATCCAAGCTAGGGGATTTAGTGGCTGATGAAAATTTGGTGAAGTATATTTTATAATGAAAACTAAGGCGGGCTTTGTAGCTCTCATAGGCAAACCAAATGCTGGAAAAAGCACTCTTTTAAACACTTTATTAAACGCTCATTTAGCTCTCGTTTCGCATAAGGCTAATGCGACCAGAAAATTGATGAAATGCATCGTGCCTTTCAAAGATAAAGAAGGGTATGAGAGCCAAATCATTTTTTTAGACACACCAGGGCTCCATCATCAAGAAAAATTACTCAACCAATGCATGCTCTCACAGGCTTTAAAAGCGATGGGCGATGCCGAATTGTGTGTTTTTTTAGCTTCTGTGCATGATGATTTAAAAGGCTATGAAGAGTTTTTAAATTTGTGCCAAAAACCCCATATCTTGGCTTTGAGTAAGATTGACACCGCCACGCACAAGCAGGTTTTACAAAAATTACAAGAGTATCAAAAATATTCATCGCAATTTTTAGCCCTAGTGCCTTTGAGCGCGAAAAAATCTCAAAATTTAAACGCGCTTTTAGAATGCATCAGCAAGCATTTAAGCCCTAGCGCATGGCTTTTTGAAAAGGATTTGATGAGCGATGAAAAAATGCGCGATATTTATAAGGAAATCATTAGGGAGAGTTTGTTTGATTTTTTGAGCGATGAAATCCCTTATGAAAGCGATGTGATGATTGATAAATTTATAGAAGAAGAACGCATAGACAAGGTGTATGCGCACATCATCGTAGAAAAAGAAAGCCAAAAAAAGATCGTGATAGGCAAAAACGGGGTGAATATCAAACGCATCGGGACTAGCGCACGATTGAAAATGCAAGAAGTGGGCGAAAAAAAGGTTTTTTTAAACTTGCAAGTGATCGCTCAAAAATCATGGAGTAAGGAAGAAAAGAGCTTGCAAAAACTGGGCTATATCCATAAAAGGGGTATGGATTGAAAAAAATATTACCGGCTTTGTTAATGGGGTTTGTGGGATTGAATGCTAGTGATCGTTTGTTAGAAATCATGCGCCTTTATCAAAAACAAGGCTTGGAAGTGGTGGGTCAAAAGCTGGATTCTTATTTAGCGGATAAATCTTTTTGGGCAGAAGAGCTTCAAAACAAGGACACGGATTTTGGCTATTATCAAAACAAGCAGTTTTTATTTGTGGCCAATAAATCCAAGCCTAGTTTAGAGTTTTATGAGATAGAAAATAACATGCTTAAAAAAATCAACAGCTCTAAAGCCCTTGTAGGCTCTAAAAAGGGCGATAAAACTTTAGAGGGCGATTTGGCCACGCCTATTGGGGTGTATCGTATCACGCAGAAATTGGAGCGCTTGGATCAATATTATGGCGTCTTGGCTTTTGTAACGAATTACCCTAATTTGTATGACACTTTGAAAAAACGCACTGGGCATGGCATTTGGGTGCATGGAATGCCTTTAAATGGCGATCGGAATGAATTGAACACCAAGGGCTGTATTGCGATTGAAAACCCGCTTTTAAGCTCTTATGATAAAGTGTTGAAAGGCGAAAAAGCGTTCCTTATCACTTATGAAGACAAGTTTTCCCCCAGCACTAAAGAGGAATTGAGCATGATTTTAAGCTCCCTTTTCCAATGGAAAGAAGCTTGGGCTAGGGGCGATTTTGAACGCTACATGCGTTTTTATAACCCCAATTTCACTCGCTATGACGGCATGAAATTCAACGCTTTTAAAGAGTATAAAAAAAGGGTGTTTGCGAAAAATGAAAAAAAGAATATCGCTTTTTCTTCTATCAATGTGATCCCTTACCCCAACTCTCAAAACAAACGCTTGTTTTATGTGGTGTTTGACCAAGATTACAAAGCCTACCAGCAAAACAAGCTCTCTTATAGCTCCAATTCTCAAAAAGAACTCTATGTAGAGATTGAAAACAATCAAGTGTCTATTATAATGGAAAAATAAGAAAAATAAGGCTCTGTTTTAATTAGGGTAATCTAAGCGGATTTTTCTAATCCTTAAAGCTTTGATACAAGTTTGATTAAAAACTACAGAGCTTCCATGGCTTTTTCATAGCCAAATTCTGCGGATTTTTGCAGGAATTTTTTAGCCCTACTTTTTTGTTTTCTGGTGCCAAGCCCTTCTTTATAAGCGATCCCAATTCTATAAAGGATTTCCCCCATTTGTTGTTTGAGTAAAATAATATTGCTTGAAATTTCAGCAATATCTTCCCAAAGAAGTGTCTTATCTTTGATTTGAGTGGATTTCTTAACAAGTATTCCAAATTTCTTTCCAAATTTTATAGGATTCGCGCTCAAACCTGAAAGATCAATGAATCGCGATCCAATAAGCATACTAGTGAACACAAGGTTTGGTAATCTAAAATTGTTAGCAAAATAATTTGTGCTTTTATTAGAAAACATGCGAACCACATGCCTGTAAGTCTTAAGCGCTTGTTTCAAATCCTTTTTCATCCCTAAGCCTTCTGCTTGCATGCGTCCTAAAATAAGAGCACCCCCTAACAACCCGCTCCCATACCCTTTGATAGCGTTTTGTGCATAGAATTGCGCTTTTTTGTAATCCACTTTCACGCCCTTTCCCTCCAAATACATTTTGGCTAAATAAACGCTGCCAAGCCCGATGCTGTATTCTTGCGCCAATTTAAAATCCTTAAAGGCTTGTTTGTATTGGCCTTGATTAAAATGGTCTAAACCATTTTCAAAATAATATGTCTTATGATTTCGCGCAATTTCATCCCATTGATTTCGCGCCCTTTCATCCCAATCATCACTGATGCTAATATATTCATCAGCTATACAAAGTGAAAACGGCAACAATAAAACTAGTAAAAGCAATAAAGGCTTTAAAAAAGAGAGGGTGGTGCGATAAAAATCTTTAAACATGTCAAGTCCTTTTACAATTTGAGCCATTCTTTAGCTTGTTTTTCTAGCCAGATCACATCGCCGCTCGCATGAAATTCCACTTTAGGGAATGCGTGTGCATTTTTTTTAAGGGCGTATTTTTGCTGCAAATATTCCACAATGGCATCGCCCGAATGGATGAGTAGGGGGGGCGTTAAAAGGGCAAAATGCTCCATAAAATAGCCCTCAATTTTTTGAGCGATCAAGGGAAAATGCGTGCAACCTAAAATAATCACTTCAGGTAAAATCTTTAATGGGGCGAAATAATAACGCATGCAAGTCTCTAACAATTCGCCCTCTAAAATACTTTCTTCAATCAAAGGCACAAAAAGGGAAGTGGCTAAATGCGAAACATTCAAATAGCCTTGTTGTTTCAGGGCGTTATCATAAGCGTTGGATTGAATCGTCGCTTTTGTCCCTAGCACTAAAATAGGGGCGTTTTTATCTTTTACTTGTTGCTTGATCGCTAAAATGCTTGGCTCAATCACGCCCACAATAGGGATTTTGGAATGCTTTTGCATCTCTTCTAAAGCCAGAGCGCTCGCTGTGTTGCATGCCACAATCAATAATTTAATCTGGTGCGGTTTGAAAAAATCCAAAGCCTCTAAGCCAAATTGCTTGATCGTGGTGGGGTCTTTAGTGCCATAAGGCACTCTAGCGCTATCGCCATAATAGATGATTTCATCAAATAGTTGCGCTTTTAAAAGGCTTTTTAAAACGCTAAACCCTCCCACACCGCTATCAAAAACGCCTATTTTCATGACACTTTTTTTAATTTAATGGGATTTAATGAGGATTTTTATTTTTCATTCATTAAATTTAAAAATTCTTCATTGTCCTTAGTTTGTTGCATTTTAGAATACACAAAGCTTAAGGCTTCTATGTCGTCCATTTGTTGCATCACATTCCTTAAAACCCACACTTTAGTCAAGCGGTCTTTGCCAAGCAAGATATTATCTTTTCGTGTGCCGGATTTTAAAATATCAAAGGCCGGATAAATGCGCCTGTCTGCAATATTTCTCGCTAAAACGATTTCGCTATTCCCGGTGCCTTTAAATTCTTCAAAAATCACCTCATCCATTCTAGATCCCGTTTCAATCAACGCCGTAGCGATAATCGTCAAGCTCCCGCCTTCTTCAATATTCCTTGCGGCTCCAAAAAAGCGCTTGGGTCTGTGCAAGGCGTTCGCATCCACGCCCCCACTTAAAACCTTACCGCTTGAAGGCGTTACAGCGTTATACGCTCTGGCTAAACGGGTGATAGAATCCAATAAAACCACCACATCTTTACCCATTTCCACTCGCCTTTTAGCCCTTTCTAAGACTAATTCAGCGATTCTTATGTGATTATTGGCGGGCAAATCAAAAGTGGAGCTAAAAACTTGACCTTTAACGCTTCGTTGCATATCCGTAACTTCTTCAGGGCGTTCATCCACTAAAAGGATAATCAATTCCACTTCAGGGTGGTTAGAAGTGATGCCTTGGGCGAGTTCTTTCATCAGCTCTGTTTTCCCGGTTCTTGGTGGCGCAACGATCAAAGCCCTTTGACCTTTCCCCACAGGGCTGAATAAATCCAGCATCCTGCCGGTAACTTTAGTGGGTTCGTATTCTAATTTGATTTGTTCATCAGGGAATAGGGGGGTTAGATTGTCAAATAAAGGGCGGTTTTTAATCTCATCTGAAGGCAAGTAATTGATGGCTTCTATTTTTAAAAGGGCGTAGTATTTTTCTTGATCCTTGGGGGATCGCACTTGACCGGTAACAATATCGCCATTCCTTAAAGCAAAACGCCTGATTTGAGAAGGGCTGACATAAGTGTCATTATGCCCGTCTGAAAAACTCCCATCAAACCCTCTTAAAAAGCCATAGCCATCAGGCATGATTTCTAAAATCCCGGTAAAAAGAATGTATCCGCCTTGCGTAACTTGGGTTTTTAAAATTTCAAACATCAAGTCTTGTCGTTTGAACTCTTGGGGGTTTTCCACTTTGAGCTTGTTAGCGATTTCTAAAAGCTTTTCAGTAGGGTAGGTGCGTAAATCTTCAATGTGATAACCGCTCACTGGCGTGTGTGTTTTGACTTTGTGCGAACTCTTATGCGTAGGCGCGTTTTCGTTCATTAAATTTCCTTTTAATTAAAAAGAGGTTTCTAGTTGTTTCAATTAAGATGAATACAAAAAGCTAAAGCATTCTTAAAAAATTAGTGTAACCAAAAGATGCTAATAAGTGGAACATGCCACAAGTGTTGAATTTCGTAATGCTTCGCTATGCTATCATAATTTTTTTAACAAAGTCAAATTTTATTTTAACTTTAGAGTGGTTTTAATTTATTGTTACTTATGCTATAATTTTAAGTTTAAATTTAAGAATAAAGGACACTTAATGAAAAAAGGCATCCACCCAGAATACATCCCATGCAAAGTTACTTGCGTAACGAGCGGGAAAGAAATTGAAGTTTTAAGCACTAAACCTGAAATGCGTATTGATATTTCTAGTTTTTGCCACCCTTTCTATACCGGTAGCGATAAAATCGCTGACACTGCAGGGAGAGTAGAGAAATTCAAGCAACGCTACAACTTGAAGTAACTCTTTTAAAAAGCGTGGCTTTTTGTGCTGTATTTTTTGCCCACTCCTATAGGTAATCTCGCTGACATTACGCTACGCACACTAGAAGTTTTAGAGCGTTGCGAGGTTTTTTTATGCGAGGATACAAGGGTGAGTAAGAGGCTGTTGCACTTGCTTGCAAAAAACCCTATTATTAGCCATTCTTTCCCTAATATCGCTACTAAAAAAAGGGAGTTTATCGCCTTCCATTCGCACAATGACCAGGAATTTTTAAACCAAATAGAGCTTTCTTTTTTTGACAAAGAAATCGCTGTGATGAGCGATGCAGGCATGCCAAGCTTGAGCGATCCAGGCATGAGTTTAGCCGCTTACGCTTTAAAACACAACCTCCAATACGATGTTTTGCCCGGGGCTAACGCGCTCATTACGGCGTTTTGCGCGAGCGGGTTTTTAGAAGGGCGGTTTTTTTATGCTGGCTTTTTACCCCATAAGAGCAAGGAAAGGCGTTTTAGGATTATTAAAATTTTAAACGCTTTGGCGTATTTAGAAGAAAAAACCCCGGTGGTTTTTTATGAAAGCCCGCACCGATTGTTAGAGACTTTAAGAGATTTAAAAGATCTAGCTCAAGGCATGCATTTGTTTGTGGCTAAGGAGCTTACTAAACTCCACCAGCAGTATTATTTAGGAGAGGTTTCTCAAATCATAGAGCGGTTGCAACAAAGCAATATCCAAGGGGAGTGGGTTTTAGTGCTTTTGAATGAGAAAAAAATAGAGCCTTGCATGGGGCTATCAGCGTTATTGGAGTTGGATTTACCTCCTAAAATTAAGGCTAAAATTGAAGCCGCTATGACGCAAAAAAACGCTAAAGAGCTTTATTTCCAGCGTTTGTTAGAAGAAAAAGATCAATAAAAGGGGTTTAGCATGCAAGCAGTAATTTATGGCAAGCAGGTGATTACGCACCTTCTAAACTCTCACAAAGAAAAATTGCAAGAAATCTATCTTTCTAAAGAAATAGACAAAAAGTTTTTTTTCGCACTCAAAAAAGCATGCCCTAATATCACCAAAGTGGATAATAAAAAAGCGCAAAGCTTGGCTAAGGGGGGGAACCATCAAGGGGTTTTAGCTAAGGTGGAATTGCCTTTAGCGGTTTCTTTAAAAGAGGTTAAAAAAGCTCAAAAACTTTTGGTGCTTTGTGGCATTACGGATGTGGGGAATATTGGGGGTATTTTTAGGAGCGCGTATTGCTTAGGAATGGATGGCGTTATTTTGGATTTTGCTAAAGAATTGGCTTATGAGGGGATTGTGCGATCCAGCTTGGGGCTTATGTATGATTTGCCTTTTAGCGTTATGCCTAATACGCTGGATTTAATCAATGAATTGAAAACGAGCGGGTTTTTATGTTTGGGCGCGAGCATGCAAGGCTCTAGCCAAGCAGGAAATCTATCCTTAAAAAAATGCGCTCTTTTTTTGGGGAGCGAGCATGAGGGGTTGTCTAAAAAAATCCTTGCTAAAATGGATACTATATTGAGCGTAAAAATGCGAAGAGATTTTGATTCGCTCAATGTGAGTGTGGCAGCAGGGATCTTAATGGATAAAATCAACTAGGTGGTCAATTGAATGGAACAGAATAAAAAAAGTTTAGAAAATTTAGATCTTTCTAATATTCAAAACATTTCTAAAGATATTTCTGGTGCGGCTTTAGAAGAATTATCGCTTAAAAATTTAGATAAAAATTTGCAGATTTTAAAAGAAGTTGGAGTGGCAGAAATTTGCAAGGCGACTAAAATCGCTTCTAAAAATATCCATTCTATCTTGGAAAAACGCTATGAGTCTTTATCAAGGGTGCATGCTAGGGGATTTATACAAATTTTAGAGCGCGAGTATAAAATTGATTTGAGCGCATGGATGAAAGAATTTGATAAGGCGTGCACTCTTAAAGAGGGAGTGGGAGAAGAGCAAAATCAAGAAACAGACCCTGAAGAAACAGCAAAAAAGCCCCTTAAGGTTGAATTGGATTACAGCATCAATCAGGCCAATACTTCATTATCCAAAAAATCTTCCAAATGGAAACCCTTTGTTTTGGTTTTAGGGGTGATTGTCATTATTTTAGTGGTCGTTATCATTCAAAACAGCTATTCTTTAAAAGAAGAAAGAGAGCAAGAAAGCGCTATTAAATCCGGCACTAAAAAGAGTTCTTCCAATAAAGCTAATCCTACAGAAGAAAACAAGCCAGAGCCAACGCCTAAACTAGGAGAAAAACTAAAAGAACAAGACAAGCAAGAAAAAGAAGCGATCAAAGAAGATCCTAATACCATTTATATTATCCCTAAAAAAGATATTTGGGTAGAAGTGATTGATTTAGATGAGAAAAAAAACTCCTTTCAAAAGGTTTTTAAAAAAATTATTCTTTAGAAACCAAAAACCACCGCTTGTTGTTGCGTTTTGGGCATGGGCATCTTAGCCTTAAAAACAACCATCAAGAACAAGAATATAACGATGGCAAAACCAAACGATTTTTATACGAGCCAAATAAAGGCTTAACGCTCATCAATGAGGCCCAATACAAAGAACTCCAGCAATGAAAAACCTTTTTTTAGCTTTTATTGTTGGGGGAACGCTTTTAAGGGCTGATGCTTTAAACGATAAGGTTGAGAATTTAATGGGGGAGCGAGCTTATCATACGAACAAGCTTTTTTTAGAGCGTTTGTTTAAAAATCGTAAGGCTTTCTATGTAATGGGGCGTTTGGATTCCTTGAAACTGCTCAACACTCTCAAAGAAAACGGGCTTTTGTCTTTTAATTTTGACAAGCCAAGCATGTTAAAAATCACTTTCAAGGCTTCAAGCAATCCCCTAGCGTTTGCCAAAAGCATCAATAATTCTTTAAGCATGATGGGGTATTCGTATGTTTTGCCCATTAAAATGCAAAGCTCTTTGGGCGAGAATGTTTTTTCATACGAGCTTAAAACGGAATATGTTTTAGACCCTAACATTTTAATAGAGACGATGAAAAGGCATGGTTTTGATTTTGTGGATATTAGGCGCATATCCTTGAAAGAGTGGGAATACGATTTTTCTTTACAAGAAGTCAAGCTCCCTAATGCGAGAGCCTTAGTTTTGAGTAGCGAACCTGTGGAGTTTAAGGAAGCGAGCGGGAAATACTGGCTGAGCGTGAATCAAAACGCGTATTTAAAAATAAGCTCTAATAACCCTTTGTGGCAACCCAAAATCATTTTTTATGATGAAAACTTAAAGATCATTCAAATCATTGCTAAAGAAAACAGACAACAAGAAATCGCTCTTAACTTGCTTGATGGCGTGCGTTTTATCCATATCACTGACGCGAAAAACCCTATCATTTTAAAAAATGGGATCAGCGTGGTTTTTGATGCGATGCCTTAAGTAGGGATAACCCTTATCCAATTGATTGGAATATGAGAAAATACGCTTTCAGGCTTGAAAAAAAGAGAGCCTTAATAATAGCGATCCACCCAATATTTACCAAAAAAAATCTTTTGTATCACACAGCCCACCAATAGCCCAGCTCCCGCTTCTATAAAAAGGACAGCCCACCAATTAATAAAACCAAACCATACAAAAAACAAATGCGCTGGTAAAGCGCCAAGCAATAGTGAAACGCCGCTCACAATAGAAATTCCAAAGCGGGTTTTAAGGATTTTACTTTTTTTGCCAAACGCCATGTCTGCTACAAATTCCCCACTAAAAGAAATCAAAAACCACCCAATCAAATGTTCAGGCATCAATAACCAATCCACTGTGCTACTTCTATTAACCGCTGTAATGATAAAAAGTGAGAAAAAATACACGCTTGAAGATGCAAAATGCCTGCCCCTATCCCTTAAAGACCAATTCCTAGAAAAGCGGCTTTTGATTTTTTCATGTGTAACCATAGGATTTCTTTCTTTTTTAAAATACCATTAGACCTAGCTTTTGTATTGTAAAATAAGAATGCTTTCATTCAATACGCTGATCATGATGATTGTCTTTTTATATTCAAACAAAAGGAGAGAATAGCAGATTGGTAACACAATGATGTTTTTTATATTATTTTACAAACTATGTGAAATATTATCCTTTTTCTAAAATGATAGCAAGTGGTGAAAAATTTGGCTTTGTTTTTATTGAGCGTTGGTTATAAAAAAAATATTGCATTTTTTAAGATTGGATAGTAGAGAGCTTGATTTTATTCAAGCGGTATTTTTAAAGCGGTCTTTAGGGGGGATTTTAGTTGGGGAATTATTTCAAAATACCCCTTATTTCCTTAAAAAAATGGGTTTAAAATAAAGTTTAAAAACACAATTTTAAAAATTAAAGAACCAGTTATCAAGTTTTCATTAAGGCAAAGTTTTTTATAGATCTAATTCATGCCCTCCACAAACGAACCAAGCGACATCAATTTTTGATAGCGGTTGTCAAGGAAATGAGGGTCTTGTTGGATAGTCCTTAGAGCGTCTAAAAAATACTCTTTGATCGTGTTAGCCGCTGAAAATTTGTCTCTATGAGCCCCTTTGCTAGGCTCTAAAATAATATCATCAATAAGCCCCGCCTCCTTTAAGTCTCTAGGCGTGATTTTCATCGCTTTAATAGCCACTTCAGTCTTGCTAGGGTCATCCCAAAGAATCGCTGCGCAACCTTCTGGGGATATAACGCTAAAAATGGAATATTCCATCATAGCCAATTTATCAGCTACCGCAATCGCTAACGCACCACCACTGCCCCCTTCACCGATAATTACAGAAATAGTAGGGACTTTTAAAGAAGCGAACTCTTGGAGATTTTTAGCGATCGCTTCACTCTGGCCTCTTTCCTCTGCACCAATCCCCGGATACGCCCCGGCTGTATCCACAAGCATTAAAATAGGCAAATTAAACTTTTCAGCAAACTTTGCCATTTTCAAAGCTTTACGATAGCCACAAGGGTTAGGCATGCCAAAATTTCTTAAGAGCTTGTTTTTAGTCCCTCTGCCTTTTTCTTCTCCGATCACCACAACCGGAACATTATCAATTTTCCCTATAAAACACACGATCGCTTTATCATCGTTATAGTGCCTATCCCCAAAGACTTCATACTTATCTTTTAAGATGAGATCAATGTAATCCATAGCGTAGGGTCTGTCAGGGTGTCTTGCTAACTGGAGTTTTTGAAAATCAGTGAGATTGGAGTAAATGCTTTTAACTTCCTTATCCAATCTTTTTTCTAAGATTTCTTTAGCGTCCTCATCGCCTCTAATAAGGGCTAATTCAATTTCATTTTGAATCTCTTTAATATGATTTTCAAAATCTAAATAAATGGCCATTCAAAATCCTAACTTTGTAAAACTAGGCTTTTTTGAAAATCACAACACCATTAGTGCCACCAAAACCAAATGAGTTACTCATCACCGCATCCACTTGTTTTTCTCTGGCCGTATTAGGGATATAATCCAGATCGCATTCTGGGTCAGGCGTTTCTTGATTGATGGTAGGAGGTAAGATCCCTTGATTCATGGCCATGATAGAAATAACGGCTTCTAACGCACCCGCAGCACCCAAGCAATGCCCAATCTGCCCTTTAGTGGAGCTAACAGGAGGGACTTTTTCTTTAGAACCAAACACATTTTTTAAAGCGATGCTTTCATACCAATCGTTATAATGCGTGCTTGTCCCATGAGCGTTCACATAGCCTACTTCCACTTTCGCCATCTCTAAAGCCATTTTCATGGCTCTAAAAGCCCCTTCGCCCTCAGGGGCCGGGGCTGTGATATGGTTAGCATCGCCACTCTCGCCATATCCGGCAAACTCTGCATAAATTTTTGCCCCTCTTTTTTTCGCGCTCTCGTATTCTTCAAGCACCAAAGCCCCAGCGCCTTCGCCCATCACAAAACCATTGCGATCCTTATCAAAAGGTCTTGAAGCTTTTTTAGGCTCATCATTCCTTGTAGAAAGGGCTTTAATGCTCGCAAACCCCCCAATCCCTACAGGACAAATGGTGGATTCCGCTCCCACGACTAGCATTTTATCAGCCCCATTAAGCAAAATGGTTTTAACCGCTTCAATAATGGCATGAGTGCCTGCTGCACAAGCCGTTACGCTAGAGAGATTAGGCCCTTTAATGCCAAACTCAATGGAAGTGAAACCACCAATCATATTCACTAACGCAGAAGTGATAAAAAAGGGATTGACTTTTCTAGGGCCTTTTTCAAAACAAAAAATGGAATTCGCTTCAATATTGCCTAACCCGCCAATCCCAGAGCCAGAGCTTACGCCCATGCGGTTTGCCAATTCTTCAGGGCATCTATTGTGAGCGTCTAAAATCCCACTATCTTTCATCGCCTCTCTTGTGGCTTTCAAGGCTAATTGAATGAAACGACCCGCCTTTTTAACATCTTTGGGATTCATCACCTCTGTAGGGTCAAAGTCAGTGATTTCTCCAGCAATACGCACAGGAAACGCGCTCGCATCAAAACTTTCTATGTGTTTGATACCGCATTCCCCTTTAGCGATCGCTAAAAAAGAATCTTCTTTATTTAAACCTAGCGAATTGATCATTCCCATTCCAGTTACTACAATCCGACGCACCAATAGCTCCTCATTTCAAAAACTTTCATTCAATAAAACTAGATTTTAGCTAAAGCTAAATTTTTACTAAAACCTGGAGACAAACGCTCCAAGTTAAAAAGATTAAGCTAGTTTATTGTCCTCAATATACTTCACTACATCGCCCACATTGACGATTTTTTCCGCTTGTTCGTCAGGAATCTCAATGCCAAACTTTTCTTCTAACGCCATGATTAATTCCACGACATCTAAAGAGTCCGCACCCAAATCCTTCACAAATTCCGCCTCTGGCGTAACTTGCACCGTATCCACATTCAACTGCTCAGCAATAACTGCCTGAATATCTTCAAATAAAGCCATAATTAAAACTCCCTTGTCTTGTAAAAATTAAATCAACCATTATTGGAGCGTTTATTTTTGCTCCAAAACATCTAAAATCCTATACAACAAATAAATTACAATGAGAAACAATATTAAGTAAATAATCCCCATTTGATAATAACCTCTTTGTTTTAGAATAACCTCATAATGTTAGCATGATTTTTGCTACTTACAAACTTTTATCGCTAAAAGAATCCTTTGTTTAGGACTACATATAAAGCCCGCCATTGACTTTGAGAGTCTCTCCAGTGATGTAACTAGAGTGATCGCTCAAAAGAAACGCTACCGTTTCTGCTACTTCCTTAGCAGACCCTAGCCTGTTTAAAGGAATGTTTTTAACATAATCCGCTTTGAGTTCGTCTTTCAAAGTGGCGTTCATGTCGGTTTCTATAAAGCCTGGTGTTACAGAGTTGAAACGAATATTCCTTAAAGCTCCCTCATAAGCAAAGGACTTGCTCATCGCAATCATCCCCCCCTTACTCGCTGAGTAGTTTGTCTGCCCCATATTGCCTCTTTCACCAATGATAGAAGCGACATTAACCACGCTCCCAAAACGACTCTTACTCATCACCTTTAAAGCTTCTCTGCAACCTATAAAAGCTGAAGTGAGATTATTTTCAATGACATGGTGAAAATCTTCTGTTTTCATTTTGATCGCTAATTTATCGCGTACCACACCGGCGTTATTCACCAAGTAAGACAAACCCCCATCGCTTTGGACAATGGTTTGTATCGCTTCAACAAAACCGCTTTCAGAAGTCGCATCAAATTTAATGACAGCCGCTTTATAGCCTTTTTCTTCAAGCTCATTTTTCAAAGCGTCAGCCACTTCAGCATTACTGCGGTAATTGATCCAAACTTTCAGCCCCATAGAAGCGAGAGTTTTGGCGATTTCAGCCCCAATGCCTTTAGAAGCCCCAGTAATGAGAACATTTTTCCCTGTGAATTGCATTATTCAATAATCCTTAAATTTTAAATTCGTTCAAGTTCTTATAGTCTTGATTCATAACGCCTTAACATATAAAGACGCTTTAAGACTTTCTTTTTAGCGCTGATTTTTTGTTTTTTGCGTTTTTCGGTTTTAGACTCAAAGAACCTTCTAGCACGGCATTCTGTTACCACCAAATTGCGATCGGTTTGCTTTTTGAATCTCCTATAAGCTTCATCAAACGCATCGCCTTCTCTAACCTTAATCCCTGGCATACTGCTATCACCTCTTTTCCATAGCTTAAAATCATTGCTTAACAATGGCTACAAATGAAACAGCATTATATAAGACGAATTAACTGGTTGTCAAGAATTTTCACTTTTTTCTGGCAATTTTGTTAATAAGGTTATAAGGATCAAAGGCAACCGTCATATACACTTGGTAAGATTCTGACCAAGGCAAGCTCCTATCAAAGCCCCCACGCATCGCATTAAGCACGAAGTTGATGCGGACCGATGCGAAGTCGTTTTTCCAATTGTAATAAAAATCAAAACGATTATACATGTTGGCTTGAAAGAATGGCACGCCACGATAAATAGGCGTGGGGCAATACGAAGGCGTGCAATACATTTCAACATACTGGTATTGGTTATAAAAAGGCATCTCTGGGGTCTTGGCGAAGAAAAATAAATTGTGGATGCCAAAGCCTTTGTATTGGATCTCCACATCCAATTGCCCGCCCACGCTGTTCATAAAAGGCACATTGTTGTGAATTTGCCTTAATCGGCTTGATTCAGAAACCATGCCAAAACTGGCGTTGAGTTTTTCCATAAAGGGGGCGATGTCTAAAAGGCTTGTCCCTATGTAAGCATTAAAGTAGAGGCGATCCATAAGATAAATATTATTGTTGTCAATCGCTTTTTTTTCATTAAACTGCATGCCATCAGCGCCATTTAAAAGGTATTTGTCTTCGTTATGGAACAAGACAAAATACCCTCCAATACCCAATAAATCCTTAAAGAAATTATAAGCGACAGAGCCGTTCATTTGAAACCTGTCCATTGCGTTCCCATAAGGGTTTCTCCCGAATTTACAAGTGTTGTAACAATTGCCTCCAAACCAATCTAGCATAAACTCCGCATGCCCATAATAGGGTTTTGAAGGCGAATAATGGTTTTGAAATTGCAATAAAAACCCTCTAGCGTTGGGATCTATAAACCAATAATAAGGGGCAAAAATATTCAAACCATACCTCCCTAAGAGGTTTTTCCTAGGGAAAATCCCTCCATAAAAAGTAAAACGTTTTCCCCTAGCCTTATAATACATAGTAGGCCCCCAACGGTAGGGAAAATTGGTGCTGTAGTTATGGAAGTTTTGAAAAAAATACGCCCCCACAGTCAAGCTTTGCTCCACACCTCTTGTATAAAATTGGATCCCAAAATTTGGAGTCAAACGGGTTTTAAGATTGGTGTTAGTATTAACCCAATAAGGCGTTGAGCCTTCATGGTCCATGATAAACATATTGAAACCCAGATTGTATTTAAAAATATTCCAATCAAAAGCGTAAGAATTAACCGCTAATAAACAGATTAAAAAAGAATGTTTTAAAAAGGTGTTTATTGCCACTTGTTACCCCTATGTCATCATCATTTTTGATAAAAAAGCTTATCTTGTAACAAATGGGTATTCTAGCACATCTAAAAATATTTTTCTTTAGATTTAATATAAAATGGCGTTTATTTCATGTTAGAATAACCGTCATGATATTACTACACACTAACTAAAAAAGGAAATTTTAATGGAATTAGGAAATAAAAATATAAAACCCGGTCGCAAGCGTGTCGCTGTAGATGAGTTGAAACGCAATTTTTCAGTTACCTTTTATCTCTCTAAAGACGAGCATGATGTTCTAAGACGATTAGCGGATGAAGAAGTAGAAAGCGTCAATTCCTTTGTCAAACGCCACATTTTAAAAACAATCATTTACAAAAAAGGCGCTAACCAAGATCCTTCTATTAATTGTGATTCTTCTAGTAGGCTTTAAGCCTACTTTAAGGTATTCGCTCTTTAAGAGCAACACCCGCTAGAGCATTTAGTCTTAATCCCTACCGATGAGCGATCCATCAAGCAAAACCCTTTCCCCTCTAAATAGCGTTTCGCATCAAACCCTGCCACAAACAAGCCTCCAGCAAATAACGCCAAGTCTTTAACCACTAGCCTTCCAGCCCCAGAAAGCCATGGGAAATGCTGATTGACAAACACTTCTGGCGTTGTGAATAAAAAAGATAGAGTCGTGATCGTCATTCCAGCGACAAGCAAGCCCCCAATCACGCCCATTAAAGGCATCCAAAGCCCTAAAAGCACCAAAATACCTAGGATCATAATCGTGATCCCTAAACCTTCAGCCACTAAATAAGTGCGGTTTTCTTTATGCCATTCTTTGTTTTCAACGATTTTAGGGTCATCTTGCATTTCTTCTTGCATGGATTGGGATTCAGACATTTTGTGTTGTTTGTATGCGGGCTTTTCAAATTTATACATGAAAGAAAAGAAAGGGGAATTAGCCACAAAAGGAGCGATCCCTTCGGCTTCATACGGCACAAACTTAAGCCCTCCAATCCAAATAAAAATGATGAAAATAGCTATATGCATCAAATAGCCGCCTAAATTTTGAAGTTTTGTAATCACTTCAAGCAATGATTTTAACGCTTGCATGGTTTTATTCCTTTAGGATATTTTTTATATTGCTAAAAACAACTCGCAAATGATAGCGCATTATGTTTAATTACGACAAAATCATTTTGATTACTACTATAAGAAATAATGATCAAAAACACCCATTTTCAAAAACACTGCCCAAAACGCTCATGCCAATATAACGAACGATTCCTTTATAAAAAATTTCATCATTTTTTAAAGAAAGCTCTAAAGATTCGTTGCTTTTAGGGATGAGAGTGGCTTTTTTAGGCGTGTTATAAAAAATGCGCGCGGCGATAAAAACCGCTGCCATGCCTGTCCCGCAAGCTAGCGTGAAATCTTCAACCCCCCTTTCATAAGTTTGTAAAAAAATCGTCTCTTTATTTTCTATAAAAGCGATGTTAATATTAGCGTTAAACTCATGCCTTAAAGCCCTTAATTCCAGCGTGTTGAGGGAATTTAACCCCTCTTTATTTTTTACAAATCCCACCAAATGCGGCACTCCTGTATCTATGAGATAGAAAGTAAGGATATTTTCTAAAACGCTGTCGCTTGAAAAAAATTTTTTGCATCTTAAGGCGGGTATGGTGTCTAGGATTTTGTAGTTACCGAGATTGCTCTCTATGATATTGGGTTCTTCTATGCGAATAGAAATCTCTCTTTTCCCGGCTAAAAAAACATGCTCTTTAGGGGCTATAGCATGTTGGTAAGCAAATAACCCCACGCAACGGCTCGCATTACCGCACATGCCAGCTTTAGAGCCGTCTGAATTGTAAAAATCCCATTCGTAGTTATAATCCTTACTTGGTAAGACGACTACAAGCCCATCAGCCCCAAAACCCTCATGCCTATGGCACACCTGTTTGGCTAAATTGGAAAAATCTTTTTTTTTAAAACTTTGCGTGATTAAAAAATCATTCCCGCTCCCTGAATACTTGTAAAACACCATCTGTAAAAGCCTTTTTGATTTTAATTATAAGTTAAAAGAGGTTTTTTATCCTTAAAAGAGCGTTTTTTAGCTAACATTTGATAATTTTTGGTTCAGTTTAATGGGGATAATTTCATGAAAGCTCAGTATTTCTTTTGGATTCTTTTTTTGATTGGTTTTTATTGGATGATCTATCTGTATCAAGATTTTTTAATGGATGTGCTGATTGCTGGGCTTTTGTGCGTGGGGTTTTTTCAAGTGAAAGTTTTTTTAGATAAGCGTTTTTTCAATGTTGTCAGTTCGTTTTTATGCGTTTTAATTTTAGCGAGCGTTTTGATCGTGCCGTTATATTTTATTGTTTATAAAAGTTCTAATATCATTTTTGAAATCAATTTTGAAAAATTTTCAGCCCTAATCAAATGGCTTAAGGGGACAATCACCGAAAATTTGTCGCATTTTCCTGCCATTCATGATGGGGTTAGCAAGTTTTTAGAAAATTTTAGCGCCGCTTCCATCACGGGCTATTTGTTGAAAGTAAGCAGCTATGTGGGAAGATACAGCTTGAAACTCATTACAGACGCTTTGTTTATCTTGGGGCTGTTGTTTTTCTTTTTTTATTATGGGGAGAGATTTTATCGTTATTTTTTAGGGGTCTTGCCTCTTGGAATCAATCAAAGCAAAAAGATTTTTGAAGAAGTGGCTGGGATTTTACGCATCGTGCTTTTAACTTCTCTCATCACGGTTATTTTAGAGGGCGTGGCGTTTGGGGTGATGATCGTATGGTTTGGGCATGACGGCTGGTCTTTAGGGATTTTATACGGCCTGGCGTCTTTGGTGCCGGCTGTTGGGGGGGCTTTGATTTGGATCCCTATAGCGATTTATGAGCTTTATCATGGGCATGTGAATGAGGCTATTTTTATCGCTCTATATTCCATTTTATTGATTAGCGTGTTGATTGATAGCGTGATCAAGCCAATTTTAATCGTCTTCATCAAAAAAAGAATCTTTAAAACCACCCTTAAAATCAATGAAATATTGATTTTCTTTTCTATGATTGCTGGGATTTCTCAATTTGGTTTTTGGGGGATTATTGTAGGGCCTACTATCACGGCGTTTTTTATTGCGTTACTGCGATTGTATGAAAATTACTTTATCCAAAACGATCAAAAAGCATGCGAATGATATAAGCCCTATGACTCACAACGAAATTTTTAAAAATGATATATAAGAGTGAGAAATAACCATTCTTATGAAGAATTTTCAAACACCTCATTCAATGCGAACGCAAATTTAAACCCATATCTTATAGATAGATGCAAATTTTATTTTTTATAACGAATGAGAGGGTAGGAGCAGTTTTTGCATAAGAGTTCTAACGCTTCGCCCTTTAAAAAATGGGTTTTGATGGCCATAGCTTTTTGACTCTTTAAAACATCTTTTAAGGGCGTATGGTTTAAATCGCCAAGGTTGATATTAGCTTGCGTGTCCATGCAGCACGGCACGACAACGCCATTAGATAAAATAGCGATTTGCTTGATTAGGCCGTAACAATAGGGGATCTTTGATTCTTGGTTTAAAGGATTTGGAGCGTTCAAACTCGGCCATTTAAAGGTCTTTTGGATATTTAAAAAACTTTTTTTAAACAAACGAGCGCGGCCTTGCGATTTTAGAGTCTCTAAAGAAACGCATTCAAAGCTTTCTAAAAAAGGCTTGATCAAATTCTGGTGTTTTTCAAGGGTGCTATCTTGAATGCGTAAATTCAAAAACACTTCGCTATTTTTTTCACATTTGTAGCGGCAAAATTCTAAAATTTTTTGGATGTAGCGGTGCTGGTTGAGTTTGTTGTGATGGTCTAGCCCTGCGTCTAAAGAAATAGAGATTTGATAGATCACATCTTGTAAAAGCGTCTCAAAGTCGCACCAATACGCCCCGCTAGTAACCAAATCCACTTTCAAAGAAAAGCGTCTAGCGGCGCTTAAATAGTGGTTTAAATTTTTGAGCTTGCAAGGATCGCCTAAGACATGCAGGGTGATAATTGGGGTTAAGGGGGCCACTTCTTTGCAAACTTTTTCAAATAATTCTAAAGGCATCACGCCTCTGATATTTTTAGGGTTAGGGCAAAAACTGCATTGCAACCCGCAAATATCGCTTAATTCTATATAGATCTTTTTAAAAGGTTTCTTGTTGGGTGTCAATTCTTATGAGAAAATAGTAACGAAGAGAACTAGACATTGAAGCGAAAATGCAACACATCGCCATCTTGAACGATATAATCCTTACCTTCAATGCGTAACGCTCCCTTTTCTTTCGCCCCGGCTTCGCCCTTATAAGCGATAAAATCGTCATAACTGATGGTTTCAGCTCTAATAAAGCCTTTTTCAAAATCCTTATGGATCACCCCAGCAGCCACAGGCGCGCTAGAGCCTTTTTTAATCGTCCATGATCGCACTTCCTTGACTCCAGCGGTAAAATAATTGATCAAGCCTAACTCCTTAAAACTCAAACGAATGGTTTTTTCTAGCCCGCTTTCTTCTACGCCCAAACTTTGCAAAAATTCTTTGACTTCATCTCCACTCATAGAAACCATTTCTTCTTCCAATTTAGCGCACAAGGCAACAAACTCGCTATTTTGATCTTTGGCATAATTTTGGACTTTTTTGGCATGCTCACTGAGGGCGTTTAAATCTTCTTCGCCCACATTAGCAACATAGATCATTTTTTTATGAGATAAAAAACGCAATTCCTTGTCCAATTCTAAAAAAGCCTCGCTTGTATTCAAGGGAAAAGTTTTCGCCGGCTTTAATTCTTCTAAATGCGTTTTTAAACTCAAAGCGCATTCTAAAAGATTTTTAGCGTCTTTTGAGCTTTTTAAGGCTTTTTGCAAGCGATCGATCCTTTTGTCTAAAGTGGCAATATCCGCTAAAATCAACTCCAATTCAATGGTCTCTATATCATTTAGGGGGTCAATTTTATCGTTCACATGCGTGATATTGTCATCTTCAAAACAGCGCACCACTTGCAAGATCACTTCGCATTCCTTGATATTGGCTAAAAACTGATTGCCTAAACCCTCCCCCTTGCTCGCTCCCTTAATCAATCCGGCAATATCCACAAATTCCACCACAGAATGCAAAATGCGTTCAGGCTTTACGATTTGAGCCAACGCATCAAGCCGCCTATCAGGCACATTCACGATGGCTTTATTGGGTTCAATGGTGCAAAAAGGGTAGTTCGCACTTTGGGCGTTTTGGGTTTTAGTGAGCGCGTTAAAGGTGCTGGATTTGCCCACATTAGGCAAACCCACAATGCCTACAGACAAGCCCATTTCAAGCCTTTTTCAAAAACTCTTCCACAAAAGCTGTGCAAGCTCTCACTCCAGCCCCACTCGCTCCAAAGCTATTCACATCCCATTCTTTTTCCACATAAGCAGGGCCTGCAATGTCAATGTGTAGCCATTTGTCTTTAAAATCATCTCTAATAAATTCATTTAAAAACAAGCCCGCCGTGATCGCACCGCCATAGCGTGAAGAAGAAATATTGCACACATCAGCGATTTTAGATTCAATCAATTTCTTTAAATGGCGGTTAAAGGGGAGTTTGGCTAATAATTCACCGGATTCTAACCCTGAAGTTTCAAAGAGGTTTTTCAATTCTTCATTATGCCCCATGATCGCTGAAGTGAATTCGCCTAAGCCTACAACGCATGCCCCAGTAAGGGTCGCAAAATCCACGATCACATCAGGGTTCAAGTCTTGAGCGTAGCTCAAACAATCCGCTAAAACCAAACGCCCTTCAGCGTCGGTATTACGGACCTCTATGCTCTTGCCTTCTTTGGAGATTAAAATATCATCTGGTTTATAGGCAGCTGGGCCTATCATGTTTTCTGTAGCCCCAATAATGCCATGCACTTCAGCCTCCACGCCTAGTTTGGCTAATGCGTTTAAAAGCCCGATCACCGCAGATCCACCGCCTTTATCCGCTTTCATGGTAACCATGTAATCGGCCGGTTTCAAGCTCAACCCTCCGCAATCATAAGTCAAGCCCTTACCCACTAAAGCGATTTTTTTCTTCGCTTTTTTGGGTTTATAGACTAAATGGATCAAGCGAGGAGGATTGACGCTAAGAGAGGCTTTATTGACCGCTAAAAAGGCGTTCATTTTCTTTTCTTCTAAAAATTTTTCATCATGAACATGGATTTCTAAATGGTTTTCTTTAGCCACTTTTTGCGCCACTTCAGCCATATAAACCGGGGTGCCAATCATAGGGGGGGTATTGACTAGATCCCTAACGATATTCAAGCTTTCTGTCATGATTTCAGCGTATTTTAAAGCTTCTTTAGCGCTCTTTTCTAAAGAATTCGCGCAAGTTTTTTCGCAAGGTTTGTGCAATTCTAAAGCGACAATGGCTTCTTTTAAAACGCTTTCTTTTTTGTTGGATTTAAAAGTGTCGTATTCATACAAGCCCAATTTTAAGCCCAAAAACAACGCTTTCAAGTTTTCTAAAAGCGCGTTATCTTTAGTATGCGTTCCGCAAGTATAAACGCCCACTTTAACGCTTTTAAAAGCGAGTTTTTTAAGGGTGCGAACGGCCAAACATGCGCTCTCTCTCAATAAATGCACATCATCTTCTTTAACGCCCACATACAGGATTTTATTTTCTTGGTCTAAAAATACGCCTTCGCCTTCGTATTTAAAGGTTTCTAGCAATTCTTTATTTTTGACCCAAGCATGATCAAAATCCTTATTGACAATAAAAACTAAACTGCATTCAGCTTTTGCGTTTTCAAAAGTGGTTTTTTCTAATTTGATTTTTAACATAAAGTCTCCTTTTTTAATTTCATATCTTTCAAGAATTGTATTGCACTCTAGCGGTTTTTCTTACTATAGTATTGGAAATACCATAGAACCAACGCCAAGAAAGATACTAATAGTAATATTAGCGCATAAGGGTGTTTTTTAAGCCACCCTAACGCATGCAATAACTCTTCTCCTAAATACCACGCTAGAATAATGGTAATGCTCGCCCACACCATCGCGCTAATGAGGTTGATGATAGCGAATTTTAAAGCGCTATAGCGTGTTAAACCGATGCTAATAGGAATGATAGTGCGCATGCCATACATGTAGCGTTGGATGAAAATGATAAACCAACCGTGTTTTTGCAACAATAAATGGGCTAGGGCTAGTTTTCGGCGTTGTTTTTCTAGCTTTTTTTGGATGTAAGCTTTATTGGTGCGGCCGATGTAAAAATAGATTTGATCCCCCACAAAACCCCCAATCCCTGCGACTAAAATAGCTAACCCTAAATGCATATGACCGGTATAGCTAGCGATCCCGGCTAAAATGAGTCCGATCTCGCCTTCTAAAATGCTCCACCCAAATAAAATAAGATACCCCCAAGTCGCTACATGCTGATCCCATAAGTTAATGATGTATTCTTCCAAAACTCACCCTTTTAGCACTCTAACAAACAAAAAGTTTTCACTCGTTCTTCTAAAAGTTGGAGGCCCGGTAATTCTTTTAAGCCTATCAAAAAGCATGCTTCTATGCATTCAGCTTGTAAGGCTTTGATAAGTTCAAGGCTCGCTAAAGCCGTGCCTCCAGTGGCTAATAAATCATCAATTAACACCACCCTTATCCCCTTAACCCCCCTAAAAGCGTCAGAGTGGATTTCTATACTATCGTTCCCGTATTCTAGGCTGTAGCTTTGAGACAGGGTGTGTGCGGGGAGTTTGCCCTTTTTCCTCACAGGCACAAAACCCACCCCAAGCGCATAAGCGAGAGCCGATCCTAAAATAAACCCTCTCGCTTCAATACCCACGATAAAATCCACATTGAGAGGGGCGTAGCGCTTTTTGAGCGCATCAATAAGTTTGTTAAAAAGTTTAGGGTAATTGAGTAGTGTGGTAATATCTTTAAACAAAATCCCTTTTTTGGGGTAATCTTTCACTTCTCTGATGTTTTGTAAAAGTTCTTGTTTGAGCGTTTCATTCATTTGAATATCCTTATAAGTATAACTGATTGGTTGTAGAATTTTGATTTATTATAGCGTTTTTAAAGGAGAGCTTCTATTTTTTGCTCCAATTCTTTAATACGATTTTTATATTTATCCGATTCGCCTTTGTATTCAGAGTTGCGCTGTTTAAGGGCTTTTAGTTCTGTTTTTAACGAACTCATTTCTTGGGTGAGAATATCAATATTACCCAAAGCTCTTTGGAGTTGCAATTGGTGTTTTTGGATCAAAATTTCAGCTTCTTGTAAGGTGAGTTTCATGGAGGCATTGGTGCGTTCTTGCCGTTTAGCCACGGTTTTAAAAAAGAAAGTACGCACACCCATATAAAGGATAAAAACAATAGCGATAGTGAGAATAAACCATTGGGTAAACATTCTATTAAAATATCCTTTTAGCGAAACGATGTAATTATACTACATTAGGTTGATGATTTCAGCGATTCATCTAGCTTTTGGATGCGCAACACATGGCGGCCTTGTTCAAATTCTGTAGAGAAAAACGCTTCTAAAATGCTTTCTGTTACGCCGATACCGCTAATCTTTTCGCCCAAGCACAAGACATTGGCGTTATTGTGCAAGCGAGTCATTTTAGCCATGTAAGCATCAAGGCACAAAGCGGCTCTAATACCTTTAAAGCGATTAGCACCCATGCTCATGCCTATCCCTGTAGCGCACACTAAAATGCCATAGCTTTGTGCATTTTCTAAAACCTTTTGGCACACTAATTTGGCGTAATCAGGGTAATCCACCCTTGTAGTGGGTAAAAAAGCTTGGATCTTAAAACGCTTGTCTTCTAAAAAATGTTTAACAAATTCTGCAAGATGCAACCCTGCATGATCGCTTCCTATAAAAACTTGAGCAATATTCAAAGGCTTATTCATCAGCCCTCCTTGATAAAAGATTAAGAAAGGAGTAAGGAAAATAAAAATCTTGTGGGCGCATGGATAAAAAACTCCGATAAAGGGGGGATAAATAAAAAGACAAACACTACCAACATGCCGTAGCGTTCCATTTTAGAAAACCATTCTAATAGAAACGCGCTTTTAAAATGCAACGCCAAAAAGCCTAACGCTTTGGAGCCGTCTAAAGGCGGGATAGGGAGGCTATTGAAAACGCCTAAGACAAGATTATAAAGAATGCCTTGAATGAGAAAGGTTACTAAAGCGAGCTGATAAAGATTCAATTCATCAATGCTTAAAGCGTTGATCCCTAGTTTTTGGAAACTCCAATGCGTGATGGAAGCGAGCAGAACGGCCAAGGTGAAATTATAAGCCACCCCGGCTAAACTCACCACTACGCATGCTAGAGAGCCTTTTTGAGAGACAATGTAGCGCATATCCACAGGCACGGGTTTAGCCCACCCAAACAAAAAAGGGGCTTGAAAAATGAGTAATAAAGCCGGTAAAAGCACCGAACCCATCATGTCTAAATGCCTGATAGGGTTTAAACTCAAACGATTAGCGTCTTTAGCGCTCCTATCCCCGAATAAAAACGCGCTCAAACCATGCATGATCTCATGCCCTATGATAGCGATTAAAAGGGCTAGGATTTTCATTAAGGTGGTAATAAAACTTTCTAAAGAGAAATCAAAAAATTGCACAAAAAACCTTAATGCGTTGCGTTTTCTTTTTTAATGATTTTTTCTAAGCCTTCAACGCTTTTAAACATGCGTTCCCAACGCACCAGATAGCGTTTTTTAGGGTTATTTTCTGCATCCATTTCCAGGCTATTTTTTAAACTCAAACTGAAATAAACAAACCAAGGCGAACCCACGATATTTTTATAAGCCACACTCCCCCAAAAGCGCGAGTCGCTAGAATTATCCCTGTTATCGCCGATCATGAAAAATTCATCGTCATTGATTTTTTTATAAAACACCTTTTCGCCCTCCATTTGAATGAGTTGCATGCTGATATTAGCTTCCGCACCTTGAGTGGCTAACTGCTCCATTAAATGGAAGGTTTCATTGTCTTTTTGGTAATGGATACCCGGATGCTTACTTTTATAAGGGTTTAAAACAAAAATTTTACCCATAAATTCTTTAGTCATAGCATCTGGGTAATGTTTAGCGATGTAAGTTTTGTCCGTGCCGCTCTCAAAAGGGTGCAAATAAAACCCCTCACTAGTGAATAACACCTCATCGCCCCCAATAGCAAAATTCCTTTTGACATAGTAAGATTTTTTTTCATGGGGAGGGATAAACACCACCACTTCGCCGCGCTTGGGGCGATCCCCCTCTATCAAATGCCCGTTATTTTTAAAATCAGGCATAACAGGAAGCTCAATCCATGGGATTTTAGGAATGGGTATGCCGTAAGAAAATTTTTTGACAAAGAGCATATCGCCCTCATAGAGCGTGCCAACCATAGAGCGAGAGGGAATGATAAAGGCTTGCGCGATAAAAAAGATAACCAACAGCACGATAATAATCGTCCCCACCCAACTGGAGCAAAATGCATAAACAGAGCGTAAAAATTTCATTTAAAATCCCTTCCTTTGTTGTTTTTCAAAAGCGATTAGAGTGTTTTCTAAAAGCGAGACAATCGTCATAGGCCCCACGCCTTTAGGCACAGGGGTGATAAAACCGGCAACTTTTTGTGCATTTGTGAAATCCACATCGCCCACGATACGCCCATCGTTCAAATGATTGATCCCAATATCCACCACTACAGCCCCTTTTTTTAACATGCTCGCTTTAATCAAATCAGGCTTGCCCACGCCCACGCAGACAATATCAGCATTTTTGGTGTAAAAACTAATGTCTTTAGTCAAAATATGGCACACGCTCACGCTAGCCCCAGCGTTTAGCATGAGCATGCTTAAAGGTTTGCCAATGATATTGCTCGCCCCAATAATCGCCACATCCTTACCCTTGATCTCAATATGATAATGCTCTAAAAGCCGCATCACGCCCATGGGGGTGGCTGGCAGAAACGATTCTTTTTGAGTGCAGAGCTTGCCGATATTAAGGGGGTGGAAACCATCCACATCTTTGTTTGGGTCAATGGCTTCTAAAATCATTTTAGAATCAATGTGTCTGGGCAAAGGGAGCTGGACTAAAACCCCTGAAATGTTTTGATCAGTATTGTAATCTTTAATCAAGGACAGCAATTCAGCTTCGGTAATGTTCTTCTTGAGGGTTTTCAAATCAAAATCCATGCCCACCCTTTCGCATGCTTTGATCTTCATATTGACATAAGTGATACTAGCGGGGTCTTTTCCTACTAAAATCACGGCCAATTTGGGGCGTTTGTGCGTTTGTGTATGGATTATTTGGATTTTATGTTTCAAATCTTTTTCTATATCATAAGCTAACGCTTGCCCGTCTAATAAAACAACGCCCCTATTTGGCATGCCCATTTATCCTTTATATAATTAAAATCCTACTATTGTAGCAAAAATCATGCGTTTAATGGAATTAAAAAACTCCCTTTAGCTTGTCAATCTTTAAGATTAGCCCCATGATAGAGCAAGTAATAACTAAGGGCTTTCAAAGATTCTAATTGCTGGTAAAACTTGGAAGCTTCTATTTTGTCGTTTTGTTTATCCTCTAGCTCTTTAGGGTTTTCATTCAAATACCTTAACCCTGAACTCGGGTTATAAAAATAATCTTTGGTGGCGATCGCTTCATAGCCTAGCGCGTAATTGGGGTGGCTTGGAGGGTTTGTTGTGTTGTTAGAAAATAAAGGCTTTCCAAAACTCACGAATTGAAAACCTTTAGGAGCGACTAATTCAACAATCGTAGGGGCGATGTCTAAATGCGATCCGACTTGACTGATTTTTTTAGGCTTTAAAGTGGGGGCATATAAAATAAGCGGCACGGATTTAATGATATACAAATCGTTTTTAGCGTATTCATAGCTCCTGTCAAAATGATCTCCTGTGATGATAAAAAGCGAGTTGGGGAATTTTTGGCTGGCTTTTTTGATGAAATCAACCACCACTTTGTCATACCAGTAAATATGCCCTAAAGAATTAGCGTCCGGTAAATTTTCTGATTTGGGGGTTTTTTCCACAAATTGTTGGATTTTTTCTAAAGGCACGCCAAAGGCTTTGAGATTCACGTTTTTGATCGCATGGTTGCTTAAAGTCATGACCATGCTGAAAGTTTTTTCATGGGGGTTGGTGTTTTCTAAAATATAGTCAAATAGAATATTATCATGCACTCCCCAGTTGCTCTCTATGGGTTTGGGGTAGGGCTTGTTTTTAACAAATTCTAAGAGATGATTGTTAAAATAAAGGGCGTGAAAACCTTGTTTTTTGGTGAAATTGGTTAATTTATTCCAAATCCCGCTGCCTCCATAATAAAAGTTGTTTTTATAACCTAAAGTCTTCATGATATTGCCAATCGCCATAGGAAAGCTAGGGAGGATCACCCCTGAATTGACTAAGTTATTATCATTGATATAGGGCAAGCCTGTGATCTGAACATCTAAGCTTTTAACGGTTCGTGGGGCGCTTTCAATAAAAGCAGAAAGCATGTGAGCATGCTCTTTTTTAACCAAATCTTGTAAAGCGCTCGTTAGCCCTATGGAATCAAATTTTTTATCAAAATGCCATGAGCTTAGGGACTCTGAAACGATATAAAAAACATGCTGAATGGTTTGAAGAGAATTGTTGTGGCTTGTTTGAGAAAGCAACTCATAGAGGTTGTTTGAAGGGTTTTCTTTAAGATTGAAATAATTTTTCGCCACTTCTAAAGGCGTTTCTTTAGCAAAATCGCTGAATTTAAGGTTATGGCTTTGTCTGTAATTGCGCGCCAAAAGATAAAGATTGCGAAACGCCCCGGGGGTGATTTTCATTAAAAAAGGATCTTTGGCTGGCTCTATGCTGAGATCTAAAGACGCGCCAACAAAGCTCAATTGCGCGTTAATGTAAAACATTTGCGTGAGCGAAAAAAGAATGAATAAAATGAAAGTTTTAAGGGGTTTGGTGTGGGTGGCTTGATACACATTTTTGGGTTTAAAAAGGGCGTTTTGGAGTTTGAAATAGATAAAAGAGGTTAAAACGCTAAGGATTATAAAGAGTGAAAAACTAGAAAAAATAGGGTATTCCCCACTCATTTTTAAAATCGTGAGCGTGTCTTCATGCAAAAATTCCAATAAATTTTCATCAAACACATTCCCATAAATGCCATAATAAACAATGTTTGCAATGTTTAAAAACAGGATAATAGCGATAGAAAAATACGCCACAATATTAAGCATTTTGGTTTGGTGTTTAGGGGCAAATAACCCCAATAACCCGATGATGATAAAAAGAATCGCCAAGCTTGAGACCACACGATTATCGTATCTGGCTCCATTGAATAGGGTTTTGATGATTTCATCAAAAACAGGGTTTTTTAAAGCATGCTTATAATAGCCTGTATAAAGGATAAAGCCGATACGATTAAACACAAACAACAAGCTCATAAAAAAGGTGAAATAAAAACCTTTTAAAAAGAGCGAAAAAGGGGCATGGGATAGGGATTTCATAAGCGTTAATACAACCTTTTTTTAACAAGAGATAAAGTCTTAAAAAAGACAAAAAGAAGCAAGGGGAAATCCAATAAAGAATCTAAGATTTGAAAATTAGAACGCATTAAAAGCGAACTGGATAACGCTACTAAAGCGATCACGCCCAATAAGGGGCTGCTCAAAAACAAACTGCCACAAAAAAGCGCGCTAAAAATCAGAGAAGCCATGAAATGATGGTAGATTGAAAAAGGCAAAAACCCTAAAATATCTGTCAAAAGCAACAGATTGAAAAACAGCATGACGCTATAAGATTGCAAGGTTTCTAAAGGGGGCTTTTGGAGGAGACGGCAAGAAAAGAGTGCATAAGCAAGGATCAAAAGACAGCTAAAGGGGCTTAAGGGGGCTGTAAAACTGCTTAAAAATTCATTGAGCGATAGAGAATCTTTAAAAGCGATATTGCTTAAAATCACGCTTATTAAAGAGAGCGAAAACCTCAAACTTAACGCCTTATTTTTGAAAAAAAAGAAAATTAAAAAAAACCATACAAAACTCAGCGTGTAAGAAGAATACATAAGCATCATTAATCACTTGAGAAGGGATTTTAAATAAGCCATATTAAAACGGATGTGTTTGATATGAGAGCGGTTGTAGGTATAGACAATATCTATAAAATGAGAATTAATACTATAGCTTGGGTAACTCACTTCATTGGCTTTGTCTAAAATTTTTAAGGTTTTAAACGAGTTGGAGTTTTCCAATTTAGAAAGCCAAAGTTCTTTACGACGCAAAGATAAATCGCTAGGGTTGTGGATCAAAAACAATTCTTTGTTTAAATTGATCAAATTCAAAGCGTCATTCAAGTTTTTCAAATTCGTAAGTATGGGTTTTTGCCAAATAGTAGGGGTTTTACAGGTTTCTAGCATGAGACTATCTTTAAAAGAATGGTTCCTAAACGCCATGATGGCGCAATCTTTAAAGGGGGTTAGGCTTGGCTGGAGCTGGTGGTTTAGGGCATTAGGTCTTAAAAGCTCTCTTGGGTTATTTTGTTGGTCAAATTTCAACAACAAGGGGTATTGGGTGGCTAATTCATGATAGAGCGGTAGCATAAAACCGCCATCAGTTGTGTTTAAAGGCTTATTTTTTATCAAATGGCTTAAGTTTAAAAAAGGGCTTAAAGAGAGTTTTCGTGCAAACTTAAAATGAATCGGCTCTAAAGCGCTTTCAAGTTGATAGATTTTAGAAGTGGCCCATCCACCCATGCTCACCCCTACGACAAATAACAAAATTTTATCGTCATGCAAAAAAAGCAAGGGGTTACCCAGTTTTTTGATGTATTCATGCGAATGATGAGAAAGATCTTCTTTGGTTAAAATAGTGAAGGCTTTGCTCCAGCGATTAGTTTTGCTGTCAAAAAGATTCGCGCTGATTTTCACATCCCTTGCCCCTTCTTTAGTGCCGCTAAAATAAGCGCTCAAGAGGTTATCATTAGGCAAGCTGATTAAAGAGCTCGCATGCACGCTTAAAGCGTCATTTGGTTTAGGGATAGTGAGTTGCGTGAAATAGGGGGGGCTTTGAGTAACAAGGGTTTGATTGTGCGTGAAAGCATAGGGGGGGGTTTGGCGCTTCATTGCAATTAAAAATAAAACAATAAAAAGCCCCACAAAAAAGGCGGCATGTTTTAGGCGATTTCTTGAAGGTTCCAAGATAGCGTTTCGCCCCCTCTTAAGATAGCAATTTTTTCATTCAAGCAAAGCGTGTGTGTAGGGACTATAAAGGGTTTTTTAGACAGATGCACTTTTTTATTAGGCAAATTGTCTAGCGCATAGATTTTTTTAGCGTTATCGCTGATAAAGGCTTGCAAGTTTTCTAAAGCGTTGTGTTTTTCAAAAAGTTCACATAACGCAGGCAATAAAATAGGGGCAGAAAAGATGCCCGCCGGGATGCTAGCGCTATGCTTTTTAGAGATAAAATGTGGGGCGCTATCAGATCCAAAAGAGATTTTAGGGTGGGCTTTTAAAGCAAGGGATAAAAGCCTTTCTTGGTCTTTTTTGGTTTTGATTAAAGGTTTGCAAAAACAATGCGGGTCCAAATTCTCCCCTAATAAGTCATCTAAAGTCATGCTGATATGGTGTAAGGTCAAAGTCGCATAGAGGTTGGCATGCTTTTCAATCAAAGCGATACTGCGCCAATCGCTCAAATGCTCTATAATGATTTTGAGTTTAGGGAATGAAAGGGCGAAAGTTTCTAAAACGCTATGGCATAAAAATTCTTTATCCAAACAAAACCCAGCTTGTTCTGCATGGATGCATAAAATAAAGCCTAATTTTTGGGCGTTTTCTAAAACCTCTAAAGTCTTTTCACCCAACAAATCCGAAGTGCCGTTTTGCGCGTTTGTGGTCATGCCTTTGGGGTAGAGTTTTAAAAATTTAATGCCTTTTTCGTGAGCGCGTTGCAATTCTTCTAAAGTCAAGTCGTCATTGAAATACAAACTCATTAAAGGCTTGAAGTTTGAAGAATGGTTTAAAATTTCTTCTTCATATTCTAGGGTGGTTGGAGTGTCAATCAAGGGCTTACTGAGGTTTGGCATGATCACCGCCGCGCTAAAAGGCTCGCTAGAATATCTTAATACCGCTTTTAAAAGAGCGTTTTCTCGCACATGCAAGTGGGCATCTATGGGGTCAAAAAGCGTGATTTCCATTTTTTAATTGCCCCCTAAGAAATAACGCACTCTAATGCGGATTAAAGTCTTAGTTTTAGGGCGTGGGTAATCTTTATAAGCGATTTGAATGGTTTTTAAGGTGTTGTCATCAAGCATTTTATACTCAGAGCCAACAATGATTTTAAGATCGGTAATATCGCCATTAGGATGCAAGTAAAATTCTACCGCATTCGTCCCATCTTGCCCTAAATAAGCGGCTACTTGAGGGTATTCTAAATATTTTTGCGTGATGCGCCCAATATCCCTTAAATTATTCCTAATGAAATCTTTTTCGGCTGTGCCTAGATCCCCAAATTCTTCGCCATACAATTCATCAATATCCCTTTTAGTTTGATTGTCTAAGCCCTTATTGTTTTCTTGTCTGGGTGGTGCAACTTCTTTAGGCAAGAAAGAAAGCTGGTTAGGGTCAAATTCTTTTTTAGCCGGTTTTTTCTCTTCCACTTTTTTATGCTCTACTTTTTGTTCCACCACCTTTTTCTCTTCTTTTTTCTCCTCTGCTACTTTTTTCTCTTCCACTTTTTCCACTTTTTTAAGCGCCTTGTGTTTGTGATTGGGCTTTTTGGGTTCTGGTTTGGGTTTAGGCTTTGGCTCAGGTTTGGGTTTAGGTTTTTCTATAGGTTTTGGCGGAGTTGGGGGTGTTGGTGGAGTGGGGGGTGTGGGTGGCGTTGGGGGTCTTTGGGGGCCAGCCAGCGTGGGTTTAGGAGCGCCCGGGTTGTTTTTACTGGGATCTTGCGAATGGCCTCTTTTTAAAACCAATAAATTTTCAGGATTTAATTTAACGAGCTTGGGTTTTGAAGGAAAAAAATCTTCTCTGTGTTCAAATAAAAAATAAATCAACCAGTGTAACAATACAGACAGAATGAGAGAAAAGAAAAAATTCCTGTTAGAATGATCCACAGGGTCAAAATTTTTCCCTAATTTAGCAGGTTGTAGTTTAGAATTTTCCGGCATATAAATTTCCTAATTTTGAATTCTTTATATTATTTTCAGCTTCTTTAATCAGTTCTTCTTTAGATGTTTTTGGGCTTATTTTGTCTAAAAGCAGGCCGTATTTGTCGCTTAGTAAGACCAAGTAACGCTCCTTATTGGTTTCTATTGAGATGATTTTATGGTTCGCACCAACACGACCCAAAACACTAATTTCTAACTTAAAATCTTTTGCAGAAAAAGACCCTTGTGTGGGAACAACTTTTTTTTTGATTACATACAATATTAAAAGTAGGGCAGCAATAACCGCTAACCCCTTGTAAGCATGGCTTAAATCCAGTGGGGGTTTTAACTCTAGAGCGTTTGATGGGTTTTTGGCTCGCTCTTTTTCATCTTGGCTTGCGAGATTGGCATGCTGAGATTTTTCTTTCAGGCTAGGCGGTGGGGCTAAATGAAAACCTTTAGGCAAAAAAAGAAAGCGGAGTTGTTTTTTATCCTTGCTGTTTGAAGCTTGGATTTCTAATTCCGCTTTAGCTTTTTTAGACAAGAGGTAGATGTCATTTTGGTAGGAAAACATTTCTAAGGCATTCAAAGAGGCTTCTTTAAAATCCATCATTTTTTTAGAATCCAATTGAACATTTTTTAAAACGATCACTTTTTGCCCTTCAACTTCCATGATTTTAGGCGTTTTGTTAAAAGGCGTTTCAAAAGTGAGCGTGGTTTGCACGGCCTTTATAGGTGGCGTTGCCGGAGCGTTTGAATCGGGTTGGACTTCTTTTAGTGCATTTTGCCAATGAACCAGTTTAATGGGGGCGTCATCGCTTAGAGGTATTTTTTCTTCAGCCAGTAACATCAAAGTAGCGCTCAATAACAAGAATAACAATCTCATGAATTTTTAGCGAGATAATACACAATGGCGTTAGAATCAAGGATTTCATTCAAACGAATGGCTAAATTCCTTTCAAAAACCATCACCTCACCCTTACCGATAACCCGCCCGTTCACAAAAGTATCCACGCTTTCTCCGGCGGGCTTTTGCAAATCAATCACAGAGCCTTTTTCAAAACGCAAGATTTGCAATAAAGGGATTTGCGTGGAGCCAAGTTCCGCGCTAAAAACAATCTCCATGTCCAAAAGATTTTTATAATCGCAAATGAGTTCTTCTAAATAAGTGGAAAGCTCTAGTTCTCTTTCTTTATTCGCTTTCTCTTTTTCTTTTTCGGCTATTTTTAACTTATTAGCTTCTGTTTCTAGCATAAAACTCTACTCTTTCAAGAATGATTTGACTTTGATTATAAAATCTTAATTTTACTATAAATTTTATAACAAATAAAGCCACTACGCCTTAAAGCTAGCTTTAGAAACGCAAAATTCTTTTAAAAAACACGCACCGCATAAGGGGTTTTTAGCCTTGCAGGTGTAGCGGCCAAACAAGATTAAGGCATGGTGGAGTTTGGATAGGTTGTCTTTAAAAAGATCGCTGAGTTCTTCTTCGGTTTTAATAGGCGTTTTAGCGTTGCTTAAGCCTAAGCGGTGCGTCGTGCGGAACACATGGGTATCTACGGCTATGTAATTTGCATCAAAGCACACTGAAAGCACCACATTAGCGGTTTTTTGCCCCACGCCATCCAGGCTCATCAATTCTTTTTGCGTAGAGGGGATAACGCCCTTAAAATCCTTAACCACTTTTTGCGCCATATTGATTAAATGCTTGCTTTTGTTGTTGGAATACGAAACGGATTGGATGATCTCTTTAACCTCTTCTAAAGAAGCGAGGGCTAAATCGTTCACGCTGGGGTATTTTTCAAACAGCTTGGGCGTTATTTGATTCACTCTAGCGTCCGTGCATTGAGCGCTTAAAATGGTCGCCACCAGCAATTCATAGGGGTTTTTATGGCGCAATTCGGTGGTTTGGTTGGGGTAATGTTTTAAAAGCAGCTCTTTGATTTGTTGGGCTTTTTTAGCGCGTTTCAAGCTCATTCTTGCACGCTTTCTTTGATGATAAGGTATTGCGCTTCATGGGATCTTAAAGCCACTTGAATGCGGTTGATTTTAATTGAAAGCGTGGCCTTTTTCATGGAAGAATGTAAAAGGGTGCATTGAACCCCTTCATGAATACCAAAAGAGAGAAAGCGTTTTTTAAGGGCTTCATCGCAGTTAGCGATTTCTACAATTTCATAAGTTTTGTCTTTAATGGCTTCATTGAGCGTCATTTTAATTTCCTTTTTGAATCAATGTTTTTTTTGACTTCATCCACGATGATGTCAATGGGCGTGAAAATACGGCGCAAGATCTTAAAAGGCGCTTGGATAATATCTGACGCTAAAGTTACTTGGGTTTTAGGCTTATCCAGCGTGCCTTTGACATTCACATTAGTGGTGATTTTACCTTCTTTTCCTAAAACGAGATAGCCCACGATAGGGATTTTATTTAAAACATTACTCAAAGCCTTGATAGTGGAAACTTCTAAATTCAAATCTAATTTGTTTTTGTCCAATTCAATGATCCCATTGCCAGCAATATCAAGCGTTTTGCCGACAAGATCAATTTTTTCTAACCCTAAATATTCTTTAGTGATCCCAAAAACAACGGAGCCGGTTTTGATCTGATAGCCATTAGCCCCTAAATGAGGGTTTCTAAAGACAATGAGGGAGGGAATGGTGTTGATGAGATTGATCATGTTTTGCATGAGGGCGAAATTCTTTAAGCTTGTGTTTTGGAATTTCAATTCGCCATTGAAAACCTGATCTTCAAGAGCCCCAATAAGCGTGAATAAGCCTCCTTCTACGAAATCTTTTTGAAGAATGGTGTTGATATAATCCCCGCTAAAATTATGAGCCTTAAGATACAAAGCCCCATGCACTAAATCCGCCATGATCATGCCGTTTTTATAATTGCCATCAATTTTCACTCTGTCGTCTTGAGCGACAATATCAAGATTTTCTAAAGGAAAAGGCATTTTTTTATAGATCAGCACGACATCTTTAGCATGGATGCGTGTAGAGATAGGGATAATTTTGTGGGCTTTTTCATAGCGTTGTTTGGCGCTAATGAAAATATCTTCATCTTGGATTTCTTTAGAGCTAGGCTTTTCTTTTCGTTCTTTTGAGAATAATCCCGCAATAGCTGGCATCTTACTATCTAAGAAATCATCAATACTCAAATCAATGTTATTAAGGGTAATATCCTTTTGATCCCCCTTAACTTTTATGGATATGCTTTTGCTTGGAGTATAGACAGAAATTTCATCTTTATTGATAGAGCCAAATAAAGAGAGGGAATTAAATTGCCTGCCGTTGCTATGATAGATGGGTAAAGTGATTTTCAAATCTTTAGCAAAAAAATCAATATTGACAAAATCGCTCGTAGAAACTTCTAAAGAGCCATCTTCTAAGGCGAAATACTTCATAATAGGGGAATAGGGCTTGATTTTTTTCAAATCTTTGATTCTAAAAACATAGGCGTTATCTTTAAATTCGCCCTCTAATAAGAGTTGTGGAACGCTCCATTGCATGTGGTTGGGGTTAGAAAAATCAAAATTCAAAGAAAGGTTTTTAAGGGTGTCTCCTGTAGCGTAGAAAACATCTTTAGTGAATTTGTCTTCACTTTGGGCTTTAATGGTGTCTATGATTTTTCTTCTAAACACCTCTGAGTTTTCACCCTCTTGAATAACAGAATGCAAGCTTTTTAAATCTAAAGAAAACTTAGTGGGTTGTGGGTTATCTTGGGCGTTATTCAAGCCATAAGAACGCATGTTGATATTATTGTTAGTGTTGAATCGTATTTTATGGACTAAAGAATCCAAAGAAAGGATTTTTTTATTCAAGTCTAAAGCGATCTTAGCGTCTAAATCCAACATGTTTTCATAGCGCGTGTGGGTAGTTTCTATGTAAATGTATTGGTATTCTTGGGTAATATCTAGGCTTATATTAGCGTTTTGCGTATAAAGGGGGATATTATAGAGCGAGAGGGTGCCTTCTTGCAAATTAACATTGCCTTGAACGCTAAATAAGGGGGCGGTGTTTTTTAGAAATTGTAAGGTGAGTTTCAAATCCGCGCTAGATGGCGTGCTGATTTTATCCAAAGGTAAAACGACTTTATAAGCGCTCAATAAATCCTTAATGCTATCGCCATAATAATTAGGGGTCGTTTTTAAAAAAATCTCCAATTTAGGGGCTTCTAACAAATTGGAAAAAGTGGCGTAAGAGCCGGTTAATTCCATGGTTTCATAAGTGATTTTTTGGGGCTGTATGAGGAGCTGTTTGTTTTTGAAAATCAATTCGGTTTTATCCATTTTAATGGGCGATAAGCCATCATTAAAAACGACTGAAGGTTTAATCAAAGTGGCTTTAACTACAGAATTTTCCAAAAGCGATGGGATAAACTCGCTAGGAGTGAAATTGGCTTTAATTAAAGCGTTATCAATCTTAAAGCTAGCAAATTGGATCTTGTCAAAAATCCATGTTTTTAAATTTTTTTGCGATTGGCGTTGGAAAAGAGGCTTTAAAAACGCTAGGCTTTTCATTGGAGAAGTGTTAATTTTTAATTCTATGGTTTTTAAATCGGTTAGCCCTTGCAAATAAATTGCAGCACTGGGTTCAATTAAAGGCTTGACAATCAAATTGAACGCCATTTTCCTAGCTTTAGGTGAATAGTGGGCGTTGCCATCTACTTGGACTTTAATGTCTTTAAAAAGCAAATTGATGATTTTAAGCTTGATATTTTTATCGTCTTCTAGGGAAAATTCCCCTTTGACTCCTGGAAATTCTAACTCGTATTTATTCCCATCAAAAAAGATATTGGCTTTGTTTTTATCATCTAAAATGATTTCTTTGACTTTAAGTTTTTCAAAATAAGACACCGCCCAAATGCCATAACGGATATTTTTAATCAAATCAGAAACTTCTAAACGCTTTTTAGTGGGTTTTTGATGGAAGAAAGAAGAGAGATCAATGCGTTCAACTTCTAAAGAAAGCTTGTTGTTAAGTTTTAAGTATAATTCAGAAATGCCAAGCTTCCCGATTTTTAAATTTTGTATGTGAATGCCGTTTGAAAGGGTTTTGTGAATGACGACTAAAAGAGTGAATACTGCCACAAACAAGATAATGACATTAAATACTTTCTTGGATACATGTTTTCTTTTATTCATCAGTATTCTTTTTTATTTAAGTATACCAATTTATCCTAACAAAGTGGTGGTTGTCCCGCAAGGTTCGCTCAAAAAAGTGTTTTTTTCTTTAAAAGATCAGGGCGTGGATATTAACGCTTTGGATTTGCTTTTTTTACGCTTAATGGGCATGCCTAAAAAAGGCTATATTGATATGGGCGATGGGGCTTTAAGGAAGGGGGATTTTTTAGTCCGTTTGATTAAAGCGAAAGCGGCGCAAAAAAGCGCGACTTTAATCCCTGGAGAAACCCGCTATTTTTTCACGCAAATTTTGAGCGAGACTTACCAACTAGAAACAAGCGATCTCAATGAAGCTTATGAAAGCATTGCGCCACGATTAAACGGCTCTGTGATAGAAGATGGGGTGATATTACCAGACACTTATCATTTGCCTTTAGGGGAGGACGCTTTTAAAATCATGCAAACTTTGATTGGTCAATCCATGAAAAAACACGAAGCTTTAAGCAAACAATGGCTTGGATACTACCATAAAGAAGAGTGGTTTGAAAAAATCATTCTCGCTTCCATTGTGCAAAAAGAAGCCGCTAACACTGAAGAAATGCCCTTGATTGCGAGCGTGATTTTTAACCGCCTAAAAAAAGGCATGCCTTTACAAATGGATGGGGCTTTGAATTATCAGGAATTTTCACACGCTAAAGTAACCAAAGAGCGCATTAAAACCGATAACACCCCCTATAACACCTATAAATTTAAGGGCTTGCCTAAAAATCCTGTAGGGAGCGTGAGCCTAGAAGCGATTAAAGCCGTAGTTTTCCCTAAAAAAACGGATTTCTTGTATTTTGTGAAAATGCCGGATAAAAAACATGCTTTCAGCGCGACTTATAAGGAGCATTTAAAAAACATTAATCTTTCTAATAATCATTTTTAAAATTAAGGTTAATGGGGCGTTTTTTCTTTTAAATTGAGTAAAAAGTGTTTAGTATTTTCTCATTTCAATTTTAAGTTCTTACTATTAAAGCATTTTAGATTTTATTAAAAAAGGCTTGCTACAATTTTAGGCAAATTTTGATTGCTAGGGCTTTAGAACAGCTTTTAGCACAAAGGAGAATGAATGGCTAAAATGAGCGCTCCAGATGGGGTTGCCGTTTGGGTGAATGAAGACAGGTGTAAGGGTTGTGATATTTGCGTATCGGTATGCCCTGCTGGGGTTCTTGGCATGGGGATTGAAAAAGAAAGGGTGCTTGGAAAAGTGGCCAAAGTAGCCTACCCAGAGAGCTGTATCGGTTGCGTGCAATGCGAGTTGCACTGCCCAGATTTTGCGATTTATGTGGCTGACAGGAAGGATTTCAAATTCGCTAAAGTTTCTAAAGAAGCCCAAGAAAGAAGCGAAAAGGTTAAGGCCAATAAATACATGCTCTTAGAAGAGACTATTTTAGAAGGGAGAGGCAAATAATGCGTGAGATTATTTCTGATGGGAATGAATTAGTCGCTAAAGCGGCGATTGAAGTGGGGTGTCGGTTTTTTGGGGGCTATCCTATCACGCCAAGTTCGGATATTATGCATGCAATGAGCGTGGCGTTACCCAAATGCGGCGGTCATTTTATCCAAATGGAAGATGAAATCAGTGGGATTAGCGTGTCTTTAGGGGCGAGCATGAGCGGGACGAAGTCTATGACAGCAAGCTCTGGGCCTGGTATTTCTTTGAAAGTGGAGCAAATCGGCTATTCTTTCATGGCTGAAATCCCTTTAGTGATCGCTGATGTGATGCGTTCAGGCCCATCAACCGGAATGCCCACTCGTGTGGCTCAAGGCGATGTGAATTTCTTAAAACACCCCATACATGGGGATTTTAAAGCCGTCGCGCTCGCTCCTGCAAGTTTGGAAGAAGCTTACACCGAAACCGTTCGTGCGTTCAATTTGGCTGAAATGCTCATGACTCCTGTGTTTTTGCTCATGGACGAAACCGTGGGGCATATGTATGGCAAAGTGCAAATCCCGGATTTAGAAGAAGTGCAAAAAATGACTATCAATCGTAAGGAATTTGTAGGCGATAAAAAAGACTATCAGCCTTATGGGGTCGCGCAAGATGAGCCGGCTGTTTTAAACCCGTTCTTTAAAGGGTATCGCTACCATGTTTCAGGCTTACACCATGGGCCTATTGGCTTTCCTACTGAAGACGCTAAAATCGGTGGGGATTTGATAGACAGATTATTCCATAAGATTGAATCCAAGCAAGACATTATCAATGAAAACGAAGAAATGGACTTAGAAGGCGCTGAAATTGTCATCATCGCTTATGGTTCGGTTTCGTTAGCGGTTAAAGAAGCTTTGAAAGACTACAACAAAGAAAGCAAGCAAAAAGTCGGCTTTTTCAGACCCAAAACCTTATGGCCAAGCCCGGCTAAACGCTTGAAAGAAATAGGGGAAAAATACGAAAAAATCCTTGTGATTGAATTGAATAAGGGGCAGTATTTAGAAGAAATTGAAAGGGCTATGCAAAGAAAGGTGCATTTCTTTGGGCAAGCCAATGGGCGCACGATTTCGCCCAAACAAATCATCGCAAAGTTGAAGGAGCTTTAAAATGGCGTTTAATTATGATGAATATTTGCGTGTGGATAAAATACCCACTTTGTGGTGTTGGGGCTGTGGCGATGGCGTGATTTTAAAATCCATTATCCGCACGATTGACGCTTTAGGTTGGAAAATGGATGATGTGTGCTTGGTGAGTGGGATTGGTTGCAGCGGGCGCATGAGTTCGTATGTGAATTGCAACACCGTTCACACCACGCATGGTAGGGCTGTGGCGTATGCGACAGGGATTAAAATGGCTAACCCTAGTAAGCATGTGATCGTGGTTTCTGGCGATGGTGATGGCTTTGCGATTGGAGGCAATCACACCATGCATGCATGCAGAAGAAACATTGATTTGAATTTTATTTTAGTGAATAATTTCATTTATGGTTTGACCAACTCCCAAACTTCGCCCACCACGCCTAATGGCATGTGGACGGTTACGGCTCAATGGGGCAATATTGATAACCAATTTGACCCATGCGCTTTAACCACCGCTGCCGGGGCGAGTTTTGTGGCTAGAGAAAGCGTTTTAGACCCTCAAAAATTAGAAAAAGTGCTTAAAGAAGGTTTCTCGCACAAGGGCTTTAGCTTCTTTGATGTCCATAGTAATTGCCATATCAATTTAGGGCGTAAGAATAAAATGGGCGAAGCGTCTCAAATGCTAAAATGGATGGAAAGCCGATTGGTGAGCAAACGCCAATTTGAAGCCATGAGCCCTGAAGAAAGGGTGGATAAATTCCCTACAGGCGTTTTAAAGCATGACACGGACAGGAAAGAATATTGCGAAGCGTATCAAGAAATCATTGAAAAAGCACAAGGAAAACAATAATGGAAGCGCAATTACGATTTACGGGCGTTGGAGGGCAAGGCGTGCTGTTAGCGGGAGAGATTTTAGCTGAGGCTAAGATTGTGAGTGGGGGCTATGGCACTAAGACTTCCACCTACACTTCGCAAGTGCGCGGAGGGCCCACTAAGGTGGATATTTTGCTAGACAGAGATGAAATCATTTTCCCTTATGCTAAAGAGGGCGAGATTGATTTCATGCTTTCAGTCGCTCAAATCAGCTACAACCAGTTTAAAAGCGATATTAAACAAGGCGGTATCGTTGTCATTGATCCCAATCTAGTAACCCCCACTAAAGAAGACGAAGAAAAATACCAGATCTATAAAATCCCCATTATCAGCATCGCTAAAGATGAAGTGGGTAACATTATCACGCAATCTGTGGTGGCGTTAGCCATTACCGTGGAGCTTACTAAATGCGTAGAAGAAAATATCGTGCTAGACACCATGCTTAAAAAAGTCCCTGCAAAAGTCGCTGAAACGAACAAAAAAGCCTTTGAAATTGGCAAAAAACATGCTTTAGAAGCTTTGAAAGTTAGGGCTTAATGGCTCTAAACTCTTGTTTTGAATTGATTTTCTTAATAAATTTTTGAGAACTTGATTGTAATGGGTTCAAGATAACTCAAGCTCTAAAAAGGGGCTTTGCTTTTTTACCCATTTTAGATTAAGACGCTCGCAAACACCAAAGGCAAAAACACCAATGATTTTTGAAAAGCAAGACTACCAGCAAGAGTGTATTAATAACATTATCACGCTTTTAGATGGCTTTGATTTTAAGCACCACGATGCCTTAAATCTAAAAGATTGTTTAAATCAATTTCACGCCGCATGCGAAATTCCTGTCAAAAATTTAAGCGGCAAGCTCAATGTTGATGTTTTAATGGAAACAGGCACGGGCAAGACTTTCACTTACTTGAATTTGATCTTTGCGCTCCATAAGGCTTACAAGCAAAATAAATTCATCATCTTTGTCCCACGAAAACCCATTTTAGAATCAGTTAAGCAAAATATCCGCCTTACGAAAGATTATTTTTATTTAGAATTCAAACGCCACCTGAAAACCTACACTTATGAAGGGGATAAATCGCCAAGCAACATTATCAACCATTACATTAAAAACCAAGATGAACTGAGTGTCTTGCTCCTCACTAACAGCGCGATTGACAAGGGCGAAAAAAACATACTCAATAAAAACAGCGAAAACCTTTTTAACACCAAAAGCATTTTTGAAAATATCGCTGATTTAAAGCCTATTTCCATCATAGACGAGCCGCATTTGCTTAAGGGTGAAGCGTTTGGTAAGTATTTTAGTAAAATAGGTGTGCTTTATTTTCGCTTTGGGGCGACTTTTGCCAAAGAAAAAGAGCATGCTTTAAGCAATGTAGCCTTTTGTTTGGATTCAATCAACGCGTTTAGAAATTACCTTGTCAAACAAATCCGCATCCATTCTGTCAAGCAAGATACACAAAGCCCGGTTTTGCTCAATGCGGATTCAAAAAGCGCAAAAATTGCCTTTTACAAAGCGGGCATTCTTAAACAAATCACGCTTTCAAAGGGAGAGGATTTAGGCAAAATTGGGGCTCAATTTAACGGCGTTAGCTTGGTTAAAACCACCAAAGACAAGGCTTATTTGAGTAATGGCGCTACGCTTGAAAAGGCTTCTTATAAACTCACGCAAGATGAAATCAGCACTCTTTTAGAAAAAGCCATTGACTTGCATTTTGAAAAAGAGGCGTTTTTATTTGATCAAAATATTAAAGCGTTAAGCCTGTTTTTTATCCCAAAAATTGAGGATTTTAGGCAAATTGATAACAAAGGCACGCCCTTTATTAAAACCGAATTTGAAAGGCTTTACAAACTCAAACGCGCTTCAATTCTAACAAAGGAAAATTTATCGCCAAGCTATAGAGAATATTTGAAAAGAGATTTTGATGAGAGCGGTAATTTACGCGTCCATCAAGGCTATTTTAGCGGCGATAGCATAGCGTTCAATAAGGGCAAAAAAGAAAGCAGCAAAGAAAATATTGAAGCCAACGACATTAAAATGATTTTAAGCGAAAAAGAAAAACTGCTTTCGTTTCAAACGCCTTTGCGTTTTATTTTTAGCGTGTGGGCTTTGCAAGAGGGTTGGGATAATCCAAACATTTTTACCCTTATTAAACTGGCAAATTCCACCAGTGAAACAAGCCGCCATCAGCAAGTGGGGCGCGGGTTAAGGATCGCGCTTAATCAAGAGGGCAAGCGCGTTACGCATGGATTTTTAAAGGCAAACGACGACGCTTTTTATAAAATAAACCACCTTGACATGCTAGTGAGTGGCGAAGAAGTGGGCTTTATAGAGGGTTTGCAAAAAGAGATTGAAGCGAGCAGCTTTATTGGTGGTGGCAGTGCGCTAGACAGAGAGATTTTAGCCAGGTTAGGGCTTAATGAAAGAAAGATCAATCAATTTTGCGATGCATTAGAAACATTAAACGCCGTAGAATTTGACGAAACAAACAACGCTTACAAAATCATCGCACCCATTTATGAAACGATGCAAAACAACGAAGAAAGGATAAAAGACTTTTTAAGCGATGAAGAATATCACGCCGTTTTAAGCGCCTTTAAAATGGCTGAAGATCCAACCAACAAGCGCGATCAAATTATAAACGCTAACCAACCTTCAGAAAAAGTCAAAATCCGCCAAAATTTAGCTAAGGAATTTAAAGAGTTGTGGCAAACCATCAACGCGCAAAGCCAATTAAGCTATCAAAATATCCAAAAAACCAAGCTGATAGAATCTATCGCCAAAGCGTTTAATGAAAGCCATGTGATGTGTGAGGCAATCATTTTTGAAAGCAAAAGGTATGACCCACAAACCAACAGGATCATCACAGAGCAATCAAGCACCTTAAAAATCAGAGACTACGCTAACGCCTTACAAAAAGAAATAAACGCGCTTCTGCTTGACTTTGCCAAAGATGAGCGCTTACCCTTAAAATTCACGCTTGAACTCTACAACGCTTTAAACAAAGAGCATTTTACAAACTCACCCAAAAAAGCCTTTAAATTGCTTAAAGGCATCATTAAAGATAAGTTGCATGAAAACTTGCTTTCTTGCGTGAGTTATGGATTTTGCCAAAACGCCTTTTCTAACACGGCTTTTGATGAAACCGATCCGCTTTATTTTGAAGATGGCTCGCCCAAAAATGAGATTGAAAAACACAAATTAGGCAAATACAAAAGCGTGCAAACTCCAAGCCAAAACTATCTTTATGAGACGATCATTTATGATTCTAAAATTGAAGAAGAAGTGAGCAAAGAATCGGTGCAAAAAGTGGAAGATAGAAGCATAGAGGTTTTTGCCAAGCTCCCTAAATTTGAAATCCCAACGCCTTATAAAAACTATGAGCCTGATTTTGCTTATTTGATTAAAGATGAAAAGGGTGCAAAAATCTTTTTTGTTTGCGAAACCAAAGGTTATGAAAAAGAAAGCGATATCCCGCCAGATGAAAAGCGTAAAATGGAATACGCTAAGATCTTTTTTGAAACGCTATCTCAAAATTTAAAGAACGCGAAAAAAGAAATACGAGTCGTTTTTGCCACACGCATTAACAAACAAGATTTATTGAGCGCGCTTAAAGACGCATTAAAGGAAACGCCATGACAGACAAAAATCAAGCCAAAAAAATGGGTATCAACATTATCCAAAGCCAGCAAGAAAATAACCCCCTTTTTGACATGCTTTTAAAGAACTTCCCGCAAACGATAAAAGACGGACAAGTGAGCTTGAGCGCTATCAAAATGCTTTTAGGCTTTAATGAAAGCATGAACGATATAAGCGGCTATGAGCTCACTTGGACGGGTAAAGGGCTTGCTAACGCCCTTTATTCTGAACCTTGCCAAAAACAACTCAAATTACAAGAAAGCTTTACGCCCCAAACTTCAGCCAACAAACACCCCAACAACGCTATTATCGTAGGTGACAATCTTGATGTGCTCAAACTTTTAAAATCCGCTTACAGCGAAAAAATCAAAATGATTTACATTGATCCGCCCTACAACACGCAAAGCGATGAATTTATTTATCCGGATAATTTCAGGCAAGATTATCAAAAGATTTTAAGAGAAGTGGGCTTAATGGAAATAGATGAAAACGGAAAAGAAACAGAAAGCGAGAGCTTGAAATTTTTTAAAAACATTCAAGGGAGTAGGAGCCATAGCGGTTGGCTTAGTTTCATGCTGCCTCGCTTAAAACTCGCGCGCGATTTGCTTAAAGAGGACGGCGTGATTTTCATCAGCATTGACGATAACGAATGCGCCCAACTCAAACTTTTATGCGATGAAATTTTTGGGGAAGATAATTTTGTTGGAGACTTTATCCGTAAAACAAAATCCACAACAAATGATGCAAAAATTGGATTAAATTATCAGCATGAGTTTTTGCTCTGTTATGCGAAAAATAAAGAATTTGTCAATCTCTTGGGGGGAGAAAAGAATTTAGAAAATTACAAAAACCCCGATAACGACCCTAATGGAGCATGGATTAATGATAATCCTAGCGCAAAAAGTGGGAATATGAAAACGGGGTATTTTGGAGTTACTAACCCTTACACAAACAAAGTGGATTATCCGCCTGTGGGTATGTTTTGGCGTTTTTCACAAAATACGATACAAAAACACATTGATGAGGGGCGGATTTGCTTTAAAAAAGAGCATAAGGATAATGAAAGGGGCTTTATTTACAAACGCTATTTGAAAAATTTAAAAACCACAAAAAAGACTTTTGATAGTTTAGTTTTTACAGACAATCTTTATATGAACCAAGTGGCGACTAAAGAACTTTTAAATTTGGGAATGGGAGAATATTTTCCTTATCCAAAAGGCGTAGAATTTATGAAAAAAATCATTTTGCATTCAATTTCTACAAACTCAAACGACATCATCTTAGACTTTTTTGCTGGGAGCGGGACAACCGCTCATGCGGTGATGGAATTAAACGCAGAAGATAAAGGCAATAGGGAATTTATTTTAGTTCAAATTGATGAAGAGATAAAAGAAGATGAAAACGCTTATGATTTTTGTAAGAATGTTTTAAAAAGCGCAAAGCCTGTCATTAGCGATATTACCATAGAAAGGGTCAAAAGAGCCGCTCAAAAAATCATTCAATCTTCAAAAGATAACGATTTGGATTTGGGTTTTAAGGTTTATACCTTACAAGACAAAGCGCAAATTACAAACGACAAAGAAGAAATAACGCTTTTCAACCATTCCATTTTAACGCCCTTTGACAAAGCCCTAAATTTAGCCTTACAATGCGGCAAAACGCTCAATTGTGCACTAGAAACTACCATTAAAGACAAACTCTACAAATGCGAAGACGCTTACTTTTGTATCGTGTGCGATAAAGAAGTGCAAGAATATTTAGCCAAAAGTAAAAACGAAATGATATTTTTAGACGGCTATGAAGAGATTGATTTAGAAGCTTTTCTCAATCTCAACGCCAGCTTTAAAGAGCGTTTAAGCGTGGTGTATTGATTGGAAATAAAAGGGATTAAAAACCGCTTGAGTGGTCTTGTCTCTCATTTTTCATTTATCCAATAGTTTGTTTTTGAGTATAATCCTACGAAAATTTTAAGGAACGGCATGGAGTTTTTAGGACTGCTTTTAAGTCTAGCCGCTATTTTGATAGCGTTTAAAAAGCCTGAAAAAGAAAATTGGGCGTTTGGGATTTTGATGGTGGTGTGGTTAATGGAGCTTATTATTTTTATAGCCCACAGCTCTAGCGTTTTGCCTAACATGAATCTATAAGGGGGATGCATGGATAAAGAAACCCGATTTTACAATCTTTTTTCTTTGGCAATTTTAGGGATTTTAATCTTTCCTGTGGGTTTGGCGAATTTTTATTTTGGCTATGTTTTGAAAGATTCGCCTTGTATTTTTTGCTGGGCGCAACGCATCAACATGATTTTAATAGGGGCGGTGGCGCTTTTGGTGGTGCGTTTTGGGTTTAAGCCTAAATACATTGCCTTGCTATTATTCATGGCTAGTAGCGGGTTGTATGAGAGCTTTTATCATACCGGTAGCCATGCCTTAGAAGATGTGGGGCAGGGATTCGCGCTCGCTATTTTGGGCTTGCACACGCAGTTTTGGGCGCTTTTTGTCTTTTTTAGCGTGGTGGCACTTTTAGCGGTTTTGCTCTTTTTTGCCCCTAATGCCCAACCTTTTAAAGATCGTTTGTTAAACGTGCTCCAAAAAGGCGCTTTTTATGTTTTCTTTATTGTGGTGGGTTCTAATGCGATACAGGCGTTTGTTTCTACCGGGCCTTTCCCTTACATAGGGCAAAGCGATCCGGTGCGGTTTTCGTGGAATTTGAAAGAATCGGTCTGGTCTATGGAGAATTGGGATCATTTGAAATTCCCAAGAAGCGTTTTAGGCAGGAGAGATGTGGGTGAGCCTTTGAAATTGAGCGCTTTGCCTAAAGATAATGATTATGAGCGTTCGCCTTTAGAAATTACAAAAGCGTTGAAGATTGAAAAAAAAGAAGAGCTTTTTTTAAAACTGAATGGAGCGATCACGGATTTGAGTTTCAATGAAGACAAGGCAATCCTTACCACAGAAAACCAAGGGCTTTATCTTGTAAGTAACGATTTAAAAACCATTCATAGCCATATGGTGTTGGATAGTTATTATAGCGCGACGGTGGGGGCGTTCGTGGGGGCGGATTTTAACGAAGATGAAAACATTGTGATCATGGGCAATAATAAAACGAGCGTAGAAATCACTCCTAACAAAAACGCCAACGCGCTTAAAAACTTCCCTTATTTTTTAGAAGGGGCTGACTCTTTTGATGAAGTGGAACGCAGCCGCTTAAAAACTTCTAGGGCGAAAAACTATTATGTTAGCGTTGCAAGAAGAGGGGCTAAATTCACTTATTTGATCACCGCTCCTAACAAGCGTTATAAGGATTTGATTATTATTTCCATGCTTAATAGCGACAAACAGGTGCATGGGGAGTTCTTGCTTGAACTGGGCAATGCCAAACTTAAAGAAAAAAGGAAACTGGGCGAGTTAGTCATCAGCGCGTTAGCTTTAAAGGATAATAAGCTTTATGCGTTCAGTAAGGAATTTAACACGCTTTTAGTCATAGACCCCACAAAAGAAGAAATCCTTGAAGTTTATGGCTTGCCTAAAGAGATTAAAAATATCAGCGCTGGGGGGTTTAGGGATAATGAGCTTATCCTTGTGAGCTATGAGAATACTAAAAATATTCTCTATACCCTTAATTTTTAAACTCTTTTAAAGCTACTTTTTTCTAATATATTAACGCATTAGAAGATGGTCGCTATTTTAGAATAGAGGAAAGTCCGGGCTACATTAGACAAAATTCCATCTAACGGATGGCTAGCGCAAGCTAAGGGAAAGTGCCACAGAAAGCAAACCGCCTTTTTAAGGTAAGGGTGAAAGGGTGGGGTAAGAGCCCACCAGAGCTGAAGCAATTTAGCTTGTTTGGGCAAACCCAATTTGTAGCAAGAAGCGCATGGTAAGTCTAAATTGATACACGCTTCGCTTGAGGAATATTGCAAAATATTTCCCAGATAAATGGCCATCCATTGACAGAACCCGGCTTATTCTAATGCTTAACTGCGTGTTGATTTTTTAAATAAAGTTTCAATCATTTTATTTTTTTATTTTTTTACCTAATTATTGTTTAAAATCTTAAAGATTTGTGTTACACTCTGTAAAATCAAAATCAAAGGGGATAGCGTGTTAGAAAAATCTTTTTTAAAAAGCAAGCAATTATTTTTATGCGGATTGGGTGTTTTGATGCTGCAGGCTTGCACTTGCCCAAACACTTCACAAAGGAATTCTTTCTTGCAAGATGTGCCTTATTGGATGTTGCAAAATCGCAGTCAGTATCTCACGCAAGGGGTGGATAGCTCGCACATTGTAGATGGTAAGACAACTGAAGAGATAGAAAAAATCGCTACCAAAAGAGCGACAATAAGAGTGGCGCAAAATATTGTGCATAAACTCAAAGAGGCTTACCTTTCCAAATCCAACCGCATCAAGCAAAAGATCACTAATGAAATGTTTATCCAAATGACACAGCCCATTTATGATAGCTTGATGAATGTGGATCGTTTAGGGATTTATATCAATCCTAACAATGAGGAAGTGTTTGCGTTAGTGCGCGCGCGTGGTTTTGATAAGGACGCTTTGAGCGAAGGGTTGCATAAAATGGCCTTAGACAATCAAGCGGTGAGTATCCTTGTGGCTAAAGTGGAAGAAATCTTTAAAGATTCTATCAATTACGGAGACATTAAAGTCCCTATAGCCATGTAGGCTTAGAACAACAAGCGTTCCTCGCTATCGTCTGTTCTTTTGGGGGTGGGGGTGATGGAATTGGGGGTTGAATAGTAGGGGATTTTATCCACGATTTCTTTACGCAAGCCTTTGGGGACATCAAACTTTCTTTTTAAAGAGGGTTCAATCGCTAAAATATTACGCATGAAATACGAATACACAGGTGCGCTCACAACGCCTCCTGTCGCTCCTTTGCTAATAGGCGTGTTATCGTCCCTCCCAAACCAGATCACGCTTTGTAAGGTGGGGGTAAAGCCAACGAACCAAGCGTCAATATTGTTGTTAGAAGTCCCGGTTTTACCGGCGATTTCTAAACCTTTAATGCGAGCCAAACGCCCTGTGCCGTTTTCTACCGCATTCATCAGCACTGAAAGGGTTAAAAAAGCTTGTTCTTTGGAGGTGATCTTTTTGGTTTCAATGGGCGTGAAAGTTTTGACATCGTTTTGTTGGTTAGTGATGCTTTCAATGAGCATGGGTTTGAGCATGGTGCCGTAATTAGAAAATAAAGAATACTTTTCAGCCGCATCAATGGGCGAGATAGCAAAGCTCCCTAACACAATAGACAAGTCTTTAGGGAGGTCTTTAAACCCCATATCGCTTAAAGATTGATAAATTTTTTCAAATCCAAGCTGATCGCTTAAATTGATCGTGGCTAGATTTAACGAATGACTCAAGGCTTCTTGCAAGGTTACAAGCCCTAAAAACTTGCGAGAATAATTGCTGGGGTGCCATGCGTGGTTTTGCGCGCTGTTTTTACTATAATTGCCATTTTCAAAATTTCGCGCGGTATCAGGGATTTTAGAAGTCGTGGAATAGCCATTATCAAAGGCGATTTGATACACAAAAGGCTTGATCGCGCTCCCAAATTGCCGTTTGGCTTGCGTGGCGCGATTGAAAGCGCTTTTTTTATAATCAATCCCCCCCACTAAAGCTAAGATCTTACCGGTGCTCGTGTCTGTAACTATCATGCTGGCGTTCAAGTTGTCTTCATCTTCATTAGATGCGTTAGTTTTTGGCTTTTCTTTAGCGATTTTTTCTAAGATTTTTTGATGCCCAAAACGCAAGGACTCTAACGCCAAGCGTTGGTAATCCAAATCTATCGTGAGCTTTATGGTATAGCCTTGAGTTTTTAACCCGTCTAATTGATCCAATTGCTTCAACACTTCATCTACGACATAGGGGGCGATGTTTTGCGTGGAGGTTTGGTTATAAACGATTGGCACTTCATTGAGAGCGCCTTTGAGCTCGTTAGAAGAAATCCAGCCTAAAGAATACAACCGCCTTAAAATATCATTAGCCCTAGAGAGTGAAAATTCTAAATTTTTGGTAGGATCATAAAAACTCGGAGCCCTAGGCAAGGCGACTAACATGGTGATTTCTTTAAGCGTGAGTTTGTCAAGGGGTTTTTTAAAATACCCTAAACTTGCGGTTTTCACGCCATAATACCCATGCCCAAAAAAAGTTTGGTTCAAATAACGCTCTAAAATTTCTTCTTTGCTTAAGACTTTTTCAATGCGTAAAGAAATGATCGCTTCTTTGAGTTTTCTGGTTAGGGTTTTTTCTCGTGTGAGCACCATGTTTTTAACGAGTTGTTGGGTTAGGGTGCTACCCCCTTCAGTGTAACGACCGCTTTTAGCGTTTTTAATCATAGCGCGCATGATAGCGTCTAAATTGATCCCCCCATGTTCAAAAAAGAGGGTGTCTTCTACCGCTAAAAGGCTTTCAATAAATCGTGGGGGGATTTCTTCAAAACGCACATAAAAACGAAATTCCTTATCATAAATATTAGCGATCAAACGCCCTTTTCGGTCTAAAATCTGTGAAGCGACGCCCGGGCGATAATCTTTAATTTTAGCAATATCTTTATCCGTAGTTACCCAAACTTGAGCGATAAGAATGGCTAACAACCCCATGACAATCAAAAATAAAACGATAAAACCATAAAAAATCTTTTTTAGCATTTAATCACTCTTAAAAGAAGATTGTATTTTAGAATAATTTAAAAGGGTGTTCGCAAGCTCTTTAGTGTCTTCTAAGCTGTTTTTGAGGGACAAAGAGACGCGCAAAAGGGGTTTAGAAACCGTAGGGGGGCGGATAGCACCCACTAAAAACCCTTTTTCTTTCAAAAAATGATGGGCGTTTAAAAGAGCGGGATTGCTTTCAAACTCTAAAGTAAAAAATCCTGCGAGCGTTCTAATACCTAAGGTTTCAAAAATAATCTGTTGGTGTTTGCTAAGCTCATTTTTTAATTCTTGTTTTTGCGCGATAAAGTATTCTAAATGGGCTAAAGTTAAAGCGGTGTCTAACAGGCTTAAAGCGGTGGTGTAAATCACGCTTTTAGCGCGATTGGTTAAAAACTCTATGGTTTGTAAGGGGGCTAAAACACACGCCCCATAGCTCGCAAGCGCTTTAGAAAAAGTGCTGAGTTTAATGATTTTGTCTTTTTCTTTGATGCGATAATATTCTAAAAAACCCAATAAATTCTCGCCGATAGTCCCAAAACTATGGGCTTCATCTACGATTAAAAAAGCGTTAGGAATCTCTTGAGTGATTGCATAAAAATCATAAGGAGCGACGCTCGCATCCATAGAATAAACCCCCTCAATGGCTATGAATTTGAGTTTATTTTTAGGGGCGTTAAAGAGTTTTTGTTTCAAATCTTTAATATCATTGTGCGAGAAAAAGATCACTTGATTAGGTTTAGTTTTGGTGCTAAAAATCCCGCTTGCATGGTAGTGTTCGTCCATGAATAAGAGGGCGTTTTTGACTAAAAGGGTGTCTATTAAAGCCAGATTGCCCAAAAAACCACTCCCCACTAAAAGAGCGCTTTCAAATTCTAATAAATCCGCTAGTCGTTCTTCTAATTCTGCATGCAAAGGGTGGTAGCCATTCACTAGCATGGAAGCCTTGGGGGAATGAGTGCCAAAGGATTGGAGCTTATTAAAAGCGTTTTCAAGCAAATCTTTTTTAACGCTCAAACCCAAATAATCATTAGAAGCGTAATCCTTTAATGAAAGGTCAAACAACTCTCTTTTGCGGTAGCGTTTGGCATGGTGTAGGGCTTCTAAGGATTTAGAAAACATCAAAACACTTCATTGAATGGAATCATTCGCCTTTTTGAATTTTTTCAATGATCTTATTGAGTTCATCTTGTTTTTCGTAAAACATCTTATCAATATTTTCTTTGACATGTTTAGCACTATCTTCCATTAAATGCACTTTATGCTCTAGGTATTTTAAATCGGTAATGTGGTCTTCTTGAACGGCTTTAACCAAATCATTGGCTTCAGCATGCACGCTCGCATGGTGGCTTTCTAAAGCTCTATAGCCTGAAGTGTTGGAAAAATTCTCTTTGCCCGCGCCCTCATAATACCATTTGCCTAAGCGGCAATTCTTATGGCTGGTGATGTCAAAGGAGTTGAGGCCAAAAATCATGCCGTAAAGATTGTTTTTAAAGACCACATGATCAAGTTTGGCCAAACCGCAAAACACCCGGTTATTGGTATTGTAGATGGTGTATTTTGCGGCTTGCGCGACAATCATGTTATTTTTCACGGTGGATTTAAGCTCTTCTACATCGCCCTTAATAGAGCCTACAATAGAATTAATATCGTGGGTGTTGGTTTGAATATCGTTCGCTTCTTGTTGCATGCTTTTAACCACAACGGCGATTTCTTTAGTGGCTTTTTGGGTTTTTTCAGCGAGCTTTCTCACCTCATCAGCCACCACCGCAAACCCTCTCCCATGCTCGCCCGCTCGTGCGGCCTCAATAGCGGCGTTTAGGGCTAAGAGATTGGTTTGTTCTGCAATATCATCAATCAAAGAAATGACTTGAGTGATTTCATTGCTCCGTTGGTTTAGGGAGTCCGCTAGCGAAGTGGCATTTTGCATCTTTTCATAAAGCGATTCAATGTCTTGACCCGTTTTATTAACGGTCCCTAATCCTTCAGTAGAATGCGCTTCGCCATTTTTAGCCGCATTCAAGAGCAAGCCGGTTTCTTGATGGAAATACTGCATGCTTTCTTGCGCGTTCTCTAAGCCTTCTTTTAAGCTCGCGCAAAAAGTCTTAAACAAATCATTTTTATGGTATTCCCCCACACAACCTGTTTTTTTAGCCAATGAAAAATACTGCACGCCATCAATATTTTGGCTTTTCAAAGAATAAGAAACGCCTTGTAAATTAACGCTCTCTGCGTTTTCTTTAAAATGAACGCTTTGTTCTTCTAAATTGTTTAAGCTTGCAAGATTCCCGCTTTTAAAAACGACTTTATTATTTTTAATACCTACAAAACCTTCATGCAAGCACAAATTTAAAAGGCTTTGATAGAGATTGACTTCCTTTTTTAACTCCGCAATCTCAGAATCTTTCTGACTGATTTGAAGTTGCAACTGCTTATTCCCAAACATGGTGGCATTCCTTATTTAAATTTGAATCTTTTGGGATTATACCCAAAATTACCAAACATTTTAAGCGCTCGCTAGTATTGTTGTTTCAAAAACAATTCGTAAAATAATCCCTGTTTTTTTATAAGGGTTTCAAAGTTGCCCTGTTCTATCAGTTTGCCTTGATCTAACACGATAATTTCATCAGCTTGCTTGACACTATTCATGCGGTGTGTAATGATTAAAGCCATCTTAGATTGCGATTTTTTAAAAATAAAATCTAAAAACTCTTTTTCTATAATGGGATCAATAGCACTGCTTGGCTCATCTAAAACAACACAATGACTTGGTTTTAAAAAGGCTCTTATAGTGGCTATGCGTTGCTTTTGACCTAAAGAAAAATCTATTCCATTATATTGCGTTCCAAATAATGCGTTGCTATAATCATTAAGACAATTTTGAAAATTTTCATCAAAAGATTTTAGCATTTCTCTCTTTTGCTTTAATTGCTCTCTTGTAGGGTTGTTTTGCATGAAAAGATTATCATTAATGCTATACCCAGCATAAAGAGAAAAATCTTGGAATATGGCACTTATTTGTTGGTGGTAGCTGTTTAGCTCTAAATCTTGTAACGAGTATTTGTTATTGATAATAATTTGACCTGAATTTGGGGTATAAAACCCTAGTAATAATTTAATCAGCGTGGTTTTTCCGCTAGCATTCTTGCCGACTAATGCATAAATTTTATCAGAGTGTAAAGAGAGATTAAAGTTTTCAAAAATAAGTTTTGAATTAGGATAAGAGAAACTAACAT
>NZ_CBOO010000010.1:0-67479 GCF_000476015.1 Helicobacter pylori SA37A | reverse complement strand
TAAAATCCCCTTATATGGAAATGATTTAAAATGCCATTTAGGGTTATTATATTCAAATGATGGTTTTATTTAGTGCAGTATTACTAAAAAATTAACTAATATTTGTTAAAACGATCCAAAAGCGTTACTGATAGACACGCTCTAAGCGAGTGAAACGATTTTAAAAAGCACTTCAAACTCTCAAAAATAAACAAAGCCAAGGCTTTGAATAAAAAGATCAATAACCTTAAAAAACCAAAGGAACGGAGCTTTTGATTTTCCATTCCCAAAGCCCTAAATACCCTCTTATTTTTTTGTCCGTTATTGGCTTTATGGGTGTTTTAACATATAAAATTCCAACGCTTTTTCAAAGAGAAGCGAGCGGTTAGGAAAACCTTTCTCTTTCATGTATTCATCCACTTTAGCCATAAAACTGGGCGAGAGCAAAACGCTGTGATTGATTCTTCGCTCTTTACTTGTTTTTTCTTCGTATTCTATCTCTTCTATTTCGGCTAACAAACTCGGCGAAAGCGAAATGTTAAAACTGCTCCTTCGTTCGCTGCTCACCTTTATTTCTGCTTCTAATTCGGCCAATTCGGTTAGCAACCTTTTGCGTTTGGCTTGTAAAGCCTGAATGGTTGTATGCACTTTATGGTGTTCCATTATTGTTCCTTTAAAATATCTTTATTTTTCGCATTCTACTATAAAATAGGATTTTGTGAGTAAATTCATTAAGAATGAAAATTGGAATTTTTCTTTTGAATTTAATTTCAATCCAATTCTTTAAGGTGCTTTAACAATTCTTCTTCATTCAAAACGCTCACGCCATGTTTTTGCGCCAGAGCGAGTTTTGAGCCGGGGTTTTCTCCAGCGATTAAAAAATCGGTTTTAGCACTCACGCTTGAAGAAATTTTTGCCCCTAAATTTTCTAACATTTGAGCGTATTCTTGCCGTGGTTTAGAAAGCGTGCCGGTTAAAACAATCGTTTTATTATTGAAAACAGAAGAGCTTTTTTGCTTTTCTTCAGCCATATCGCTGTTTTTAGGGTTTAACAACTCAAATAACGATCGGATAAATTCTTGATTGCTCGCATAAAAATTGACTAAAGAGTGCGCCATTTCCACCCCAAAGCCTTCCATTTCTAAAAACTCGGCTTCGCTTTTTTCTAACACATTTAAGCCGTATCTGGCTAGCGTTTTACTCGCTCCCTTACCGATATGCTCAATCCCTAAAGCGTTGATCAAACGCCATAAGGGAGGGTTTTTGCTCTTTAAAATAGCGTCTAATAGATTTTGAGCTTTTTTAATTTTAAATTTGTCTAGCCGCATTAAATCTTCCAATTTTAAAGCATACAAATCCAGGGCGTTAACAATGAGCTTTTCTTCAAAAAGTTGCTCTATGACTTTATCGCCCAAGCCTTGAATGTTTAAAGCGTCCTTAGAAGCGAAATGAATCAAGCTTTCTTTCAACCTTGCCGGGCAATTAAGGTTTTGGCAATAAGTAAAAATCTCTTCGCACAAAAGCTCATGCGAGCATATGGGGCAAACTTTGGGGCGTTCAATTTTATGTTGCGAGCCGTCTCTGTAAGTTTCTAAAGGTTTGATGATTTTAGGGATCACATCGCCGCTTCTAATGACAACAACCCTATCATTGAGCATGATATTCTTTTTTTCAATTTCAGAATAATTGTGCAAGGTCGCTTTAGTAATCATGGCTCCAGCGATTTCTACAGGCTCTAAAACAGCGACCGGGGTTATCGCCCCGCTACGCCCCACTTGGTTGATGACTCCTACAATTTTGGTGTGTTTTTCTAGAGCCGGGAATTTATAAGCGCAAGCGAATTTAGGGGATTTTTGCGTGTAGCCTAGCTCCTTTTGAATACCCAATTCATTCACAACGATCACCATGCCGTCTAACAGAGCAAAAAAGCCATCCCTTTCTTTAATTAAGGTGTGGTAATTTTCTTCTATTTCTTGATGGTTTTTGTTTAGGCTTAAGTATTGAATAGGATTAAAACCCAGCGAGACAATAAAATCCAAACACTCCTTAAAGCTTAAAAAATTTAAAGAATGCTTGCCCACGCCCCAAGGAATGAATTGCAATTTACGCTTTTTAGTGATTTTGCTATCAAGTTGCCTCAAACTCCCTGATGCGGCATTTCTAGGGTTAGCGAATAGGGGTTCATTAGCGTCTAGGCGTTCTTTATTTAAAGCGTCAAAATCCTTTTTAGAAATGATCACCTCGCCCCTGATTTCTATTTCTCCATTATAAGCGATAGAATGGGGGATATTAGCGATGTGTTTGGCGTTGTTAGTAACAAGCTCCCCTTCTAAGCCATTACCCCTAGTGGTCGCACTCACTAACTTGCCATGTTGATACAAAAGATTGAGTGAAACCCCATCAAGTTTGGGCGAACACACGAACGAAGTGCTAGGGTAGGCTTTTAAAATGCGTTGCAACCACGCTTGCAATTCGTTTTGATTGAACACATCATCTAAGCTCCACATCCGCATTAAATGGGGGTTTTTATTGAACTCATTGGTGGTAGTAGCCCCCACTTTTTGGGTAGGGGAATTCGCTTGAATATCATTAGGGTTTTTTTCTTCATAAGCTTTTAATTCTTGGTAAAGTTCATCATAGATCGCATCGCTTACGATTGACTCATCAAGGTTGTAATAATGGTGCGATAGCGTGTTTAAATATGCAATTCTTTCTAAATATTCTTTTTGGCTTTTTATCATGTTTGTAAAAACCTTTTAAACTAAATTAGGGTAGTATTATAACATTTAATCTTTGATAGGGCTTTAGGGGAAAATAGGTGGTAAGAGATATTGACAAAACGACTTCGTTGCACTTAAACAACGAAGCGCGATTTCTGTGCTTTAGATTAGATGCAGAAAAAGACGCCCAACTTTATGGCATGAATATTTTTAAGATCCGAGAAATTATCCATTATGACGGAGAGGTTACAGAGATTCTTGGGGGGAGCGATGGCGTGATGCTCGGGTTTCTTAGCGTTAGGGGCGAGTCCATTCCTTTAGTGGATGTGAAAAGGTGGTTGCATTATGATGCGAACGATCCTAGCCGTGATTTGAAAAAATATGGCATTAAAGATAACCATAATTTGGTGATCGTGTGCCATTTTTCTAACCATTCCATCGCTCTAAAGGTTTTAAAAATTGAAAGGATCATCCATAAAAATTGGACTGAGATTAACGCCGGGGACAAACAAGGCATTAATGAAGAGGGTAAGCTTAGCGCTATCACCCGTTTTGATGAAGAACGAGTGGTGCAGATCTTAGATGTGGAAAAAATGATTAGCGATGTTTTCCCTAGCTTGAAGGATTTAGATGACTTGACTTTGCGTTGCATCAAAGCCATTCAAAGCCAAAAACTCATTTTAATCGCTGAAGATTCCTTAAGCACTCTTAAAACCCTAGAAAAGATCGTTCAAACTTTAGAATTGCGTTATTTAGCCTTTCCAAACGGGAGGGAATTGTTAAATTATTTGTATGAAAAAGAACATTATCAAGAAGTTGGCGTGGTCATTACGGATTTAGAAATGCCTAACACTTCAGGGTTTGAAGTGTTAAAAACCATTAAAGCTGATAATAGGACTGAGCATCTTCCTGTGATTATCAATTCATCCATGAGCAGCGATTCCAATCGTCAATTAGCCCAATCTTTAGAAGCGGATGGTTTTGTGGTAAAATCTAACATTCTTGAAATCCATGAAATGCTTAAAAAAACGCTTTCATAAATTTAATTTTTGTTTTAATTTAAAGGGATAAAACATGCGAAGTCATTTTTGCACAGAAGTTAGTGAAAAAGATGCGGATAAAATAGTCAAAGTTGCTGGGTGGTGCAACACTTATAGAGACCACGGAGGCGTGGTTTTTATTGATTTAAGGGATAAAAGCGGTTTGGTGCAATTAGTGTGTGATCCTAGCTCTAAAGCTTATGAAAAGGCTTTAGAGGTTAGGAGCGAATTTGTGCTAGTGGCTAAAGGAAAAGTGCGTTTGAGAGGCGCTGGGTTAGAAAACCCCAAACTAAAGACCGGAAAAATTGAAATCGTTTTAGAAGAATTAGTCATTGAAAATAAAAGCGCTACCCCACCGATTGAAATTGGTAATAAAAATGTGAATGAGGATTTGCGCTTGAAATACCGCTATTTGGATTTGCGCTCTTTGAATGCTTATGAAATCTTCAAATTGCGCAGCGAAGTGGCTTTAATCACTCGTAACGCTTTAGCCCAAAAGGGCTTTTTAGAGATTGAAACCCCCATTCTGTCTAAAACCACGCCTGAGGGGGCTAGGGATTATTTAGTGCCAAGCAGGGTGCATGAGGGCGAATTTTTCGCGCTCCCCCAAAGCCCGCAATTATTCAAACAGCTTTTAATGGTGGGGGGAATGGACAGGTATTTTCAAATCGCTCGTTGCTTTAGAGATGAAGATTTGAGAGCGGATAGGCAGCCAGAATTCACGCAAATTGATGCGGAAATGAGTTTTTGCGATGAAAATGATGTGATGGGCGTGGTGGAGGATTTGTTGCAAGAGATTTTTAAAGCGATTGGGCATACTATTTCTAAACCTTTTAAACGCATGCCTTATAAGGAAGCGATGGAAAATTACGGGAGCGATAAGCCGGATTTACGCTTTGAATTGCCTTTAATAGAAGTGGGGGATTGTTTTATGGACAGCTCAAACGCTATTTTTTCTAATATCGCAAAAGATCCTAAAAACAAACGCATTAAAGCTTTGAACGTTAAGGGGGCTGATGTCATTTTTAGCCGTAGCGTTTTAAAAGAATTAGAAGAATTTGTGCGCCAATTTGGGGCTAAAGGCTTAGCGTATTTGCAGATCAAAGAAGATGGGATTAAAGGGCCTTTAGTTAAATTTTTAAGCGAAAAGGGGCTTAAAAATATTTTAGAAAGGACTGATGCACAAGTTGGAGATATTGTCTTTTTTGGAGCCGGGGATAAAAAAATCGTGTTAGATTACATGGGGCGTTTGCGCTTGAAGGTGGCTGAAACGCTTGATTTGATTGATAAAGACGCTTTGAATTTCTTATGGGTAGTCAATTTCCCCATGTTTGAAAAAACCGAAAACGGCTATCATGCCGCGCACCACCCTTTTACGATGCCTAAAAATATAGAATGCGAAGATATAGAAGAGGTTGAAGCGCATGCGTATGATGTGGTGCTTAATGGCGTGGAGCTTGGTGGGGGGAGCATAAGGATTCATAAAGAAGAAATGCAAAAAAAAGTCTTTGAAAAAATCAATATCCATGAAGAAGAAGCGCAAAAGAAATTTGGTTTTTTACTAGAAGCGCTAAAGTTTGGCGCTCCTCCTCATGGGGGCTTTGCGATAGGCTTTGATCGCTTGATCATGCTAATGACCAAATCCAATAGTATTAGAGATGTGATCGCTTTCCCTAAAACGCAAAAAGCTTCATGCTTATTGACGAACGCGCCTAGCCCCATTAATGAAGAGCAACTAAGAGAATTACACATTCGCTTAAGAAAATAATTTAAAAGGATACGATATGAAACAACTATTTTTGATTATTGGAGCCCCAGGGAGTGGTAAAACCACTGATGCAGAGCTTATCGCTAAGAATAACAGCGAAACAATCGCTCATTTTTCTACCGGGGATTTACTAAGGGCTGAGAGCGCTAAAAAGACCGAGCGAGGCTTATTGATTGAGAAATTCACTTCTCAAGGCGAATTAGTGCCTTTAGAGATTGTGGTAGAAACGATCCTTTCAGCGATTAAAAGTTCTAGCAAAGGGATCATTTTAATTGATGGCTATCCCAGGAGCGTGGAACAAATGCAGGCTTTGGATAAGGAATTGAACGCTCAAAACGAAGTGATCTTAAAAAGCGTGATTGAAGTAGAAGTGAGTGAAAACACCGCTAAAGAAAGGGTTTTAGGGCGCTCTAGGGGGGCTGATGATAATGAAAAGGTGTTTCATAACCGCATGCGGGTGTTTTTGGATCCTTTAATTGCAATCCAAAACTTCTACAAGACTAAACATTTGCATAAAATCATCAATGGCGAAAGAAGCATTGAAGAAATCGTGAATGAAATGCAAGAATATATTTTGTCTTTTGGGAATTAAAATGCGCTCTTAAGGAGAATGAGCTGTGATTGGTGTTTATATCATTTCTTTAAAAGAAAGTCAAAGGCGTTTGGATACTGAAAAACTCGTTTTAGAATCCAATGAAAAATTTAAAGGCCGTTGTGTTTTTCAAATCTTTGACGCTATTAGCCCTAAACACGAAGATTTTGAAAAATTTATTCAAGAGCTTTATGATGCGCAAAGTATGTTAAAATCCGATTGGTTCCATTCTGATTGGTGTCGTGGAGAATTATTGCCTCAAGAATTTGGGTGTTATTTAAGCCATTATCTTTTGTGGAAAGAATGCGTTAAATTAAACCAACCGGTCGTTATTTTAGAAGATGATGTAGCACTAGAGTCTAATTTCATGCAAGCCTTAGAAGATTGCTTGAAAAGCCCTTTTGATTTTGTCAAGCTTTTTGGGTGGTATTGGAATTTTCATAAAACCAATTTGCGCACGCTCCCCTTAGAGAGAGATGCTGTAGAATCTATGGGAGAGACACCTATTGAAGATCATGCAAAGACTAAAGAAGCTGAAACGCCTATTGAAAATTATGAAGTTACCCCCCCCCCCAATCCCGCACAAGATGCGCAACAAGACCCTATTATTGAAACGCAACAAGACCTTAAAGAACTATCTGAGCCTTGCAAAATAGCACCCCAAAAAACCTCTTTTAACCAAGTGGTTTTTAAAAAAATTAAAAGAAAGCTCAACCACTTCATTGGAAATATTTTAGCTCGGACAGAAGTGTATAAGAAACTCGTAGGAAAATACGATGATCTCAATAAGAATATTGCGGAAAAATACGACGATCTCACCACAAAATACGATGAACTCACAGGAAAATACGAATCCTTATTGGCAAAAGAGGCAAACATCAAAGAGACCTTTTGGGAAAGGCGTGCTGATAGTGAAAAAGAAGCGCTATTTTTAGAGCATTTTTACCTCACTAGCGTGTATGTGGCTTCTACGGCAGGATACTATATCACACCTAAAGGAGCTAAAACTTTTATAGAGGCCACAGAGCGTTTTAAAATCATAGAGCCGGTGGATATGTTCATAAACAACCCCACCTACCATGATGTCGCTACTCTTACTTACTTGCCTTTGCCTGTTTCTTTGAACAAGCATTGCAAAATCAGCACCATCCAAAATCTAAAAAAATCCGACATTTCATTGAGCGGCCCTAAAAAGTCTTACTTGGATAATCTTCTTTATGATCAATTAAACACTAGAAAGTGCTTAAAAGCCTTTCACAAATACAGCAGACGATACGCTCCTTTAAAAACCCCTAAAGAGGTTTAAAAAGAAATTTTATGGTAGAATGCCATATTTAGGAGTTCATTTGACACAAGTTTATATCATTTCTTTAAAAGAAAGTCAAAGGCGTTTGGATACTGAAAAACTAATTTTAGAATCCAATGAAAAATTTAAAGGCCGTTGTGTTTTTCAAATCTTTGACGCTATTAGCCCTAAACACGAAGATTTTGAAAAATTCGTTCAAGAGCTTTATGATTCTTCAAGTTTGTTAAAATCCGATTGGTTCCATTCTGATTATTGCCATCAAGAATTATTGCCCCAAGAATTCGGGTGTTATTTAAGCCATTATTTTTTATGGAAAGAATGCGTTAAAACAAACCAACCGGTCGTTATTTTAGAAGATGATGCAATGCTAGAGTCTAATTTCATGCAAGCCTTAGAGGATTGTTTGAAAAGCCCTTTTGATTTTGTGAGACTCTATGGGCATTATTGGGGAGGCCATAAAACCAACTTGCGCGCTCTCCCTATCTATACGGAGGTTGCAGAGGCTGAAGCGTCTATGGAAGAAACGCCTATTGAAAATCATGAAGTTACCCCCCCCCCCCAATCCCACACAAGATACGCAACAAGATTTTATTATTGAAACGCAACAAGATTTTAAAGGACTATCTGAGCCTTGCAAAATAGCGCCCCAAAAAACCTCTTTTAATCCAGTGGTTTTTAGAAAAATTAAAAGAAAGCTCAACCGCTTTATTGGAAGTATTTTAGCTCGGACAGAAGTGTATAAGAATCTCGTATCAAAATACGATGATCTCAGTAAGAACATTGCGGAAAAATACGATGAACTCACAGGAAAATACGAATCCTTATTGGCAAAAGAGGCAAACATTAAAGAGACCTTTTGGGAAAGGCGTGCTGATAGTGAAAAAGAAGCCTTTTTTTTAGAGCATTTTTACCTCACCAGCGTGTATGTGGCTACTACGGCAGGCTACTACCTCACGCCTAAGGGCGCTAAAACCTTTATAGAAGCCACGGAGCGTTTTAAAATCATAGAGCCGGTGGATATGTTTATGAACAACCCCACTTACCATGATGTGGCTAATTTAACTTATTTGCCTTGCCCTGTTTCTTTAAACAAGCATGCTTTCAATAGCACCATTCAAAATGCAAAAAAGCCTGACATTTCATTAAAACCCCCTAGAAAATCTTATTTTGATAATCTTTTTTATCATAAATTTAACGCCAGAAAGTGCTTAAAAGCCTTTCACAAATACAGCAAACAATACGCTCCTTTAAAAACCCCTAAAGAGGTTTAAAAAGAGCGGGCTTTATGTTAGAATAATTCTTTTTTATTATTCAAAGGAGATTGCAATGAATTTAGACCAATTAGAAGTGAGCCATGACGCTGATTCTTTGTGCGTGGTGATTGAAATATCCAAGCATTCTAATATCAAGTATGAATTGGATAAAGAAAGCGGGGCTTTAATGGTGGATAGGGTGCTTTATGGGGCGCAAAATTACCCCGCAAATTACGGCTTTGTGCCTAACACTTTAGGATCTGATGGCGACCCTGTAGATGCACTGGTTTTAAGCGATGTGGCTTTTCAAGCCGGAAGCGTGGTAAAAGCACGCTTGGTTGGGGTTTTGAACATGGAAGATGAAAGCGGAGTGGATGAAAAATTACTCGCTCTGCCCATAGATAAGATCGATCCCACGCATTCCTATGTTAAAGATATTGATGATTTATCCAAACACACTTTGGATAAAATCAAGCATTTTTTTGAAACTTACAAGGATTTAGAGCCTAATAAATGGGTGAAAGTCAAGGGGTTTGAAAACAAAGAGAGCGCGATTAAGGTTTTAGAGAAAGCCATAAAAGCCTATCAAGGCTAAAGATTTAAGGGTTTTGGCTCAATTAAGCTTAAACCCCTTTTAACGCTCTTTTAAAAAGGCTTTGTTCTCCATTAGGTGTTGGCACAAAATGGCTTTATAATTTAAAGTGGATTTTATATTAATCCCCCATAAAAAAGCACCAAAAACTACAATTTAACGATTTTAACCCCACTGCCGCCTAAATTAATGGGAGCGTCGCTAAAACTTACCACTTTGGGGTGGTTTTTTAGAAATTCTTTCACGAACTTTTCTAAAATCCCGCTCCCCTTGCCGTGGCAAATCAGTACTTCTTCAAAGCCCCCTAAAAGCGCGTCGTTTAAAAAAGCGTCTAGTAAATCTAGGGCTTCTTCGCTGCGTTGCCCCCTTAAATCAAGGCGCAAGCTCGCTTCTTTGGGTTTGGGGATGGTTGTTTTAGGGGGTTTGAATTTGTTTTTAGGGGGTTTTTGGATTTGTTTCAACCAACTCCCATGCGCTTTCAAACGCATGCCAAGCTCGGTTTCTACCAAATAATAGCCCTTGTCTAAAATTTGTATAACCATCACGCTTTCATTTTTATAACGCGCTTTTTCGTTAATTTGAAAGCTTGTTATGATTTGTGGGATTTCCTGGTCTGTTTTATGCTTGTTTAAAATCTCGCTCGCTTTATGGATTTCTTTATGCATGGAACTGGTATCTTTTGAAGCGACTTCGTTTTTTAAGATATTTAGGGCTTGTTGGTAGGATTTTTCCAATTCCAATTTTTTATGGTGAAAGATTTCTTTTTGTTTTTCCATTTCTAAAAGCCATGCGTTTTTTAAATCTTCTTGCTCTCTTAAAGCGTTCTCTAAGCTTTCATTTTTTTGTTTTAATTCCCTTTCTAGTGCACTGGAATTTTCAATCAAAACATTCAATTTTTCCTTATCTTCGCCATAAAAGGCTTTCGCTTTTTCAATCAAAAAATGCGGCACGCCATAGCGTAAAGCGGTTTCAAACGCATAGCTTTTGCCAATAACCCCTTTTAAAAAAGTGTAAGTGGGCCGTTCTTTTTCTTCATCATAAAGAGCGGCTAGTAATTCCACTTCCTTGTTTTCTGCCATTAACACGCTTAAGCGTTTGTGGTGCGTGGTGATAATGATTTGATTGTTTTGTTTGAGCAATTTCTCTAACAAGGTTTTATACAAACTGCTCGCTTCATCAGCGTCAGTCCCTAACTCAATTTCATCAACGCCTAAAAGCATGTTTTCTTTGGATAAAAGAGCGCTAAATTGCTTCATTCTGCCTGCAAAAGTAGAGATATTGTTCGCGCTGTTTTGGGGGTCGTTGATAATGGCGTGGATTTCTTTAAAATAGGGGATAATGGAATGATGAGCGTTGATTTTCATAGGAATGAGATGTTTGCTTAAAAAAGCCGCGCTTAAAAGCGATTTTAAGAGCATGGTTTTCCCGCCCGCATTCACGCCGGTAACAGCGAGCATGGATTTTTCAAACTTCAAATTTAAGGGCTTTGGCTCTTTTAAAATGGGGTGCGAAAAGTTTTCTAAAATCATTTTTTTTTGCGTAAAGCTTGGCATGACAAATTCTAAATTGTAAGCTTTAGCGAAATTAAGCCTGGCTTGCAAGCTGTCTAAAAAATCAAATTCTTTAAAAAGGAATTTTAAAAATAAAAGGTGTTTTTGCAAGCTACGGCTTAGAGTTTGACACATTTCAACAATACAGCAATCTATTTCATTACCAATTTGGGCGATTTTTTGGGCGATTTTTTGTGCGCTTTCAGGCAAGAGATAGAAATAGCCATTAGCGCTCCTTTCTAGCACAACGCCTTTGATCGCGCTAGAAAACCCGCTTTTCAATAAAAGGCATTCATAACCATGCTTAAGGTGGCTTTGCGTATCCACTAAATAAGGGGCAAGCTCTTTAGAGTGGGTGTAATGGTGAATGATTTTTGCGCTCTCTTTTTTAAGGCGGTTCAAACTTTCATTCAAAGCGTCTAGGGTAGCGTTCGCCCCTTGTTTGATTTTGCCTTCATCATCTAATAAAGCGATTAGATCATTAAAAAAGGGGGGTAAAATAATAGCGTTAAGGCGTTCATGAAATTTTAAATGCGTGAAAGTTTTAAAAGCGTTTTGTAAAACGACAATGTAGCGCAATCGTTTGACAATCTCAAAAATTTCATCTAAATAGAGTGTCCCTAATTTGGTGAGTTTGATAACAATGAGATCGCTTTCTTTCACGCTTTTAGGGGTAGGCAAACCGATCGCATCCACTTCGTTTAAATAAGTGAAAGTTTGCTTGAGATCGTTTTCTAAAGCAATAGTATCTCTTTCTTTAGCAAAAAAGGTTTTAAAAAGAGCGATAAACTCTTTTAAATCCAGGCTTTCTTCTAGGGGTTTGGGTAGGGTATTATTATTATTATTCATCGGGGTTCATTGGGGGTTCATTGGGGGTTGGATTAAGGGATCTTTTTGAAGCGTTTGACAAGAATCCAAATCCACAAGAACGTCTTTCATAGGAGTTTGTTTTTTGCCTAAAAAGCTCAAAGTCCCGCTCACTAAATTAAAGGTTTGGTTATTGACTTTAATGCCTTTACACAACAAGGTTTCCCCCCTTAAAAACGCTCTTTGCAAAGCGATTTCTTGTTGATTTTGTTGGTTTTGTTTGTAAGTGTAAACGCTGATGCTTGCCCCTATAATCCCTACCATTAAAAAAGCTAATATTTTTTGTTTAAGGCTCATTAAACCAAAATCCCTTAAAACTAAAAACAATAAAATCAGCGTTAAAAATAAAACAATCGCTACGCCCATTACATTTCGCCCCTTAATTGGTAGGTAATATCCCCCGCTCCAAAGCCTATCACAAACCCCTTTTCAATCGTTTCTACTACCTCATCATTGACTAATAACTCTAAAAAATCCCCCTTTTTACGCACCCTGTCTATAAAGGTGGGGTTATAATGCTTGAAATGGGCTTTCAAATCAATATCTCTTTTAACTTCACACGCGCTATAAACGGGTAAAATGATCAATCGGTCGCAATGCTCTAAAAAACATTTTTTAAACTCTTCTAAATTATCCATTAAGCGCGAATACTTGTGCGCTTGCCAAATGACAATCATTTTTTCTTGCGTGTTTAACAAATCAGCATAAATCCTAGCGCTCTTTAAAGTGGCGCTAATTTCGGTGGGGTGGTGGGCGTAATCATCAATGAGGATGAGCGCGTTTTTTTGCAAAATATCAAAGCGTTTTTTAATGCCTTTGAAATTCAATAAATTATTTCTAATTTCTTCTAAATCCAATTCATCTAAAGCGCTTAAAATCGCTAAACTCGCATTCGTGGCGTTATGTTCGCCTAACCCCCACACCAAAAAAGCCCCCAAGTCTTTCAATTCAAACGAAGTGTAAGGCTCGCCGTCTTTTAAAATGTATTGGATATTATGAATATCTTTTTTTTCTAAAACAATGGCGTCTTTAGAATAGTTTTGTAAAAAAGGATCTTCTTTGTAAATCACTCTTTTTTGAGCATGGTCTAAAAAATACCCATAAGCGAAGAAAAAGCGCTCTAAATCGTGGTCATAATGCTCCAAATGTTCTGGCTCTGTGTTAGGCACAATCGCAGCATAAGGGTTGGAAAATAAAAAACTTGAATCGCTTTCATCGGCTTCAAAAACCAAGCTCATATCCGCGCTCTCTCGCACATTGGAATCAAACTCTTTGGAATGCGCCCCAATAATCGCTCCAAAAGCGGGGCAAATCGCGCTCAACATGGCCGTGATACTGCTCTTTCCATGAGCCCCGCACACGCTAAAAACGCGCTTGTCTTTAAGGATAGAATACAAAGCGTCTTTACGAGACAAAATAGGGATTTCTAATTCCTTAGCCCTTTGTATTTCGGTATTGTCTTCTTTAATAATGGCTGAATGGATAATGACATCTTGATTGTTAATCGCTTTTGGATCATGCGGGATATTAATTTCTACGCCTAAAGCTTTCAAATACTTAACGCTAGGGCTTATGGCAATATCAGATCCGCTGATTGTAGCCCCTTGTGCTTTAAGGTATTTGGCTAAGCCTGAAATGCCAATCCCCCCTATACCGATAAAATGGATCTTGCAATCTTGCAGGTTTTTGAGTAAAACTTTTGGGGTTTCAAGCATGGTTTTCTCGATAAGTTTCTATGATTTCTAAAGGCTTTTCTAAAAAAGGGGTGTCATAAACAAGGGCTAAACGCACATAGTCAGCACCGATACGATTACGCCCTAAATACAAAGCCGGTAAGGTAGTAATGCCTTCGTTTTGATAAAGCGTTTTGGCAAAATTTTCGCCATCTTTAACGGGCAGATACGCATAAAAACTATAAGGATAAATGAGCGTGTCTTTAAAGATTTTTCGCGCCAGTTTCAAATTATTCGCATAAATATTACGGAAAAATTCTGCATGCCTATCATCTAGCCAAGCCGCTTCACTGGCCTTTTGGATCGCATTAGCACTCGTATAGCCTAAATAGGTGCGAAACGCTTTATATTTTTCTAAAAGGCTGCTATCCCCAGCGATAAAACCACTCCTTAGCCCTGGAGCGCTAGAGCGTTTGGAGAGCGAGTGGATCACTAAAACATTTTTGAACGCTTCATTACCAGCCAGCATGCAAGCTTCTAAAAGCGAAGGGGGAGGCGTGTTTTCATAAATTTCACTATAACATTCATCATTGATTAAAATAAAATCATGTTTTAAGGCGAGTTTGACCCAAGCGATCAATTCTTCTAAAGAAAGGGTTCTTCCGGTGGGGTTGTTAGGGGAATTTAAAATCACTAAATCCACTTCTTGCAACTCTTTTTCATTCAAGCTTGGCGTGAAACCATTTTCTTTAGTTAAGGGCATTAAAAGGCTTTTAGCTTTGATAAATTTAGCCGCTCCTTCATAGATTTGATAAAAGGGGTTAGGGTAGGCGATGGTGGGGTTTTGGTGATCAAATAAAACAAAACTAGGGAAATTGAACAACACTTCCCTAGATCCTAGCGTGGAAACTAACTCGTTTTCTTTCAATTCTATCTTAAAACGGCGTTTAAAAAAACCTCTTTGAGCCTCTCTCAAACCCTCTTCAAACGCGCTTTTAGGGTAGATATTGAGCGAATGAGCATGCTGTTTGAGAGCGTCTTGAATGAATTTAGGCGTTTCAAATCGCGGCTCGCCGATGCCTAAATCCAGCCCCTTTTTTTTAGGGGTGATCTCTTTAAACAAGGCTCTTAATCGTTCAAAAGGATAAGGCTCAAAGGTCATAGGGCTACTTTAATTTAAAATGGAATAGTTGATCTTACCTAAAAATTAAGCGTTTATCATTGAAAGCGTTAAAAAAAGAGCGAAAGAGGACATGAAAGAGGGCGCATAAAAGAGTATAATAGCAGATAAGAATTTAACTGATGAAGAGGTTTGATGCTAGAAAATAGAGTTAAGACCAAGCAAATTTTTATCGGTGGCGTCGCCATAGGGGGTGATGCTCCCATTAGCACGCAAAGCATGACCTTTAGTAAAACCGCTGATATTGAAAGCACTAAAAATCAAATTGACAGACTCAAACTCGCCGGGGCTGATTTAGTGAGGGTGGCGGTGAGTAATGAAAAGGACGCCCTAGCCTTAAAAGAATTGAAAAAAGTGTCCCCTTTGCCTTTAATCGCTGATATCCATTTCCATTATAAATTCGCTCTCATTGCCGCTCAAAGCGTGGATGCGATAAGAATTAACCCCGGAAACATCGGCTCTAAAGACAAGATCAAAGCGGTGGTTGATGCTTGTAAAGAAAAAAATATTCCTATAAGAATTGGCGTGAATGCCGGGAGTTTAGAAAAGCAGTTTGATCAAAAATACGGACCCACCCCAAAAGGCATGGTAGAAAGCGCTTTGTATAACGCCAAACTTTTAGAAGATTTGGATTTTACCAATTTTAAGATTTCTTTAAAAGCGAGCGATGTGATGCGCACCATAGAAGCTTACAGGATGCTACGCCCTCTTGTGATCTATCCTTTCCATTTGGGGGTTACTGAGGCGGGGAATCTTTTTAGCTCCAGTATCAAATCCGCCATGGCTTTAGGGGGGCTTTTAATGGAGGGTATTGGGGATACGATGCGCGTATCCATTACAGGGGAATTAGAAAATGAAATCAAAGTGGCCAGAGCGATTTTACGCCATAGCGGGCGTTTGAAAGAAGGGATTAATTGGATTTCTTGCCCCACTTGCGGGCGCATTGAAGCCAATTTAGTGGATATGGCGAGCAAGGTAGAAAAACGCTTAAGCCACATTAAAACCCCTTTAGACATTAGCGTGATGGGTTGCGTGGTGAACGCTTTAGGTGAAGCCAAGCATGCAGACATGGCGATCGCTTTTGGGAATCGCAGCGGTTTGATCATTAAAGAGGGTAAGGTCATTCACAAATTGGCTGAAAAGGATTTGTTTGAAACTTTTGTGATAGAAGTGGAAAATTTAGCTAAAGAAAGAGAAAAAAGTTTAAAGGATTAGGCATGATCAATAAGTTTAAAAATTTTGTGAGCAACTACCAGCAATCTGATCATTATAGAGAGCCTTTAGGCTTTGGTATTGCTAGAGTGGATATTGCCCCTATTTCTAAAAAGATTTTATGCGCCACTTACCCCATTTTGAACTGGAAAGATGAAAATCTAGGCTCTTATGCAGTATTTTGCAATGCATTTTCTAAAGAAAAAATCCTAAAAGAGAGCGCGAGCGAATGCGTCATTGAGATTGATGAAAGTTTTGTATTAAAAGCGCTAGATTTTTATACGCCTTTTTTGAATGAAGCCTATTCTAATAAAATGGTTCATAAAAATATCCAAGTGGTTTTAGAGCTTTTAAAAGCGTTAGAAGAAAATCGCTTGAAAAATAGTAGTGGGGAATCTCTCTATCGCTTGGTGATCTTGTATGAAGATAAACCTTGCGAGAGCGTGGAAAGCGCGTATATGAAACTTTTAGCGCTCTCTTTAGGTAAAGCTCCTTTGAGGAGTTTGAATTTAGAGGGCATTTTTAACCAGCTTTCTAATGTGGCTTGGAGCGGTAACAAGCCTTATGAATTAGAATGGCTTAGAATGAATGAAGTGGCTTTAAAGATGCGAGGCAATTTCCCTAGTATTGATTTTATAGACAAATTCCCGCGCTATTTAATGCAAGTGATCCCTGAATTTGATAATATCCGCTTATTGGATAGCTCAAAAACGCGCTTTGGGGCGTATTTAGGGACCGGAGGTTATACTCAAATGCCCGGGGCTAGTTATGTGAATTTTAATGCAGGGGCGATGGGCGTGTGCATGAATGAGGGGCGTATTTCTTCATCAGTGGTGGTTGGAGCAGGCACTGATATTGGTGGGGGAGCGAGCGTTTTAGGCGTTTTAAGCGGAGGGAATAACAACCCTATTAGCATTGGGAAAAATTGTTTGCTAGGGGCTAATAGCGTTACCGGTATCAGTCTAGGCGATGGCTGTATTGTGGATGCAGGCGTTGCGATATTAGCCGGGAGCGTGATAGAAATTGAAGAAAATGAGTTTAAAAAGCTTTTAGAAGTGAATAATAATTTAGAAAAACATGCCAACAATCTTTATAAAGGCAAAGAGCTTTCAGGGAAAAATGGCGTGCATTTTCGTTTAAATAGCCAAAATGGTAAGTTGATTGCTTTTAGGAGCGTGAAAAAAATTGAGTTGAATCAAAACCTGCATTAAGGATTAAAAGAATGCTCAAAAAAAGTTTGTTTTTACTTGTTTTTTTGGTCTTACAGCTTAGCGGCGCTGAAGAAAACAATCAAGCCCCAAAAAACACGCCCCCTGAACTTAACCCCGCTAATACTAAGGGTGCACCAAACCCTAACACCCAGATCACCCCTAAAAACGATAACTCCAATCTATTAGACAAATTAGGATCGCCTGAAAACGCTCAAACCGAGCTTTCTGCCGGTATTGATTTGGCTAAAAAGGGCGATTATCAAGGGGCTTTTAAGCTTTTTTCCCAATCGTGCGATAACGGTAATGCGGCCGGGTGTTTTGCGGTGGGAGCGATGTATGCTAATGGGGTAGGGATCCAAACCAACAGACTAAAAGCCGCTCGCTATTATGAAATGGGTTGCAGTGGGGGCGATGCGACCGCTTGCGCGAATCTGGCTCAAATGTATGAAAACAAGAAAAATGCGGATACGAACGATAAAGAAAACGCTTTGCAATTGTATGCGGTGGCTTGTCAAGGGGGGGATATGCTCGCATGCAATAATTTGGGGTGGATGTTTGCTAATGGGAGTGGGGTCCCAAAAGATTATTACAAAGCGATAAGTTATTATAAGTTTTCATGCGAAAACGGGAATGATATGGGGTGTTATAATTTGGGCTTGATGTCTAATGTGAATAATATTTATGGCATTGATAAAGCACAACTCAGTCAGGTGGATTTGAATTATTTGGCTTGTAACGCTGGGGACATGATGGGGTGCGCGAATTTAGGGTGGATTTATGCGAATGGGGATTTAGGGGCTCCTTTGAATAACCACTACGCAGCGAAATATTTCCAAATGGCATGCGATGGGGGGATTTTGGGGAGCTGTAACAATTTAGGCGTGCTGTATCAAAAGGGCTTAGGCGTGCCTCAAGACGATCAAAGGGCTTTGGATTTGTTCTCGTATGCATGCGATAATGGTTTTGAGTCAAGCTGTCGTAATTACGGGAATTTCAAAGAGCATTTATTGCGCGTGAACCCTAATTACGGGCGCTTGTTCATGCCATACAATTCTTATGAGATACCCTAGTAATAGCAATTTCTTAAGGGAATAGGGGGTATTTTGAAATCATTCTCGCTCCCATTAACTTAACCCCCCTAAAGATCGCATTTTTAAGAGATTAGTGCTTGCTTTGTGCAAAGCTTTTTTAGATCTTTTGGATAAATTCAGCCACAAATTGCTACTTTTTCAAAAATTTAAGCTCTTTTTTTTTTTTGATTTAATACTCGGTGCAATGATAATCTCACTCAAAAGGAAAAGCGATGAAAGCGACACAAAGCACCATTAACGACTTTTTTTCCACGGCAAACACGATATTTTCTATCCCTGTATACCAGAGGAACTACGCTTGGGCAGAAGAAAATTGTAAAAAATTACTGCAAGATATTGTCAGTATTTCTCAAAATAAGAAAACGCATTTTATGGGTTCTATCACTTATATTTTGCAGTGGAAGGAGGATAAAGAGAGATTTAGACAACTCCAAGAATTTGTTATCATTGACGGGCAGCAAAGGATTACCACTCTCATGCTTTTGCTTAAAGCCATAGAGACCAAGATACAAGATGAAGAGATAAAAAAAGAGATTAATATTATACTCAATCTTACAGGACAAAGACTGCGCCTCAAGCCCATTAAAAAAGATAAAGAAGCCTTTGAGCTTGTCATGCAAAATCGATTGGATAAGATACAAGAAGAATCGCACATTGGGAAAAATTATAAATTTTTCACCAAAGAGCTTAAAAATTATCTCAACAAAGGGTATCGCATTGAAGAGATTTATAACGCGTTTTTGCGGCTTAAAATCATAACCATAGGATTAGATCCACGCGAAGACGATCCGCAAGTGGTGTTTGAAAGCATTAACGCTACCGGCGTGCAATTAAAAGGGCTGGATCTCATCCGCAACTACCTGATGATGGGGGAAAATTCTGACAGACAGGATTATCTTTATGACACTTATTGGGTTCCTTTAGAGGAATGGATTGGCGAAAAGGATTTGGATGATTTTATCAAAACCTATTTGAGAATCTATTTTGAAGATAAATTTAAAGAAAAAGAAGTGTATGACACGCTAAAAATCCATCACGAAAAAAATATCTCTGATATAGAAGCCCTTATGAGTGATATGCGCGAATATGGCAGAATCTATCAAATCTTTTTAGACAGAGATCATTATTTTTTAGGGCGTGGGGACCCGCAGCAGTTAGCGAATTTACGCCTGCGCATTAAAGATCTGGTGAAAATCCAATTTGGCGTGGCAAAGCCCTTTGTTTTGCGTTGCGCCAGAGACTTTGAAGAAGGCAAGTTGGATTATGAAAACTTCCACGAAATTTTGCAAATCCTTATCAGCTACTATGTGCGCCGGATCGTGTGTGGAAATTCCAACAATGCGCTCAATACAGTTCTTTATCCTTTATACAAACAGCTAGAATTATACAGAAAGCCAGAAAATGTTTCAGCCGATACACTGAAGCGGTATTTGGGCAAGAGCATTGGTCAAATGGTATTTCCTAATGACGATCAAATTAAAGCGGCGTTTCTTGTGCGCAACGATTATTCAACAAATTATGTGTACAAATTCATCTTGCTTGAGATAGAGAAGCTAAGCAACGCCGAACCGCCAAGAGAAGAAAATCTAGAAGTAGAGCATTTCTACCCCGAAAACCCCACCCAAGAATGGCGCGATAGGGTGGGGAATTATTTCACTTTTGAGCAAGACTACCTCAATAATTTTGGGAATCTAACTTTGAAAGAGAAAAATCAAAGGCTTGGCAACAAATCTTACGAGGAAAAAATTGCGCTTATGGAAAAATACAGCTCCTTGCATTTAAACGGCTATTTCACCAATAACACCCATTCTTGGGGGATAGAGGAAGTGAAGGCTAGGAGCGAATATTTAGCGGATCAATTCTGTCAAGTGGGATTGTTTAAAGATTTGCCTAAAGAATACCGCGAAAGAGAGATTAATAAAACCCTTGATGATAACTTAACTTGTTATAAGTTTCAAAGCGTCAAGCTCCCCAATGGTCAAAGGTGCATGGCAAAAAACGCTAAGGAATTAGTTAGCGTTGTCATAGACTACTTGCTAGAAAACGCCAGAGAAGCCTTTGAAAGCTACACAGACGATGAACTTCCAAGCTACATTTGTTGGGATAAAGCAAAGGCTGAAGCAAGGGATAGAGATGGCACTCGTGTTGTGCCTTTTGAAAAATACGGATTCTACTTTGTAAGCGGTGCGAATTTGCAAAATGTGGGCAGTAATCTTAAAGATCTCATCTTAGGCTGCGAGCTCAATCCTAAAGACTTTATTGTGTAATAAACATTGTGTAACAAACAAGCCCCCCAAAGAAATGGGGGGTTAAAAAACCCTTATTTTGAAATCACTTGCCAAAAGCTTGGTGCAAATGCGTGGTTAGGGAGTTAAGATACTGCTCCACTTGGGGGTTTTTCACCACATCGTTGCAAATAAAAGTAGGCAACGCTGAAAGCCCTAAAAACTGGAACGCCTTATGCAAATGCAAATACACAACATCCACACCCACCCCTTCAAAAAATTCACTAGGATCGTTAAAGGCTTCAATGGGAGCGTTCCAGGTCAAGCTCAACATGTATTTTTTGCCTTGCATCAAGCCCCCTTTCCCGTAGTTTTTAGTGGGGTTTTGCGAACTCCTGCCATCGCTAGCATAAAGCTTCCCATGCCCTACGCTAAAGACTTCATCAATGTATTTTTTCACAATCCAAGGCTCACCCATCCACCAGCCAGGCATTTGCCAAATCGTCGCATCAGCGCTAAAGACTTTCTCCACTTCTTGAGCATGTTCATAGCCTTTATCCACGATCGTTGTATCCACTTCTAGCCCTAAAGATTCTAGAGTTTTTTTTGCATGGTCAGTCAAGGTTTCATTGAGTTTCCCTCCAGAGCTCCCGAACGCTTTGGCCCCATTAATGATGAGTACTTTTTTCATTTTGTTCCTTTTTTAATAAAATAGGGGGGAATTTTATCCAAATGAAACTTAATGTTAAAGAAATTTCTTTCATCTAAAATAAAAGTTAAAAAATAATCAATTGCCACTACATTATTTTTATTATGTTAAGATAATGAAAATTTATAGTTAAGGAGTGGTCATGTTCTACGATGAAAAAAAGACCTATCAAAAGATTGAAGAACGCCTTGAGATAGTCAGCTCGTTTAACGCTCATAACGAGCATAAAAACTTACAAGACGAGTTTAAGGGCGCGGGCATTTCCAGGCGCGATTTGTTGAAGTGGGCGGGCATGATGAGCGCGACTTTAGCCTTACCGGCTAGTTTTGCTCCCTTGACCTTGAAAGCGGTGGAAGTGGCTAACAGATTGCCCGTGATTTGGTTGCACATGGCAGAATGCACCGGTTGTAGCGAAAGTTTGTTAAGGAGTGCAGACCCCACCATTGATAGCATTATCTTTGATTACATCAACCTAGAATACCATGAGACCATTATGGTAGCGAGCGGTTTTCAGGCTGAAAAAAGCTTGCATGACGCCATAGAAAAGCACAAAAACAATTACATTTTAATGGTAGAAGGCGGTATCCCCCAAGGCACCGAATACTTTCTCACTCAGGGCCCAAACGCTGAAACAGGGGCTGAAGAGTGCAGAAAAGCTGCTCAATACGCAGCGGCTATTTTTGCCATAGGCACATGCTCAAGTTTTGGGGGCGTTCAAGCGGCTTACCCTAACCCCTCTAACGCGCAACCCTTGCATAAAATCATTGATAAACCCGTGATCAATGTTCCCGGTTGCCCGCCTAGTGAAAAAAATATCGTGGGCAATGTGCTTTATTACTTGATGTTTGGGGCTCTCCCTAAATTGGATGCGTATAACCGCCCCTCTTGGGCTTATGGGAACAGGATTCATGATTTGTGCGAAAGGAGAGGGCATTTTGATGCGGGCGAGTTTGTGGAGCATTTTGGCGATGAAAACGCTAAAAAGGGTTTTTGCTTGTATAAAATGGGCTGTAAAGGGCCTTACACTTTCAACAATTGCTCCAAACTCCGCTTCAATTCACACACTTCTTGGCCCATAGGCGCAGGGCATGGGTGCATAGGGTGTTCTGAGCCTAATTTTTGGGATACGATGAGTCCTTTTGAAGAGCCTTTGGCGAACCGCTCCATTAAAACCGCCTTTGACGGCTTAGGGGCTGATAAAGTAGCCGATAAAGTCGGCACGACTTTACTCAGTGCAACCGCTATTGGCATTGCTGCGCATGCGCTCCTTTCTAAAGCGATCAAAAACAAGTAATAAGGGATTAACATGTCAAAAAAAATCGTAGTCGATCCTATCACGAGGATTGAGGGGCATTTAAGGATTGAGGTGATCGTAGATGATGATAATGTGATCACCGATGCGTTTTCTTCTTCTACGCTTTTTAGGGGGCTAGAAACGATCATTAAGGGCAGAGACCCACGAGATGCGGGCTTTATCGCTCAAAGGATTTGCGGGGTATGCACTTATTCGCATTATAAGGCTGGTATCACTGCGGTAGAAAACGCTCTAGGCATCACCCCCCCATTAAACGCGCAATTGGTGCGATCTTTGATGAACATGGCGTTGCTTTTTCATGATCATGTGGTGCATTTTTATACTTTGCATGGGCTTGATTGGTGCGATATTATGAGCGCTTTAAAAGCCGACCCTTTTGAAGCTTCAAAACTTTCTTTCAAATACAGCCCTTATCCCATTAATACCGGTGCGGGCGAATTAAAAGCGGTTCAAAAACGCTTAAGCGATTTCGCTAAAAGCGGATCTTTAGGGCCTTTTAGCAATGGCTACTATGGGCATAAAACCTATCGTTTAAGCCCAGAGCAAAATTTAATCGTCTTAAGCCACTACCTCAAACTTTTAGAAATCCAAAGGGAAGCGGCGAAAATGACCGCTATTTTTGGGGCTAAACAGCCCCACCCACAAAGCCTAACGGTGGGGGGTGTTACGAGTGTTATGGATATATTGGATCCAACAAGGTTGGCGGAATGGAAGAGCAAATTTGAAGTGGTGGCTAATTTCATCAACCATGCCTACTACCCTGATTTGGTGATGGCAGGCGAAATGTTCGCTAACGAACCATCCGTTATTAAAGGCTGCGGCTTAAGGAATTTTATCGCTTATGAAGAAGTGTTGCTCGGAAAGGATAAATACCTTTTGAGTAGTGGGGTGGTGCTTGATGGGGATATTTCTAAATTACACCCCATTGATGAGAGTTTGATTAAAGAAGAGGTTACGCATTCTTGGTATCAATATGAGAACACTAAAGAAGTGCAACTCCACCCTTATGACGGGCAAACTAACCCGCATTATACCGGTTTAAAAGACGGCGAGAGCGTGGGGATTGAAAATAAAATAATCCCTGCTAAAGTGCTTGACACTAAAAATAAATATTCTTGGATAAAATCGCCCAGATACGATAGTAAGCCCATGGAAGTAGGCCCTTTAAGTTCCGTAGTGGTAGGTTTAGCGGCGAAAAACCCTTATGTTACTGAAGTGGCTACGAAGTTTTTAAAAGACACTAAACTGCCTTTAGAGGCGTTGTTTTCAACGCTTGGGCGCACAGCTGCAAGGTGCATTGAAGCTAAAACGATTGCTGATAATGGCCTTTTGGCGTTTGATGCGCTATTGGAAAATCTAAAAAGCGATCAAAGCACTTGCGCTCCTTATCACATTGATAAAAATCAAGAATATAAAGGGCGCTACATTGGTCAAGTGCCAAGGGGCATGCTAAGCCATTGGGTGCGTATTAAAAACGGCGTGGTGGAAAATTATCAAGCGGTAGTGCCTTCCACTTGGAATGCAGGGCCTAGAGATTCTCAAAATCAAAGGGGGGCTTATGAAATGAGCTTGATTGGCACTAAAATCGCTGATTTAACCCAGCCTTTAGAAATCATTAGGACTATCCATTCTTTTGACCCATGCATCGCATGCTCAGTGCATGTGATGGATTTTAAAGGGCAGTCTTTAAACGAGTTTAAAGTAGAGCCTAATTTCGCTAAATTCTAAAAAGGGTTACGCATGGATAAAATGAATAAGGTCGTTTTACACAAAGAGTATTCAGGTTTTGTGCGCTTTTTCCATTGGGTTAGGGCTTTGAGTATTTTTACTTTAATCGCTACAGGGTTTTACATCGCTTACCCTTTTTTGCAGCCTAATTCCAGCTTTTATAAAGGGGTGTATCTTTTACAAGCTTATGTGCGCTCTTTTCATGTCATGTTTGGGTTTTTGCTCATTAGCGCATTAATCTTTAGAACCTATCTTTTTTTCACTAAAGAAAGCTTGATGGAACGCAGGAGTTTCAGCCAACTTTTAAGCCCAAAAGCCTGGATCGATCAGATGAAAGCGTATTTTCTTATCAGCGGCAAAACCCACACTAAAGGATCGTATAACCCTATCCAACTCGTGGCTTATTCCACCTTGATTGTTTTAGTGGTGTTGATGAGTTTGAGCGGGATAGTGCTGTATTATAATGTCTATCATGCGGGGCTTGGGGCGTTTTTAGCAAGTGCTTTCAAGTGGTTTGAAGTGCTTTGTGGGGGGTTAGCGAATGTTCGTTTTATCCACCACTTAGCGACTTGGGGGTTTATTTTGTTTGTCCCTGTGCATGTTTATATGGTGTTTTTCCATTCTATCAGGTATGATAGTTCGGGGGCGGATTCTATGATTAATGGCTATGGTTATACCAAAGAATGAGTCAAAAAATCCTAATTTTAGGCATTGGCAATATCCTTTTTGGCGATGAAGGGATTGGGGTGCATCTAGCCCACTACCTCAAGAGGAATTTTTCTTTTTTTCCTAGCGTGGATATTGTAGATGGGGGGACTATGGCTCAGCAACTCATTCCCTTAATCACTTCGTATGAAAAGGTTTTGATTTTAGATTGCGTGAGCGCTAAAGGCGTTGAAATAGGATCGGTGTATGCTTTTGATTTTAAGGACGCTCCTAAAGAAATCACATGGGCTGGGAGCGCGCATGAAGTGGAAATGCTGCACACTTTAAGGCTTACAGAGTTTTTAGGGGATTTGCCTAAGACTTTTATCGTGGGGCTTGTGCCTTTTGTGATAGGGAGCGAGACCACTTTCAAGCTTTCAAACGAAATGTTAAACGCTTTAGAAACAGCTTTACAAGCCATAGAAACCCAACTAAAAGCATGGGGAGTGAGCATGCAACGCACCAATAATATTGCCCTAGATTGCATCGCTGAACTCTCTTATAAGGGTTTTTGAATTGGCGTTTGTTTTTCTTTTTAAATGCGTTGATGAAAAGACAAACTTGATTTTTACGCCCCTTTTAGAGCAAATGGCATTCAATTTAGAAGCTAGTTTTTATAGCGTTTATAAGGATAGTACGACTTCTTTCTACCTCCAAGCGAGTGCTGAGATTGCTTTAGAATTCGCGCAAAAACTCAGCGTTGTTTTACCCTTTTCTTTAGATTTTAGCTTTTTATCTTTAAATGAAGTAACAGAGCCTTTAGATGAAAATCTTTTCCAAACAACAAGCCTTTCAAAACCCCTTTTTATGAACGCTAAAGAGCATCAAGATTTTTTGGATAAAAATGCATCTTTGTATGCCAATCCTTCAGGTTTTGTTACCAACATGACTTTTAAGGGGGAAGCAATCCATAGCCCTAAAGAGCTTATAGATTGTTTAACGCAATTAAAAGAGATGTTCAAAACGCAAGATTTTATAACTATCCACACTTCTAGGGGGGCGTTATCCCTTTCTTTAAACAAGCCCTCTCAAAGCGTTATTTTTAGCGCTCTTTCTAGCGTTTTAACCTGCACTAAATTGCTTTTAGAGGACGCTAAATACTTGGCCAGTTTGGAAAAACCCTCTATCAAAGCCCCTTTAAAAAGCGTGTTTAAGGATATTTTTAAAAACGATGAAGTCATAGCCCAACTACCCTACGACCCTATATTAAATTTATTGTGCCATATTTTACAAGATGAGGGGATAGAATTTGTTTTTGCACATGAAAATAATTTTTGTGAAAATAATTCTTATGAAGCGCTTTTAAATTATGAAGCGCTTTTTAAAACCCCTAAGCGTTTGATCACACCCGCTAAAAACTTCGTGCTAGAAAACCATCTTTCAACCCTTCCTTTTAAAGATGAATTAGAGTTTTTAAGAGAAACCCCCAATTCTATCGTTCTATATCTTAGTTTCAAACGCCCTACAAGGTTGTTATTGCATGCTAATGGTTCTTTAAAAACGCTTTTAAGCATTAGTTTTGATTTCAATCAAATATTTAACCTCCTCAAACAAGATGAAAAAGCCTCCAGAATGCTACAAAACTACGCGGCTAAATTCCCTGATTTTTACGCGCGCATTGCAGAGCTTTCTCAATACAATCTAGGGGGCGCGAATTTATTGGATTTTTTTCGCATTTTAGGCTTTATTTTGGGGTGTAGCGAGGATTTTCATTCGCATAGCGTTATTTCTTTGGCTAAAGAATGCTTACGCCCTAAAGGCCCTAGGATTGATTATAAAATCCTTAAAGACGATTCTTTGAAAATGGCTTTAAACTTTTCAAAGATCATGCACAGCGCGATGAGTTTCAGGCTCGCGGGTGTGGAAAATGAAATTTTGAGTTTGGGGATTTTGGATTCTTTAGCGGAGTTTTTAGGGAATTTCATTTGGGATAACGCGCAAAATTTTAGCGTCCAAGAAGTAACGATCGCTGGGGATTTCTTTGGTGAAAAAGTGTTTTTGGATTTGTTTGTGCGGTATTTCCCTAAAACCCTCGCTCTTAAAACGCATTTGTTTTTGGATTATGAATAAGGGCTTAAAAGCGGATGTGCATCATCAGCCCGCCGTCCATGTATTGGGTTTTTTTGCTTTTAGTCCTTTCAAAATAAGGCCCAAAAGACAGGGCTTTATTGAAATTCACAATCGGCATGCTCACCCCTTCAGCGATATTGTTTTTAGCGAGTTGTTTGTAAAACTTTTTGTCGCTTTTTTTATGGCTTTTAAGCTTAGGGCTTTTTTCCAAATCTATGCCTTCTAAAGTGCTATTTTTAGTGAAATCATAAAGCTTTTTGCTACTTTTTTTGTCTTTTTTGGTTTCAGCTTCTAGATTGGTTGCAAAAACATTGTTACATATGACAAAGAATAAAAGGGATAATACTTTAATGATATTCATGGGATTTCCTTTATTTTTAAAGGATTATCCTAACATGTTAGTCGTAACGATTAGAAAACGCTAAAGCCACTCAATCAATAAAAAACATAAGGGAAGTATCCCGGTGCTCCATACCCATAAGGCCCATAAGGCATAAGACCTGACCCATAAGGCATGAAACCATAGGGCATGTAATAATAAGGCATGTAATAGCCTCCATACATGCCGTTTTGCATGGGCGAATTGAGGTTGTCCACTGAATTGTAAAAGCCGTTTAAAGAACCATAAGCGTTATAATTAGTGAAACGATTGATTAAAGGCGTGGTGTGCGCATCAATAGTGGCGTTTTCTTGCTGGATGGCGTTTTCTTCTCTGGCGACTTCTTGGGCTTTGGTTTCTTTAGGATCTTTAACTATCACTTCTTCTATAGGCACATTCGCCCCACAAGCGCTTAACAGATAGGCTAAAAAGCCGGTGTTTAAAAAAAGAACGATTTTAGAAAGATGAGCGGATTGGTTGGGTAAAAAAGTTTTATTGTTTTGATGCATGGGTTTTCCTAAATTTTAAAATAACTAAAGATTAACATGTTTTTGATTTAATGTTGGTTAAGCGGTGGTTTTTAGGGTTATTTCATTTTAACTTTGTTTTTCATTAAAACCCCATACTAAAATCTTATTTTATGATAAAATACCTAGCAATAATATCAAATCTTAAACCAAAGAAAAACCATGAAAAAAGCCCTCTTACTAACTCTCTCTCTCTCTCTCGTTTTGGCTCCACGCTGAAAGGAACGGATTTTATTTAGGTTTAAATTTTGCAGAAGGAAGCTATATTCAAGGACAAGGTAGCATCGGCGAAAAAGCTTCAGCAGAAAACGCCTTAAATCAAGCGATCAATAACGCAAAAAATTCATTATTCCCTACACAAAACACAAAAGCCATAAGAGATGCACAAAACGCCTTAAATGCAGTGAAAGATTCAAACAAAATCGCTAACCGATTCGCAGGAAATGGCGGGTCTGGCGGTATTTTCAATGAACTCAGCTTGGGGTATAAATATTTTTTGGGTAAAAAAAGGATTATAGGGTTTAGGCACTCTCTTTTTTTCGGTTACCAACTTGGTGGCGTTGGTTCTGTTCCTGGCAGCGGTTTAATAGCTTTTTTACCCTATGGTTTCAATACGGATTTGCTCATTAATTGGACCAACGATAAGCGAGCGTCCCAAGAATACGTTGAACGAAGGGTAAAAGGGCTCTCTATATTTTACAAAGATATGACCGGCAGAACGCTAGACGCTGATACATTAAAAAGAGCGTCAAGGCACATAATCAGAAAATCTTCAGGGCTTGTGATTGGCATGGATATAGGGGCTAGCACTTGGTTTGCAAGCAACAATCTCACCCCTTTTAATCAAGTCAAGAGCCGCACGATTTTTCAGTTACAAGGGAAATTTGGCGTTCGTTGGAGTAGTGATGAATACGATATTGATCGCTATGGCGATGAAAACTATCTTGGGGGTTCTAGTGTTGAATTAGGGGTTAAAGTGCCAGCGTTTAAAGTCAATTATTATAGCGATGATTATGGGGATAAATTGGATTATAAAAGAGTGGTGAGCGTTTATCTCAACTATACATATACTTTTAGACGCAAACATTAAAAACACGCTTTTTACCGCTCTTTGATTGTTTGTCTTAAAAAACGCTTTTGAGTGTTTTTACCAACGCTTTATTGAAACAAAGCCTTAGCTTGAAACTCTTCAAAGCCTTTTTTTCTCAATTGGCATGCCGGGCATTTATCGCAACCATAGCCATAGGCATGCAAAATCTTTCGCTCTCCTTGATAGCAGGTGTGCGTTTCTTTGATGATCAAATCTAAAGCCCCTAAATCTTTAGCCATTTGAAATTCTTGTGCTTTATTTAAAAACATTAAAGGCGTTATAATTTTAATCGCCGTGTTTGATCCTAAATTTAGGGCATGCTCGATGCTTTTAATAAAATCTTCTTTACAATCCGGATAGCCGCTAAAATCCGCTTGCGAAACCCCTAAAGCGATATTGCTAGCCCCTAGTTTTTGCGCGTAAGAATGCAAAAGGGTGATAAAAATAGCGTTACGATTAGGCACAAAAGAATTGGGTAAATCTTTATTTTGCGCATGCGAATGCCCCATTAAATCGTTAGAGTTTTTAAAAAGCGCAGAACGGGTGATATTCTCTAAAAAATCTAATGAGATGATTTCATAAGGGAGTTGTAAAAGAGAAGCGATTTTTTGAGCGCATTCTAATTCCACAGAGTGTTTTTGCGCGTAATCAAACCCCACTAAACAGACTTTTTTAAAACGCTTTTTCGCCCATACGGCTAAAGTGGTGCTGTCTTGCCCGCCGCTAAAACTGATCACGCAAATTTCTTGTTCCATCAAAATTCCTTAAAAATTCTAAAAAGATATAATAACACAAAGAAATTTTAAGAGTAAAAAGCGTGTTTGAGCTAGAAAAAGAATTAAAAGAATTGTTTGACATTTATGAAAAATCCCCTTATGAGCTTTACTTGGTAGGGGGGTGCGTGCGCGATTGTTTGATGGGCATTACCCCAAAAGATTACGATTTAACCTCAAACGCTTTAGTCAATGAAAGCAAAGAGCTTCTTTTAAAGCGCCATTTTAGGGTGCTAGAAACCGGTATCAAACATGGCACGATCACGGCTCTTAAAAACCATCAAAGCTATGAAATCACAACTTTTAGAATGGAAAAAGGGCATATCAAACACCGAAAGCCTAAAGAATTGGTTTTTAGCGCTCATTTAACAGATGATTTAAAGCGGCGTGATTTTAGCATGAATGCGATCGCTTATAGCCCTACAAAAGGGCTGATTGATCCCTTTAAAGGGCAAAATGCGATTGAAAATCAAACGATTGAATGCGTGGGGGGAGCGCGATTAAGGTTTTTTGAAGACGCTTTAAGGATTTTAAGAGCGTTGCGATTTAGCGCGACTTTAGGCTTTAAGATAGCACCAAGCACTAAAGAAGCGGTTTTTGCGTGTAAGGATTTGTTAAAACACCTCTCCAAAGAGCGCTTACAAAGTGAATTGAATAAGCTTCTTATGGGGAAAAACGCCTATGAAGTGGCTAAAGAATATCAAGAAATTTTAGAGTTGGTTATTCAAGAGAAAATAGAAAATTTAGGGTTTTTAAAAAACGCGCCTTTGAATCTAGAATTAAGATTATTGGGTTTTTTTAAGCATCAAAAAAGTTTAGAAAATCTACGCTACCCTAAAAAAACATGTGTTTTATTTACTCAAGCTAAAGAATGCCATAAAGCTTTTTTAAACATTCATAACAAAACAGAATTAAAATTTTTATTAAAAAACTACGATTTAGAGCCTTTTAATTTGGCTTTAGATTTTTATGCGCTCAAAAACCCCAAACACGCTTTAAAAATCAAAAGCTTGTTAAAAGAAATCTTTGATTCTAACGAGCCTTTTAAAAAAGAACACCTAGCCCTTAAGGGCGGCGCGCTTCAAAGCTTGGGTTATCAGCACCAAAAAATCGGCGAAATTTTAAACGCATGCTTAAATTTAGTCATTGAAAATCCCAAAAACAACGCTTTAGAATGGCTGATTGAATGGGTTAAAGATCATTATTTACCTAATGATGCTATAAATCTTTCGCCAATAGGCAGAAAAAATTAAAAACAGAGAAAACATGATAAGATGAATGCGATTCAATGGCCTAAGAAATGGGTTCCAGGAGAGACTGATAATTTTGTGTCCAATGAAGTCATTGTCAAAGGTTTGGATTTTAATAAAGTGGTGCAACACTTAAGAGACGCGTCTTGTTGGGAAAAGTATTACAAAAATTCAGGGAATATCCACATGCATAATCAAGACAATACCATTCTTAAAGACAAGACTCGTTTCCGCTTTGAAACTTTTGGCTTTTTAGTGGAGGCACAGGTGGAAGAGTTTGAATTGAAAGACACTATACTGCGTTTAGCTTGGAGAGGTTGGAATGAAGCTAAAGGCGATGAGTATCTTGAAGCCTATCACGCATGGATTGTTGAAAAATTAGATAATGATCGTGTGCGTATTTTAACCCAAGAAACTCAGTTAGGAGTCCCTGCTAAAGCTTTAGCGAAATCTGTGCCTAATGCGATGCTAAATGGCCATCAAGCTTGGTTAGATGGTTTAGTGGCGTATTCACGCTAATAAGTGAGGATTGAATGAAAATCGGATGGATTGGACTAGGGGCTATGGGGACTCCTATGGTGGCTCGTTTGTGCGATGCAAATTTAGAAGTGTCGGTTTATAACCGAACAGAGAGCAAAGCAACCCCTTTAAAGGAAAAAGGCGTAGCGGTTTATACTAGCCCCATAGATTTAGCCGCTAAAGTTGATCTGATTTTTATCATGCTTTCGGATAAAACGGCGATTGATGCTGTTTTAGTGCCAGAATTTTGGGAACAGATGTCTGAAAAAATCGTGGTGAATATGAGTACCATCGCCCCTTTGGAAAGCTTGGATTTAGAAAAAACCGCTCAAAAGCATCAAGTAACTTACCTTGAAGCACCCGTTTCAGGATCACTTGGCGCGGCTAAAGCCGGGGCGTTATTGATTTTAGCAGCAGGTGAAAAAGAAGTAATCACTCAACTCAAACCTGTTTTGGCGCATTTAGGGAGTCAGATTTTTTATTTGGGTAAGATTGGTCAAGGGGCAGGGGCTAAATTATCCATCAATAGCCTTTTAGCTCAAATGGGGGTTGCTTATTCAGAAGCTTTGCTGTTAGCCAAACATTTAGGGGTTGATGCAGAGTTGTTTTTGCAAATTATTGGCCAATCTGGCATGAATTCGCCTCTCTTTCAAGCTAAAAAAGGCATGTGGTTACAAGATAGCTATCCGGCCGCTTTCAGCTTGAAACTCATGTTCAAAGACATTCGTTTAGCTAACAATGAAGCAGGAGAGGCGATTGAATTGCCATTCTTATTCAAGGCGCAAGAACTTTATTCTCAAGCGGAAAAATCCGGTTTGGGCGAAATGGATATGGCAGCCGTTTATCATTATTTAGAAAAAGGAGATCATTAAAATGGACAGAGAACAAGTGGTTGCTTTACAGCACCAACGATTTGCTGCAAAAAAATACGATCCTAATCGTCGTATTTCCCAAAAGGATTGTGAAGCTTTGGTTGAAGTGGGGAGATTAGCCCCTTCTTCAATCGGGCTTGAACCATGGAAAATGCTTTTATTGAAAAATGAACGCATGAAAGAAGATTTAAAACCGATGGCCTGGGGGGCACTTTTTGGTTTAGAGGGAGCGAGCCATTTTGTCATTTATCTTGCGCGAAAAGGCGTTACTTATGATAGCGATTATGTTAAGAAAGTGATGCATGAGGTTAAAAAAAGGGATTATGACACTAATTCTAGGTTCGCTCAAATCATCAAAAATTTCCAAGAGAACGATATGAAACTCAATAGCGAACGATCTTTGTTTGATTGGGCTAGCAAGCAGACTTATATCCAAATGGCGAACATGATGATGGCAGCGGCCATGTTAGGGATTGATTCTTGCCCGATTGAAGGGTATGATCAAGAAAAAGTGGAGGCTTATTTAGAGGAAAAAGGCTATCTGAACACGGCGGAATTTGGCGTGTCGGTAATGGCTTGTTTTGGTTATCGCAACCAAGAAATCACCCCTAAAACCCGCTGGAAGACAGAAGTTATTTATGAAGTGATTGAATAAAAAACGCTTTTAGCTTTTTGATAACCAACCATAGAGAGCTTGGCGTTAGCCAAGCACTAATCTCTTAAATGATGCCCATTCATGTTTGATAAAAACAGAACTACCACAGCATAATTAAGTATTCTTTAGGTATAATTAAAAACTATTTTTAAATAAAGGGTTTTTATGCTTCGTTTTGCGCCTTCGCCTACAGGGGATATGCACATAGGGAATTTAAGGGCAGCCATTTTTAACTACATTGTGGCTAAACAGCAACACAAACCCTTTCTCATTCGCATTGAAGACACGGACAAAGAGCGCAACATTGAAGGCAAAGACCAAGAGATTTTAGAGATTTTAAAGCTTATGGGGGTAAGTTGGGACAAGCTCGTGTATCAAAGCCATAATATAGAGTATCACAGAGAAATGGCAGAAAAATTACTGAAAGAAAATAAAGCGTTTTATTGTTATGCGAGCGCAGAGTTTTTAGAAAGAGAAAAAGAAAAAGCCAAAAATGAAAAACGCCCTTTCAGGTATTTAGACGAGTGGGCCACTTTAGAAAAAGACAAGCACCATGCCCCTGTGGTGCGTTTAAAAACCCCAAATCATGCGGTGTCTTTCAACGATGCGATTAAAAAAGAAGTGGAATTTGATCCTGATGAATTGGATTCTTTTGTGCTTTTGAGACAGGATAAAAGCCCGACTTATAATTTCGCTTGTGCATGCGATGATTTGCTTTATAAAATCAGTCTGATCATTAGAGGCGAAGATCATGTGAGTAACACCCCTAAACAAATCTTAATCCAGCAAGCTTTAGGCTCAAACGATCCGATTGTTTATGCGCATTTGCCTATTATTTTAGATGAAATAAGCGGTAAAAAGATGAGCAAAAGAGACGAAGCGTCCAGCGTGAAATGGCTTTTGAATCAAGGGTTTTTGCCGGTTGCGATTGCAAATTACCTCATCACTATCGGTAATAAAGTGCCTAAGGAAGTTTTTAGCCTTGATGAAGCGATAGAATGGTTTAGTTTAGAAAATCTTTCCAGTTCCCCGGCTCATTTTAATTTAAAATATTTAAAACACTTAAACCACGAGCATTTAAAGCTTTTAGACGATAAAAAGTTATTAGAACTCACTTCAATAAAGGATAAAAATCTCCTAGGGCTTTTAAGATTGTTTATAGAAGAATGCGGCACACTTTTAGAATTGAAAGAAAAAATTTCGTTGTTTTTAGAGCCAAAGGATATTGTTAAAACTTACGAAAATGAAGATTTTAAAGAGCGTTGTTTAGCGCTTTTTAACGCTCTAAAAAGCATGGATTTTCAAGCGTATAAGGATTTTGAAAGTTTTAAAAAAGAAGCCATGCGATTAAGCCAGCTTAAGGGTAAGGATTTTTTCAAACCTTTGCGCATTCTTTTAACCGGGAACTCGCATGGCGTTGAATTGCCTTTGATTTTCCCCTATATCCAAAGCCATCATCAAGAAGTTTTAAGGCTCAAAGCATGATTTTTTCTACCCTTATTAATGCGGTAGCGGTGATTTTAAGCGCGCTTCTTACGATTTATATGTGGGTGGTGATCATTTATGTGCTTATCAGCTTCGTGCAGCCTAACCCCAATAACCCCATCATGCAAATCCTCGCTCGCTTGTGTGAGCCGGTGTTTTATTTTTTACGCTCTAGATTCAAGCTGGTGTTTAACGGGTTGGATTTCGCTCCTTTAGTGGTGGTCATCGTGTTGAAATTTTTGGATTTAACTCTCATCCAATGGCTTTTTATGCTCGCCAAAAGTCTTTAAAGGAAATCATGCGTTTTTTTATTTTATTTTTTATCGGTGCACTTGGCGTTAGTTTTTCTCAAACCGAGTTCAATTTAAAAGATTTAGAAAAAAAGCCCGCCGGGATCGTTAGGGATTATTATTTATGGCGTTATATTAGCGATAAAAAAACCACTTTAGAAAACGCTAAAAAAGCCTATGAATTGACCCAAAATAAAAACAACGCCCTACAAAAGGCCATGCAAGAAAAAGGCTCAGACAATTCAGAAAAAAACCCTGATGTTAAATTGCCTGAAGATATTTATTGCAAACAAATTACCCTAGAAAGCATGTTAGAAACAACAGACACTTTCCAAGCAAGCTGTATCGCTATCGCTTTAAAATCAAAAATCAAAGATTTTGATAAAATCCCCCTTCAAACCCTTAAGCCCTTACAAGAAAAAATCAAAGAGGCTTACCCCGTTCTTTATGAAGAATTAGAAATCTTGCAAAGTAAGCATGTGAGTGCTTCTTTGTTCAAGGCTAACGCGCAAGTGTTTAGCGCGCTTTTCAATCATTTGAGTTATGAAAAAAAGCTCCAAATTTTTGAAGAGCATATCCCCATTAAAGAGTTAAACCGCCTTTTAGATGAAGATTACCCGGCGTTTAACCGCTTGATCTATCAGGTTATCTTAGATCCTAAATTGGATCATTTTAAAGACGCTCTGGCTAAAAGTAACGCTACCCACAGCAACGCACAAACCTTTTTTATTCTAGGGATCAATGAAATCTTGCGCAAAAAACCCTCTAAAGCGCTCAAGTATTTTGAACGATCAGAAGCGGTGGTTAAAGATGATGATTTTTCAAAAGACAGAGCGATTTTTTGGCAGTATTTAGTCTCTAAAAAGAAAAAAACTTTGGAACGCCTTTCACAAAGCCCAGCTTTAAACCTCTATAGTCTTTATGCGAGCCGCAAATTAAAAACCACGCCAAGTTACCGCATCATTTCTCACATCCAGAATTTAAGTCAAGAAGACCCTCCTTTTAACACTTACGATCCTTTTTCGTGGCAAATTTTTAAGGAAAAAACCTTGAGTTTGAAAGATGAGGGCGCGTTTAATGCGATGCTAAAAAGCTTGTATTATGAAAAAAGCACTCCTGAATTGACCTATCTTTTAAGCCAACGCAATAAAGACAAGATTTATTATTATTTATCCCCTTATGAGGGCATTATTGAGTGGCAAAATACAGATGAAAGGGCTATGGCGTATGCGATCGCTAGGCAAGAAAGTTTCTTGCTCCCGGCTTTAATCTCTCGCTCCTTTGCTCTAGGGCTTATGCAAATCATGCCCTTTAATGTAGGGCCTTTCGCTAAAAGCCTTGGCATGGATAATGTTGATCTAAACGACATGTTTAACCCCAATATCGCCCTCAAATTTGGCAATTACTACTTGAATTATTTGAAAAAAGAATTCAACCACCCCCTTTTTGTCGCCTACGCTTATAACGCTGGGCCTGGGTTTTTAAGGAGGTGGTTAGAAAGCTCCAAACGATTCAAAGAAAAAAATCATTTTGAGCCATGGCTTAGCATGGAGCTTATGCCTTATAGCGAGACTCGCATGTATGGCTTTAGGGTCATGCTCAATTACTTGATTTATCAAGAAATTTTTGGGAATTTCATCCCTATTGATGGATTTTTAGAACAAACTCTTAACTCAAAGGACAAACCATGATTAAAAAATGCCTTTTTCCTGCCGCTGGCTATGGCACGCGCTTTTTGCCGATCACTAAAACCATTCCTAAAGAAATGCTGCCCATTGTGGATAAGCCTTTAATCCAATACGCTGTGGAAGAAGCGATGGAAGCGGGCTGTGAAGTGATGGCGATCGTTACAGGAAGGAATAAACGAAGCTTAGAAGATTATTTTGACACGAGCTATGAAATAGAGCATCAAATCCAAGGCACTAACAAAGAAAACGCTTTAAAAAGCATTCGTAACATTATAGAAAAATGCTGTTTTTCCTATGTGCGCCAAAAGCAAATGAAAGGCTTAGGGCATGCGATTTTAACCGGAGAAGCCCTCATAGGCAATGAGCCTTTTGCGGTGATTTTAGCCGATGACTTATGCATAAGCCACGATCACCCAAGCGTATTAAAGCAAATGACTTCATTGTATCAAAAATACCAATGCTCCATTGTAGCCATTGAAGAAGTGGCGCTAGAAGAAGTTTCAAAATACGGCGTGATCAGGGGCGAATGGTTAGAAGAGGGGGTGTATGAGATTAAAGACATGGTGGAAAAACCAAGCCAAGAAGACGCCCCAAGCAATCTGGCCGTGATAGGGCGCTACATTTTAACCCCGGATATTTTTGAAATTTTAAGCGAGACGAAACCGGGTAAAAACAATGAAATCCAAATCACAGACGCTTTACTCACTCAAGCCAAAAGAAAGCGGATCATCGCTTACCAATTCAAGGGCAAACGATACGATTGCGGGAGCGTGGAAGGCTATATTGAAGCGAGTAACGCTTATTATAAAAAACGCTTATAAATCTTATCAACATGGGCAATTTGACTTATTACGCTTACATGTATTTGATCCTCTCTGTATGCTTACTCCCTGTGTTATTAATGGGGCTTGTTTGGAGGCTTACTCGCCCCCCCTTAAAGCAAAATATTCCTAATAAAAGCCTCTCTTTAGAAGATTTGAGCGCGCAAATCAAAAACCTTAAAAACGCACAAGCCTTAGAAAAACTTAAAAACAGCTTCAATGAGCGTTTTAAAATTTGCCCCAAAGATAAAGAAACTCTGTGGTTAGAAACGATCCAAAATTTAGTCGCTTCAGAATTTTTTGAATTAGAAGACGCTATCAATTTTGGGCAAGAATTAGAAAACGCTAACCCTAATTACCAACAAAAAATCGCTAACGCTACCGGCTTAGCCCTTAAGAATAAAAAAGAAAAAGGATAGAATTGGATTTTTTAGAGATTGTAGGACAAGTCCCTTTAAAAGGGGGGGTAGAAATTTCTGGGGCGAAAAATTCCGCACTCCCCATTTTAGCCGCCACGCTTTTAAGCCAACAAGAAGTCAAAATCAAATCCTTGCCCCAAGTGGTGGATATAAAGGCGATGGCGTTATTGTTGCAAAATTTAGGTGCAAGCTTAGAATGGCTTAACCCACACACGCTTCAAATCAGCACTAAATCCCTGTGCCACACCGAAGCCACTTACGATTTGGTGCGTAAAATGCGCGCTTCTATTTTGGTTTTAGGCCCTTTATTAGCGCGTTTTAAAGAATGTTTGGTGAGTTTGCCCGGTGGGTGCGCTATAGGAGCAAGGCCAGTAGATTTGCACTTAAAAGCGATGCAACAATTAGGGGCTGAAATCAAAATTGAGCAAGGCTATATCCATGCAAAAGCCCCTAAAGGCTTGAAAGGGAATGATATTTTATTTGATAAAATCAGCGTTACAGGCACAGAAAACGCCCTCATGGCAGCCAGTCTTGCTAAAGGGATCACGCGCATCATTAACGCTGCTAAAGAGCCAGAAATCACTCAATTGTGCGCGTTTTTGCAGAGTGGGGGGGTAGAAATTGAGGGTGTTGGCAGCAGCGAGTTAAAGATTAGGGGGGTAGAAAGCGATGCTTTAAATCTAAAAGACATTCAAATCATACCCGATAGGATTGAAGCAGGCACTTATTTGTGCGTGGGGGCTATCACTAACAGCCAGCTTAAAATCAATCGTATCATCCCTAACCATCTTCAAGCGATCACGGATAAGCTTATAGAAATTGGTTTTTCGCTAGATATTCAAGAAAATTCTATAGAAATTCATCCGGCCAAAAAACGACAAGCCTTTGAAATCACCACGAAAGAATACCCGGGCTTTCCTACAGACATGCAAGCGCAATTCATGGCGTTAGCCACGCAGTGTTTGGGGACGAGCGTGATTGAAGAAACGCTTTTTGAAAACCGCTTCATGCATGCGAGCGAATTGCAACGCTTGGGGGCTAATATCAGCCTGAAAACGAATGTGGCTACCATTAGCGGATCCACAGAGCTTACCGGGAGCGATGTGATGGCGACCGATTTAAGGGCCTCTTCGGCTCTCATTTTAGCCGCTTTAGTGGCTAAGGGCGTGAGTAGGGTGCATAGGATTTACCACTTGGATAGGGGTTATGAGAGATTAGAGGATAAAATCAACGCCTTAGGGGCAAAAGTTGCGCGCTTAAAAGAAAAATAATCCAAGATTTGGTTACAATAGCTAGAATATTTTTCAATTATTACACAAGGAGCTTTTATGCGTATTGAGCATGATTTCATTGGGCAAATGGAAATTAGCGATGAAGTTTATTACGGGATTCAAACTTTAAGAGCGAGTGAAAATTTTTTCATTACCAACGACAAGCTTTGCAGTTATCCTGTTTTTATCAAATCTTTCGCTCAAGTCAAAAAAGCGGCTGCTTTAGCGAACGCGCAATTAGGCTTGATTGATGAAAAGCTTAAAATTGCGATTTGCCATGCGTGCGATTTGTTGGTTGATGGCAAATACCATGATCAATTCATTGTGGATATGATTCAAGGGGGGGCTGGCACAAGCACGAACATGAACATGAATGAAGTGATTGCTAATTTGGCTTTAGAATACATGGGGCATCAAAAGGGCGAGTATCAATTTTGCCACCCAAACGACCATGTCAACCGCTCTCAATCCACTAATGACGCCTATCCTAGCGCGTTAAAAATCGCTATTTATGAGCGCTTGAGTAATTTAGTCGCTCCCATGAAGGCTTTAAGGGACGCTTTTGCTCAAAAAGCTAAGGAATTTTCCCATGTGATTAAAATGGGGCGCACCCAGCTTCAAGACGCTGTGCCTATGACTTTAGGCCAAGAGTTTGAAACTTATGCGTTGATGGTTGATAGGGATATTGAGCAGGTTTTAGACGCTAGGAATTGGGTAAGAGAGCTTAATTTAGGCGGAACGGCTATTGGCACAGGGATCAATTCGCACCCGGATTATCGCAGTTTGATTGAAAAGAAAATCCAAGAAGTAACGGGCCGACCCTTTGTCATGGCTAATAATTTGATAGAAGCCACTCAAAGCACGGGAGCGTATGTGCAAGTGAGTGGGGTGTTAAAGCGTATTGCAGTGAAACTCTCTAAAGTCTGTAACGATCTCAGGTTGCTTAGTTCAGGCCCTAGAGCCGGGTTGAATGAAATCAATTTGCCTAAAATGCAGCCGGGCAGCTCTATCATGCCCGGTAAAGTCAATCCGGTGATCCCTGAAGTGGTCAATCAGGTGTGCTTTGCGGTGATTGGGAACGATTTGAGCGTGGCGTTAGCCGCAGAAGGTGGGCAATTGCAACTCAATGTGTTTGAGCCGGTTATCGCTTACAAGCTTTTCCATTCCTTTGTGATTTTAGGGCGTGCGATTGAAACCTTAACGACTAAATGCGTGGAAGGCATCACGGCTAATGAAAAGATTTGCCACGATTATGTCTTTAACAGCATTGGCATTGTTACCGCGCTAAATCCGCATATCGGCTATGAAAAATCCGCTATGATCGCCAAAGAAGCCTTAAAAAGCGATCGTTCTATCTATGACATCGCTTTAGAAAAGAAAATCTTAACTAAAGAGCAACTGGACGATATTTTCAAGCCAGAAAACATGCTAAGCCCTCACGCTTTCAAAAAGCATAAAGACTGAACGCTTTGCAATACTCACGCCTTCAAACTTTACGCTCCCTTTATATGGAGCGTCTTTTGGGCGAAACTTACACCAATACCAACCTTACCAAGCCCCAAAATAAGCCCCTTAACAAACAAGTTCATGAGGGTATAGAAAATTGCAATCTGTGCAAACGCCACCAACATTCAAAACCGGTGATCGGGCTTTTTAACCCCAATTCCAAGCTCGCTTTCATCACGCTAACCCCCATGCTGGATAGCCAATTACATTTCTTAAACAATTTAAAAGCGGCCATGTTAGAGAGCATTATCCAAAAGGTTTTTAACTACCCCTTAAAAGATTGCAGTATTTTATCGCTCCTTAAATGCGACTCTAACAGCCTTAATTTAGAAGAAGAAATCAACGCATGCCTATTTCATTTAACCTGGCAATTAGACAACAGCGCTTCAAAAGTCATTGTGGTATTTGGCGAGATTTTGCCCAAACGCCTTTTAAACCTTTCTAAAGAAGAAGCTTTTGGGCGCATCGTGTCTTTAAAAACAAAACATTTTTTAAGCACCCATGCTTTAGAGGACATGCTCAAAAACCCTACGCTCAAAAAAGAAGCGTTAGCACATTTTAAAATAGCGCTCCAATTTCTTAATCAGTCTTAAAATGCACCTTACTTTTTAACCCATCTCCTTATGGCGCGCAACAAAGGTAAGGATTTTTGGTAAGCTTTGCGATAGATTTTAAAAGTGGTGTTTTGAGAGAGTTCCAATAAAGGCGAAGCGTTTTGTAAAAGGCGATCGTAATCGGCTCTCAAATCATCATAATTAACCCTCAAATCATCAATAGATGCTAACGGCTCATTCAAATCACGATAGAAAATGAAAGGGTTATCGTGATAAATCGTGTCGTTTTCTAAAATCGTTTTAAAAAAATCTAGAATTTTTTTAAAACTCAAATCTTGGTAAAAGTAAGCTTTCCCATCAAGGGTGTTTAAAGGGTTTTCATAGAGCATGTCTAAATAAGCGTTTGGGTGCGTGTGCAAGTATCTAATATAATCAATCGCTTCATCAAAATCTTTAAAATCACAAACGTTTACAAAACTCTTAGGGTTAAAGTCTTTCGCCACGCTAGGACTCCCCCAATAAATAGGAATGGTGTGGCTAAAGTAAGCGTCAATGATCTTTTCAGTTACATAGCCATAGCCTTGAGTGTTTTCAAAACACAGATTGAATTTGTATTGGCTTAAAAATTCGTTTTTGTTTTTGACGTTATAGCCTAAAGTGTTTTTCACGCTCCCTCCCCCAGTAACTGGCTCAATAGAATTTAAAGCGTCATAGAAAGCGTTCCTTATAGGGGCGTTAGGGTTGCTTGCGACAAAGCTCGCAAACCCTCTTTTCAAAGGATCGCTCTCATCATTCACTACTGCGCATAAATTGGGGTGGTTTTCTTTAAAATGATGGGAGGGTTTTTTTAAAGCATAAAGGCTGTCAGATTTGAGTTTGTAGGGCGCGGTGGTGTCATTCACGCTCTCGGCTTTGTAATGCAAACTGGCATAATATAAAGGCATTCTCAAATAACGATCATTAAAATCCAATTCATCAAAGCCTATGGCGTAATCAAAGAGGTTGAAATTAGGGACTTCGTTTTCACCAGTGTAAAACACCCTTTTAGCGTTTTGATAGGATAGGATTTTTCTGGCCGATCCAAGGGGGTTACCAAAGACGATGTCCGCAGGTTTATCAGGGTTTCGGTGTAAAGTGATTGTGTAATGCTGGCTTAAAATGAAATGTAAAATAAATTTTTTTCTAAACCCTTTGCTTTCTCTTTTATCCAAAGGCCACCAATTCGCTAGGGTTATATTTAATGGGGGCTTATAATCGGTTTCATCTAAACGGGTGCTGTCTGTATAAGCGTCTAATAGGGGCTGGAACATGGTTATCCTTTAAAAGGAGTATTTTACAAAAAAATTTTTTAAATCAAAGGCTTGATTAGGGCTAAATCAGGCTCATTGATGCAATGTGTGGCGTGCTGTTTTAAAACCTCTTTAGAGTTGAAAGCGATTTTAATATGGGCATGTTTGAACATGCTCAAGTCATTCGCCCCATCGCCCACGACTAAAGTGCGATCTTTACTGATATTTAATAAGCGTTGTAAGGCGAGGAGCATTTCGCCCTTAGAATGCGAAAACATCATATGCCCAGTAACCAAGCCGTTTAAGGCGTCATTTTCCACGATCAGCGTGTTACTGAAAGCTGCATCTAAATGCAATAAATCCCTGTAATGATTGGTCGCTAGATCAAAGCCCCCACTAAAGCAAACCACCTTGTAATTTTTCTCTTTTAAAGCGTTAATGAGATCAAACGCCCCCTCAAACAAAGGCAGACTTTCACAAACTTCTTTGGCTAGTTTTAAGGGCATGTTTTTGAGTTTAGAAACCCTTAAAATAAGACTTTTATGAAAATCTGTTTCGCCATTCATAGCTTTCAAAGTGATCTTTTCCACTTCATCAAACACCCCCCACGCCCTCGCTAAAGACTCAATCGTCTCAGCATTGACTAGCGTGGAGTCAAAATCAAAAACGGCCAGTTTTTGCACTCAATGACCTTAAAATTAAGATTTCCTGCTTTTAGCGATCCCTTTGACATACTGATCAGCCAAATACAAGCCATGGTTTTCATTACCAATCAACTCAATTTTATCCAAAATATCCTTGAAAAGCACTTCTTCTTCATGCTGTTCAGACACATACCATTGCAAGAAATTGAAAGTCGCATGATCTTTGCCTTTTATGGCGTGATCAACGATATTATTAATAGACTCGCTGATATGTTGCTCATGTTCATAGGCTTTTTGGAAAATTTGAGTCAAACCTTCAAACTTATGCTCAGGGGCGCTGATGCTGGTCAATTGCACAGGCACATTGTTTTCATTCAAGAAGATGATGAGCTTTTTAGCATGCTCGTATTCTTCAGCCGCATGGTCAAACAAGAAAAGCCCCGAGCCATCTAAGCTATGGGTATAGCACCAAGAACTCATGCTCATATACAAGTTGGAAGAGTTCATTTCCTTATTCACTTGTTCGTTTAGCAACTTAATGATGTCTTTTGATAACATAGTATCTCCTTTGTGTTGGTTTAAGTTGTCCCATAATTATAGCATAAATGATAATGAAAAAGTAAACAAGAGTATGAAAATTTTTAAAAATTTATAAAAATGAGAAAGAACACCAGCTAATGGCTTGATAAAGCTTAGATTTTATCATAAAAGCGCTTTTAATGAGAATTAGGTCAAAAAAAGGGGTTGGTATTCAATAGGGGGGTTAAGGGGTTAAAAGGGAATATTTTTATACAATTAATAAAAAGCATTCTTCAATCCAAAAATGCTACAATCGTTTATCTTTAATAATGAAAGGGCAATTTAATAATGGACTTTTTAGAAAAAGTATTAGACAATCAGGTTACTGAAAGTAAAGAATTAGTGAAGCTTTATGATTATGATTTATACACGCTAGGGGAAGCAGCGGATCAAATGCGCCAAAACATGCACCAAAAAATCGTGTATTTTAATGTGAATAGGCATTTAAACCCTAGCAATATTTGCGCGGACGCTTGCAAATTTTGCGCTTTTTCAGCCCACAGAAAAAACCCTAACCCTTATGAAATGAGCTTAGAAGAAATCCTAGAAAAGGTTAAAAACTCCTACAACAAGGGGATTAAAGAAGTCCATATCGTGAGCGCTCATAACCCTAATTACTCTTATGAATGGTATTTAAAGGTGTTTGAAACCATCAAACAAGAAATGCCTAACTTACACCTAAAGGCCATGACCGCTGCAGAAGTGCATTTTTTAAGTGTTAAATTCAACAAACCTTTTGAAAGCGTGCTAGAAGACATGCTCAAAGCCGGGGTGGATTCCATGCCGGGTGGGGGGGCGGAGATTTTTGATGAAGAAGTTAGGCGTAAAATCTGTAAGGGTAAGGTGGGATCTTCTCGGTGGTTAGAAATCCATGCTTATTGGCACAAATTAGGCAAAATGAGTAACGCTACCATGCTTTTTGGGCATATTGAAGATAAGATCCATCGCATCGATCACATGTTAAGAATCAAAAAAATCCAAAGCCCTAAAAATAAAGTAGAAAATAAAGAAGGGGGTTTTAACGCTTTTATCCCCTTGTTGTACCAAAAAGAAAACAATTATTTGAAAGTGGAAAAATCCCCTAGCGCGATAGAAATCTTAAAAACCATCGCCATATCTCGCATTCTTTTAAACAATATCCCCCACATTAAAGCTTATTGGGCGACTTTGGGCTTGAATTTGGCTTTAGTGGCTCAAGAATTTGGCGCTAACGATTTAGACGGCACGATAGAAATAGAGAGCATTCAAAGCGCGGCAGGTGCAAAGAGCCGGCATGGTTTAGAAAAAGAAGATTTGGTATTTAAAATCAAGGACGCTGGTTTTGTTGCGGTAGAAAGGGATAGTTTGTATAATTTTATACAGAAATTTTAATAATTTTTAGCGTTTTTAAGAATGATTGGTTATAATAATACTACTAACAACACTCAAGCTAAAATCTATTAAGGAAATCAGTATTAAAAAATTAATTCTATCCTCTCTTGTTTTCGCATGTATCAATACCAGCGTTGAAGCTTTAGAAAATGACGGCTCTAAACCAAACGATTTGGCTTCTCCAAAAGAAGCCTCTCAAAAATCTCCAAAAAATGAGGCTCCAAACGAAACTTCTCAATCCAATCAAACGCCTAAAGAAATGAAAGTCAAGTCCATTTCTTATATCGGGCTTTCTTACATGTCTGACATGCTCGCTAATGAGATTGTAAAGATTCGTGTGGGCGATATTGTGGATTCTAAAAAAATAGACACCGCTGTTTTGGCTTTGTTCAATCAAGGGTATTTTAAAGACGTTTATGCCACTTTTGAAGGCGGTATATTAGAGTTTCATTTTGATGAAAAAGCCAGGATTGCTGGGGTAGAAATCAAGGGTTATGGGACTGAAAAGGAAAAAGACGGCTTAAAATCCCAAATGGGGATCAAAAAGGGCGACACCTTTGATGAGCAAAAATTAGAGCATGCTAAAACGGCTTTAAAAACAGCTTTAGAGGGGCAGGGCTATTATGGGAGCGTGGTGGAGGTGCGCACAGAAAAGGTCAGTGAGGGCGCGTTACTAATCGTGTTTGATGTGAATAGGGGGGATAGTATTTATATCAAACAATCCATTTATGAGGGAAGCGCGAAATTAAAACGCCGCATGATTGAATCTTTAAGCGCGAACAAACAGCGCGATTTCATGGGCTGGATGTGGGGCTTGAATGACGGGAAATTGCGTTTAGATCAATTAGAATACGATTCTATGCGTATCCAAGATGTGTATATGCGTAGGGGTTATTTGGACGCTCATATTTCTTCGCCTTTTTTGAAAACGGATTTTTCTACCCATGACGCTAAGCTTCATTATAAAGTCAAAGAGGGGATCCAATACAGGATTTCAGACATTTTAATAGAGATTGACAACCCGGTAGTCCCCTTAAAAACCTTAGAAAAAGCCCTTAAAGTGAAAAGGAAAGATGTTTTTAATATTGAGCATTTAAGAGCGGATGCGCAAATTTTAAAAACCGAAATCGCCGATAAGGGTTATGCGTTTGCGGTGGTGAAGCCAGACTTGGATAAAGATGAAAAAAACGGGCTTGTGAAAGTCATTTATCGTATTGAAGTGGGCGATATGGTGTATATCAATGATGTCATCATTTCAGGGAACCAGCGCACGAGCGATAGGATCATCAGAAGGGAGTTATTGTTAGGGCCTAAGGATAAATACAACTTGACCAAACTGAGAAATTCCGAAAATTCTTTAAGGCGTTTAGGGTTCTTCTCTAAAGTCAAAATTGAAGAAAAAAGGGTCAATAGCTCGCTTATGGATTTGTTAGTGAGCGTAGAAGAGGGGCGCACCGGGCAGTTGCAATTTGGGTTAGGCTATGGCTCTTATGGAGGGCTTATGCTTAATGGGAGCGTGAGCGAAAGAAACCTTTTTGGGACCGGCCAAAGCATGAGCTTGTATGCTAACATCGCTACAGGGGGGGGCAGATCTTATCCGGGCATGCCAAAAGGAGCGGGGCGTATGTTTGCGGGGAATTTGAGCTTGACTAATCCAAGGATTTTTGACAGCTGGTATAGCTCTACGATCAATCTTTATGCGGATTACAGGATAAGCTACCAATACATCCAACAAGGTGGGGGCTTTGGCGTGAATATCGGGCGCATGCTGGGTAACAGAACCCATGTGAGCTTAGGGTATAACTTGAACGTTACCAAGCTCCTTGGTTTTAGCAGCCCTTTATACAACCGCTACTATTCCTCTGTTAATGAAGTGGTTTCTCCAAGGCAATGTTCTACCCCCGCATCAGTGATTATCAACCGCTTATCAGGCGGTAAAACCCCCTTACAACCTGAAAGCTGTTCTAGCCCTGGAGCGATCACCACTTCACCAGAAATAAAAGGTATTTGGGATAGGGATTACCATACGCCTATCACCAGCTCTTTCACTCTTGATGTGAGCTATGATAACACCGATGATTATTATTTCCCTAGAAATGGGGTTATCTTTAATTCCTATGCGACGATGTCTGGCTTGCCAAGCTCTGGCACGCTCAATTCGTGGAACGGGTTAGGCGGGAATGTCCGTAACACCAAAGTCTATGGTAAATTCGCCGCTTACCACCATTTGCAAAAATATTTATTGATAGATTTGATCGCTCGCTTTAAAACGCAAGGGGGCTATATCTTTAGGTATAACACCGATGATTACTTGCCCTTAAACTCCACTTTCTACATGGGGGGCGTAACCACAGTGAGAGGCTTTAGGAACGGATCGGTTACGCCTAAAGATGAGTTTGGCTTGTGGCTTGGAGGCGATGGGATTTTTACCGCTTCTACTGAATTGAGCTATGGGGTGTTGAAAGCGGCTAAAATGCGCTTAGCGTGGTTTTTTGACTTTGGTTTCCTAACCTTTAAAACCCCAACTAGGGGGAGTTTCTTCTATAACGCCCCCGTCACGACAGCGAATTTTAAAGATTATGGCGTGATAGGGGCTGGGTTTGAAAGAGCGACTTGGAGGGCTTCTACAGGCTTGCAGATTGAATGGATTTCGCCCATGGGGCCTTTGGTGTTGATTTTCCCTATAGCGTTTTTCAATCAATGGGGCGATGGCAATGGCAAAAAATGTAAAGGGCTGTGCTTCAACCCTAACATGGACGATTACACGCAACATTTTGAATTTTCTATGGGAACAAGGTTTTAAAATGCGTATTAACAGAGAAGAAATTTTGGATTTAATGAAAAACGCGCCCTTGAAAGAATTAGGGCAAAGGGCTTTGAGGGTGAAGCAACGCTTGCACCCTGAAAACTTGACGACTTTTATTGTGGATAGGAATATCAATTACACCAATATTTGTTTTGTGGATTGCAAGTTTTGTGCATTCAAACGCACCTTAAAAGAAAAAGACGCCTATGTGTTGAGCTATGAAGAAATTGATCAAAAGATTGAAGAATTGCTCGCTATTGGCGGCACGCAGATCCTTTTTCAAGGGGGGGTGCACCCGCAGCTAAAGATTGATTATTATGAGAATTTAGTCAGCCATATCGCCCAAAAATTCCCCACCATTACCATTCATGGTTTTAGCGCGGTTGAAATTGATTACATTTCTAAAATCTCTAAATTGTCTTTAAAAGAAGTTTTAGAAAGGTTGAAAAACGCCGGGTTAAGTTCCATTCCAGGAGCGGGAGCAGAAATACTAAGCGATAGGGTGCGCGATGTCATTGCTCCTAAAAAATTGAGTAGCGATCGGTGGATTGAAGTGCATAGAATGGCCCACCTTTGCGGGATTAAAAGCACGGCTACCATGATGTTTGGGAGCGTGGATAATGAAGAAGATGTAGTGGAGCATTTACAAAGAGTGCGCGATTTGCAAGATGAAACCGGTGGCTTTAGGGCTTTTATTTTATGGAGTTTTCAGCCCAACAACACCCCCTTAAAAGAAGAAATCCCAAGTATTAAAAAAGCGAGTTCCAATCGGTATTTACGCTATTTGGCATGCAGTAGGATTTTTTTGGATAACATTCAAAACATACAAAGCTCATGGGTTACTCAAGGCTCTATGATAGGGCAATTAGCCTTATTGTTTGGAGCGAATGATTTAGGGAGCGTGATGATGGAAGAAAATGTAGTGAAAGCGGCCGGGACGAGTTTTTGTATGAATGAAGCGGGAATGATAGAGCTTATTGAAGACATTGGGAGCGTGGCGGCTAAGCGAAACACCGCTTATGAAATCTTAAAGCGTTATCCGGCTAAAGCAAAGGTATAAAGAGCATGAAAAAATTTTTAATCACTTTATTATTAGGAGTTTTTATGGGGTTACAAGCGAGCGCTTTGACACACCAAGAAATCAATCAAGCTAAAGTCCCTGTGATTTATGAAGAAAACCATTTATTGCCTATGGGGTTTATCCATTTAGCTTTTAGGGGGGGTGGGAGCTTAAGCGATAAAGATCAGTTGGGTTTGGCGAAATTATTCGCGCAAGTTTTAAACGAAGGCACTAAGGAGCTTGGTGCGGTGGGATTTGCGCAACTTTTAGAGCAAAAAGCGATCAGTTTGAATGTGGATACCAGCGCAGAAGATTTGCAAATCACTTTAGAATTTTTAAAAGAATACGAAGATGAAGCCATCATGCGCTTAAAAGAGCTTTTAAAATCCCCTAATTTCACGCAAAACGCTTTAGAAAAAGTCAAAACCCAAATGTTGGCCGCGCTTTTACAAAAAGAAAGCGACTTTGACTATTTGGCTAAATTGACTTTAAAGCAAGAACTTTTTGCTAACACCCCTTTAGCTAATGCAGCTTTAGGCACTAAAGAGAGTCTCCAAAAAATCAAGCTAGAGGATTTGAAACAGCAATTTGCTAAGGTCTTTGAACTCAATAAGCTCGTGGTGGTGCTTGGGGGCGATTTGAAAATCGATCAAACCCTTAAGCGTTTAGATAACGCTCTTAATTTCTTGCCGCAAGGTAAAGCGTATGAAGAGCCTTATTTTGAAACGAGCGATAAAAAAAGCGAAAAAGTTCTCTATAAAGACACTGAACAGGCTTTCGTGTATTTTGGTGCGCCCTTTAAAATCAAGGATTTAAAACAGGATTTAGCGAAATCTAAAGTCATGATGTTTGTGCTTGGGGGGGGGTTTGGCTCTCGTTTAATGGAAAAAATCAGGGTTCAAGAGGGCTTGGCTTATAGCGTGTATATCCGCTCTAATTTTTCTAAAGTGGCGCATTTTGCGAGCGGGTATTTGCAAACCAAACTCAGCACTCAAGCTAAAAGCGTTGCCTTAGTTAAAAAAATCGTTAAGGAATTTATAGAAAAAGGCATGACGCAACAAGAATTAGACGACGCTAAAAAGTTTTTACTAGGCTCTGAGCCTTTAAGGAATGAAACGATCTCTAGCCGCTTGAACACCACTTACAATTATTTTTATTTAGGTTTGCCTTTAAATTTCAACCAAACGCTACTCAATCAAATCCAAAAAATGAGTTTGAAAGAAATCAATGATTTCATTAAAGCGCACACCGAAATCAACGACTTGACCTTTGCCATTGTGAGCAATAAAAAGAAGGACAAATAATGCCATTTGAAGCTGTAATTGGGCTAGAAGTCCATGTCCAACTCAACACCAAAACCAAAATCTTTTGCTCTTGCTCTACAAGCTTTGGAGAAACCCCCAATTCTAACACCTGCCCTGTGTGTTTGGGCTTACCGGGAGCTTTGCCGGTATTGAATAAAGAAGTGGTTAAAAAAGCCATCCAATTAGGCACAGCCATTGAAGCCAATATCAACCAATATTCCCTTTTTGCGAGGAAAAATTACTTTTACCCTGATTTGCCTAAGGCTTATCAAATTTCGCAGTTTGAAGTCCCCATTGTGAGCGATGGGAAGTTAGAGATTGACACCAAAGAGGGCGCAAAAATCGTGCGTATTGAAAGAGCCCACATGGAAGAAGACGCCGGTAAGAATATCCATGAGGGCAGTTATTCTTTAGTGGATTTGAACCGCGCTTGCACCCCTTTATTAGAAATTGTCAGCAAGCCGGACATGAAAAATAGTGAAGAAGCCATAGCGTATTTGAAAAAGCTCCATGCTATCGTGCGTTTTATAGGGATTTCTGATGCGAACATGCAAGAGGGGAATTTCAGGTGCGATGCGAACGTGTCCATTAGACCCAAAGGCGATGAAAAGCTTTACACGAGAGTAGAGATTAAAAATCTAAATAGTTTTAGATTCATCGCTAAAGCGATTGAATACGAGATAGAGCGCCAAAGCGTGGCGTGGGAAAATGGGCGTTATAGTGAAGAGGTGGTTCAAGAAACGCGCCTTTTTGACACCGCCAAAGGGATCACCCTTTCTATGCGCAATAAAGAAGAATCAGCGGATTACCGCTATTTTAAAGATCCGGATTTGTATCCTGTTTTTATTGATGAGAAGCTTTTAAAAGAAGCTCAAAAGATCAATGAATTGCCTAGCGCGAAAAAAATCCGCTACATGAAAGATTTTAACCTTAAAGAAGACGATGCGAATTTATTGGTGAGCGATCCTTTATTGGCGGAGTATTTTGAAAGCATGCTCAATCTTGGGGTTAAGGCTAAAACGAGCGTAACATGGCTTTGCGTGGAATTATTAGGGCGTTTGAAGGCTGAAGTTACTTTAGAAAATTGCGGGATTAGCGCTCATGCGCTAGGCACTTTAGCCAAACGCATTGATGAGGGCAAGATTTCAGGTAAGAGCGCTAAAGATGTGTTAGACAAGCTTTTAGAAGAGCAAGGGGGCGATGTGGATACCCTTATTGAGCAAATGGGTTTGTCTCAAGTCAATGACACGGAAGCGATTGTTAAAGTCATAGAAGAGGTGCTTAAAAACAACGCTGATAAGGTGCTTGAATACAAAAGCGGTAAGGACAAGCTTTTTGGGTTTTTTGTAGGGCAAGCGATGAAAAATCTAAAAGGCGCTAATCCTAGCGTGGTGAATGCTATTTTGAAAGAGAAATTGGGTTGATGAGGAAAATTTTTTCTTATATTTCTAAGGTTCTATTATTTATTGGGGTGGTTTATGCAGAGCCTGATTCTAAAGTAGAAGCCTTAGAAGGGAGGAAGCAAGAGTCTTCTTTGGATAAAAAAATCCGCCAAGAGATAAAGAATAAGGATTTGAAGAATAAGGATTTGAAAAATAAAAAAGAAGAAAAGAAAAACCCCGAAGAAAAGAAAGAAATAAAAGCCAAAAGAAAGCCCAGAGCAGAAGTCCATCATGGGGATGCCAAAAATCCCACTCAAAAAATAACGCCTTCTAAAATCAAAGAGGGCGCTAAAGGGGTTCAAAATCAAGGCACGCAAAATCAAGGCGTTCAAAATAACGCGCCAAAACTTGAAGAAAAAGAGACAACCTCTCAAACTCTTGAAAAAAATAAGGAAACAAGCCCTAGCTCTCAATTCAATTCTATTTTTGGTAATCCTAATAACGCTACCAACAACACCCTTGAAGATAAGGTCGTAGGGGGCATTTCTTTGCTCGTTAATGGCTCGCCTATCACGCTGTATCAAATCCAAGAAGAGCAAAAAAAATCTAAAGTGAGCAAAGCTCAAGCCAGGGATCGTTTGATCGCTGAGCGCATTAAAAACCAAGAAATTGAGCGCTTGAAAATCCATGTAGATGATGACAAGCTAGACCAAGAAATGGCGATGATGGCGCAACAACAAGGCATGGATTTAGACCATTTCAAACAAATGCTTATGGCTGAGGGGCATTATAAACTCTATAGAGATCAGCTTAAAGAGCATTTAGAAATGCAAGAATTGTTGCGCAATATCTTACTCACGAATGTGGATACCAGCTCTGAAACCAAAATGCGCGAATATTACAACAAACACAAGGAGCAATTCAGTATCCCCACAGAAATAGAAACTGTGCGCTACACTTCAACGAGTCAAGAAGATTTAGAAAGGGCTATGGCAGACCCTAATTTGGAAATTCCAGGGGTGAGTAAGGCCAATGAAAAAATAGAGATGAAAACCTTAAACCCCCAAATCGCTCAAGTCTTTATTTCGCATGAGCAAGGCTCTTTTACGCCCGTTATGAATGGGGGTGGGGGGCAGTTTATCACCTTTTATATCAAGGAAAAAAAGGGTAAAAACGAAGTGAGCTTCAGCCAGGCCAAGCAATTCATCGCTCAAAAATTAGTGGAAGAATCTAAAGATAAGATTTTAGAAGAGCATTTTGAAAAATTGCGCGTTAAGTCTAGGATTGTGATGATTAGAGAGTGATTTTTAGATTGTGCAACATTTCAATTTCCTCTATAAAGATTCTTTATTTTCTATCGCTTTATTCACTTTCATTATCGCTCTTGTCATTCTATTAGAACAGGCTAGGGCGTATTTCACCCGAAAGAGAAACAAAAAATTTTTACAAAAATTCGCCCAAAATCAAAACGCTTATGCGGGCAGTGAGAATTTAGACGAGCTTTTAAAGCATGCTAAAATTTCTAGTTTGATGTTTTTAGCCAGAGCGTATTCTAAAGCGGATGTACAAATGAGTATTGAAATCTTAAAAGGGCTTTTGAATCGCTCCTTAAAAGATGAAGAAAAAATCGTTGTTTTAGATTTATTAGCTGAAAATTATTTTAGCGTGGGGTATTTGCAAAAAACAAAAGACACCGTGAAAGAAATTTTGCGCTTTTCCCCAAGGAATGTGGGAGCGTTGTTGAAACTTTTGCATGCGTATGAATTAGAAAAAGATTATTCAAAGGCTTTAGAGACTTTGGAATGTTTGGAAGAATTAGAAGTGGTTGAAATTGAAACGATTAAAAATTACCTTTATCTCATGCATTTAATAGAGAATAAGGAAGAGGCGGCTAAAATCTTGCATGTTTCAAAGGCGTCGTTAGATTTGAAAAAAATCGCTTTAAATCACTTAAAATCGCATGATGAAAATCTTTTTTGGCAAGAAATTGATGCAACCGAACGGCTAGAAAATGTGATCGATCTTTTATGGGATATGAATATCCCTGTTTTCATTTTAGAAAAACACGCCCTTTTGCAAGACATTGCGCGATCTCAAGGGCTGCTTTTGGATCACAAACCTTGCCAAATTTTTGAATTAGAAGTTTTACGCGCTCTATTGCATAGCCCTATAAAAGCGAGTCTGACTTTTGAATACCGCTGCAAGCATTGCAAACAAATCTTTCCTTTTGAAAGCCATAGATGTCCTGTATGTTACCAGTTAGCGTTTATGGATATGGTGCTTAAAATTTCTAAAAAAACGCATGCTATGGGAGTGGATTGAATGCAAGAAATTGAAATTTTTTGCGATGGCTCTTCTTTAGGCAATCCCGGGCCAGGCGGGTATGCGGCGATTTTACGCTATAAAGATAAAGAAAAAACCATCAGTGGGGGCGAACATTTCACCACGAATAACCGCATGGAATTAAGAGCGCTCAATGAAGCGTTAAAAATTTTGAAACGCCCGTGTAATATCACGCTTTATAGCGATTCGCAATACGTGTGCCAAGCGATCAATGTGTGGCTAGCTAACTGGCAAAAAAAGAATTTTTCTAAAGTTAAAAATGTGGATTTATGGAAAGAATTTTTAAAAGTCTCTAAAGGGCATTTGATTGTGGCTGTTTGGATCAAGGGGCATAATGGGCATGCCGAGAATGAACGATGCGATAGCCTCGCTAAATTAGAGGCGCAAAAACGGGTCAAAACGACCATTTAAAGGGAAACACGATGAAAAACAAACGCTCTCAAAACAGCCCTTATGTAACGCCTAATAACCCTTATACAACGCTAGAAAAAGCTTTAGGGTATTCTTTTAAAGACAAGCGTTTATTGGAGCAAGCCTTAACGCATAAATCATGCAAGCTCGCTTTAAACAATGAGCGCTTGGAATTTTTGGGCGATGCGGTGTTGGGCTTGGTGATAGGGGAGTTGCTATACCATAAATTCTATCAATACGATGAGGGCAAACTCTCTAAATTAAGGGCTTCTATTGTGAGCGCGCATGGTTTTACGAAATTAGCGAAAGCGATTGCTTTACAGGATTATTTGCGCGTTTCTTCTTCTGAAGAAATTTCTAAGGGGAGGGAAAAACCCTCTATTTTGTCAAGCGCTTTTGAGGCTTTAATGGCCGGGGTGTATTTAGAAGCAGGGTTAGCTAAGGTGCGTAAAATCATACAAAAATTACTCAATCGCGCTTACAAGCGTTTGGATTTGGAGCATTTGTTTATGGACTATAAAACCGCTTTGCAGGAATTGACCCAAGCGCAATTTTGCGTGATCCCCACTTACCAATTACTCCAAGAAAAAGGCCCCGATCACCATAAAGAATTTGAAATGGCTCTATACATTCAAGATAAAATGTATGCGACCGCTAAAGGCAAAAGTAAAAAAGAAGCCGAACAGCAATGCGCTTATCAAGCGCTCCAAAAACTGAAGGAAGCCAAATGAACACTTTGGGGCGTTTTTTAAGGCTCACGACCTTTGGGGAATCGCATGGGGATATGATAGGGGGGGTATTAGACGGCATGCCTAGCGGGATTAAAATAGACTATGACTTATTGGAAAATGAAATGAAGCGCCGCCAAGGGGGGAGGAACGTTTTCATTACGCCACGAAAAGAAGACGATAAAGTGGAAATAACAAGCGGGGTTTTTGAAGGTTTTAGCACAGGGACGCCCATAGGGTTTTTAATCCACAACCAAAGGGCTAGGAGCAAGGATTACGATAACATTAAAAACCTTTTCAGGCCTAGCCATGCGGATTTTACTTATTTTCATAAATACGGCATCAGGGATTTTAGGGGTGGGGGGAGGAGCTCGGCTAGAGAGAGCGCTATAAGAGTGGCTGCTGGGGCGTTTGCTAAAATGCTTTTAAGAGAAATTGGTATTGTTTGTGAAAGCGGGATTATTAAAATTGGGGGCATTGAAGCCAAAAATTACGATTTCAATCACGCCTTAAAAAGTGAGATTTTTGCCCTAGACAAAGATCAAGAAGAAGCGCAAAAAACAGCCATTCAAAACGCTATCAAAAACCACGATAGCATTGGGGGTGTGGCTTTGATTAGAGCAAGGAGCACAAAAACTAATCAAAAGCTCCCCATTGGCTTAGGTCAAGGGCTATACGCTAAATTAGACGCTAAAATCGCTGAAGCGATGATGGGGCTTAATGGGGTGAAAGCGGTTGAAATAGGCAAGGGGGTAGAAAGCTCTTTACTAAAAGGCTCAGAGTATAATGATTTAATGGATCAAAAAGGGTTTTTGAGCAATCGTAGCGGAGGGGTTTTAGGGGGCATGAGCAATGGGGAAGAAATCATTGTTAGAGTGCATTTCAAACCCACGCCAAGCATTTTCCAACCTCAACAAACCATAGACATTAACAATAATGAATGCGAATGCTTGTTAAAGGGTAGGCATGATCCTTGCATTGCGATTAGAGGGAGCGTGGTGTGCGAGAGTTTGTTAGCGTTGGTGTTAGCCGATATGGTATTACTCAATTTGACTTCAAAAATAGAGTATTTAAAAACGATTTATAATGAGAATTAAACGAAATTGGATACAATCAGCTTAAAAAGGATACAAATGGAAAAATTACCTAAAAAACGAGTTTCTAAAACCAAATCACAAAAACTTATCCATAGCCTAACTACCCAAAAAAACAGAGCCTTCCTTAAAAAAATCAGCGCTAATGAAATGCTTTTAGAATTAGAAAAAGGGGCGTTCAAAAAAAATGAAGCCTACTTTATTTCTGATGAAGAAGATAAAAATTATGTTTTAGTGCCAGATAACGTGATCTCTCTTTTGGCAGAAAACGCCAGAAAGGCTTTTGAAGCTAGGCTTAGGGCGGAATTAGAAAGGGATATTATCACCCAAGCGCCGATTGATTTTGAAGATGTGCGCGAAGTTTCCTTGCAATTGTTAGAAAATTTACGCCAAAAAGACGGGAATTTGCCCAATATTAACACCTTAAATTTTGTCAAACAAATCAAAAAAGAACACCCTAATTTATTTTTTAATTTTGACAACATGTTCAAACAACCCCCTTTCAATGAGAATCATTTTGAAAATTTTGACAATAGCGATGAGGAAAATTTTTAATGCAAACCATTGATTTTGAAAAATTTTCACAATATTCCAAGCCCGGCCCACGATACACCAGCTACCCAACGGCGGTGGAGTTTAAAGAAAATTTTAATGAAGAGAGCTTGAAAACGGCGTTTTTCAACCATGACCATCTCAAAAACCCCATGCCCTTATCGCTTTATACGCATTTGCCCTTTTGCAGGAGCGCGTGTTATTTTTGCGCTTGTTCGGTCATTTACACTAGTTTGGAAGAGAAAAAAACCCGCTATATTAGCTATCTTAAAAAAGAACTCGCTCTTTTAAAAAATGCAATGGACACTAACAGAGAAGTCGCGCAATTCCACTATGGCGGCGGCACGCCAACCTTTTTTTCGCCCGCTCAATTAGATGAAATCACACAAAGCATTCAAGAAGTTTTCCCCAATTTCAGCCAAGATATTGAAATGAGTTGCGAGATTGACCCTAGGCATTTCACTAAAGAGCATATGCAAATCTTATTTGATAGAGGGTTTAACCGCTTGAGTTTTGGGGTGCAAGATTTTGATTTTGAAGTCCAAAAAGCCATTCATCGGATCCAGCCTTTTGAAATGGTTCAAGATGCGGTGAAACTCGCTAGAGATTATGGCATTAAATCCATTAATTTTGATTTGATTTATGGCTTACCCAACCAAACTAAAGAGAGTTTTTTAAAGACTTTGGAGTGGGTTTTGAAATTAGATCCGGACCGATTAGCGGTGTTTAATTACGCGCATGTGCCTTGGGTGAAAAAAACGATGCGTAAAATTGATGAAACCCTATTGCCAAGCCCTAAAGACAAATTAGAGATTTTAGAGGCTCTGATTAGTTTTTTAGAAAAAGCCAACTATCAAATGATAGGCATGGATCATTTCGCTAAAAGCGATAATGAATTGTATCTAGCCCTTCAAAAGGCGGAATTACGCCGTAATTTTCAAGGCTATACCACGAAAAAATTCACTCAAACCATTGGCATTGGCGTTACGAGCATTGGCGAAGGGGGCGATTATTACACGCAAAATTATAAAGATTTAAACCAGTATGAAAAAGCCCTTGATTTGGGGCATTTACCGGTAGAAAGGGGCGTAGCGCTAACCAAAGAAGATGTGTTAAGGAAAGAAGTGATCATGCAAATGATGAGTAATTTAAAATTGGATTACTCTAAAATTGAAGAAAAATTTTCTATTGATTTTAAAGCGCATTTTAAAAAAGAATTAGAAAAATTAAAGCCTTATGAAGAAGCGGGCTTGCTTTCATTCAATGCTAAAGGTTTTGAGATGACAAGAACAGGGGGCATGCTCGTAAGAAACATGGCCATGGAATTTGATGCGTATTTGCGTGGGGGCGAAAAACATTTCAGTAAAACGCTATGAGTGAAAATATTTTTGAAGAAGTAGGGGACGCTTGCGTTAAATGCGCTAAATGCGTGCCAGGTTGCACGATTTATCGTATCCATAAAGATGAGGCGACTTCGCCTAGGGGCTTTTTAGATTTGATGCGCTTAAACGCTCAAAACAAGCTTAAATTAGACACGAATTTAAAACACCTTTTAGAAACTTGTTTTTTATGCACCGCTTGCGTGGAAACTTGCCCTTTTCATTTGCCCATAGACACTTTAATAGAAAAAGCCAGGGAAAAAATCGCTCAAAAGCATGGCATTGCATGGTATAAAAAATCCTATTTTTCGCTTTTAAAAAACCGCAAAAGAATGGATAGGGTGTTTTCGGTGGCGCATTTTTTAGCCCCTTGCGCTTTTAGGCAAGTAGGGGATAGTTTAGAGCCTAGAGTGGTGTTTAAAGGCTTATTCAAACGCTTTAAAAAAAGCGCTCTACCTCCTTTAAATCAAAAAAGTTTTTTGCAAAAACACACAGAGGTTAAGCCTTTAGAAAAACCCATTCAAAAAGTGGCGATCTTTATAGGGTGCTTGAGCAATTACCACTACCAGCAAGTAGGGGAGAGCTTGTTGTATATTTTAGAAAAACTTAACATTCAAGCGATCATCCCTAAACAAGAATGTTGCGCGGCTCCTGCGTATTTTACCGGCGATAAAGAAACCACGCTTTTTTTAGTGAAAAAAAACATTGAATGGTTTGAAAGCTATTTAAATGAAATAGATGCAATCATCGTGCCTGAAGCCACATGCGCTAGCATGCTCATTAACGATTATTACAAGGTGTTTTTAGGCGAAAAAGATAAGGATTTGTATGTGAAGCGTTTGGAAAAAATCACGCCTAAAATCTATCTTGCAAGCGTGTTTTTAGAGAAACACACCCCTTTAAAAAATCTTTTAGAAAAAACCCCTAATGAAAAAAAGGAAGTGATCACCTATCATAACCCTTGCCATGCCAAAAAAACCCTAAACGCCCATAAAGAAGTGCGAAACTTGCTCAATTCGCATTATGAAATCAAGGAAATGCCGGACAATTGCTGCGGTTTTGGGGGGATTACGATGCAAACCGAAAAGGCGGGATTTTCTTTAAAAGTGGGGCTTCTTAGGGCTAAAGAAATCATAGACACTAAAGCTAGAATTTTGAGCGCAGAATGCGGGGCATGCCACATGCAGCTTAACAACGCCCTAAAGTCTTTAGACGACCCTAACACCCCCTCTTTTTCACACCCTTTAGAACTCATCGCTAAAGCCTTAAAAAGCGCTGAATAAAAAGCTTTTTAACCCCACTTTCCAACATCTTTTTATATAATGTAAAACTTTATAACACTACTATAAGGAATGAAAAATGCAAGAAATCAGCGCCTATAAACTCATTAAAGAAAAATTGCAAGCCATACCCAACTCACGCCATAAAGGGAGCTTGTTTGAAAAGCTTTCTAAGCGTTTTTTATTAGAGCATGACAGCGCTAATGAATACGAGTCTATTGATCTTTGGAGCGATTTTAAATTAAGGGGGAATAAAGGCGATCGCGGGATTGATATGGTGATCACAACGGCTTCAAAAGAATACATCGCCGTGCAATGCAAATTCCATCAAGACAGCATCTCACTTAACGACATTTCAACTTTTTTAAGTCAATTACAAGCTGGGGTAGGCGAGGTTAGGTTTAAAAAAGGGATCATCATCTCCACTTCTCATTTAACCTCTACTGCTCTTGAAGAAATTGAACAAATCAGAAGCACAGGAATGGATATTGATATTGACATTATCACTGAAGAGGATTTCATCTATTCTCGTATTGATTGGGAAAAGTTTGATCCCACGAAAACTCAAGACGAACTCCCCTTATGCGATAAGAAAAAGCCGCGTTCCCACCAAACAGAAGCGATAAACGCTACCAAAGAGTTTTTTCTGAATCCTAAAAACACCAGAGGCAAGCTCATTATGGCATGCGGGACAGGCAAAACCTACACTTCTTTAAAAATCATGGAAGCTTTAGATCCCAAGATCACGCTTTTTTTAGCGCCAAGCATCGCTTTGCTTTCTCAAACCTTTAGAGAATACGCGCAAGAAAAAAGCGATCCGTTTTACGCTTCTATCGTGTGCAGCGATGATAAAGTCGGGAAAAGTAAAGACGAAGACAATGACGATATTAAATTTTCTGAGCTCCCTATAAAGCCCTCCACCCGCCTTGAAGACATTTTAAGCGTTCACAAAAAAGCGCAAAAAGAAAACAAGCGCTTCATTATCTTTTCAACTTATCAAAGCGCGTTGCGTATTAAAGAAGCGCAAGAAGCGGGTTTGAATGAAATCGATCTTATTATTTGCGATGAAGCCCACAGAACGGTAGGGGCTATGTATTCTAGTAATGAAAGGGACGATAAAAACGCTTTCACGCTGTGCCATAGCGATGGACATATCAAAGCGAAAAAACGCCTGTATATGACCGCCACGCCTAAAGTGTATAGCGAAAGCTCCAAAGCTAAAGCCAAAGAGAGCGATAACGTTATCTATTCAATGGACGATGAAGAGATTTTTGGCGAAGAAATCTATACGCTCAATTTTTCAAAAGCGATCGCTTTGGATCTCTTAACCGACTACAAAGTCATCATTTTAGCGGTGCGAAAAGAAAATTTAAGCGGCGTTACTAACAGCGTGAATAAGAAAATCAGCCAGCTCAAAGCCGAAGGCACTAAATTAGATAAAAAGCTCATCAATAACGAATTTGTGTGTAAGATCGTTGGCACGCATAAAGGGTTAGCCAAGCAGGATCTAATCGTTTTAGATAATGAAAACAAAGAAGATCACAACTTGCAAAACAAATACGACACCGCTCCTTCTCAAAGAGCCATAAGCTTTTGTAAAAGCATACAAACGAGTAAAAATATCAAAGACTCCTTTGAAACGATCATGGAATGCTATGATGAAGAGCTGAAGAAAAAGAGTTTTAAAAACCTAAAAATCAGCATCGATCACATTGATGGCACCATGAATTGTAAGGAGAGGCTTGAAAAATTAGAAGAACTCAATCAATTTGAGCCCAACACTTGCAAGGTTTTAAGCAATGCCAGGTGTTTGAGCGAAGGGGTGGATGTCCCAGCGTTAGATAGCATCGTCTTTTTTGATGGCAAGAGCGCTATGGTGGATATTATCCAAGCGGTGGGTAGGGTGATGCGCAAAGCCAAAAACAAGAAAAGAGGCTATATCATTTTGCCTATCGCTTTAGAAGAGAGTGAAATTAAAAACTTAGATGAAGCCGTCAATAACACCAATTTCAAAAACATTTGGAAAGTGATAAAAGCTTTAAGAAGCCATGACCCAAGCCTGGTTGATGAAGCCACTTTCAAAGAAAAAATCAAAATCTTTGGAAGCGATGATAGCAACAATCACAACGATGAAAAAACCCTTTTTGACGCTATCTTATTGCAAGATCTAGCGGACGCTGTGTATAATGTCATGCCCACTAAATTAGGGGATAGGAACTATTGGGAAAATTTCACCAAAAAAACGGGCAACATCGCAAAGACCTTGAATAACCGCTTGAAAATGATTTTTGACAAAAACCCTGAAATTTTCCACGGCTTTTTAAATTCCTTAAGAGAAAATATCCATCAAAACATCAAAGAAGAGGAAGCCTTGGATATGATCACTTCTCACATCATCACTAAGCCCATTTTTGATGCGCTTTTTGGGGACAATATTAAAAACCCTATCGCTAAAGCCTTGGACAAAATGGTTCAAAAGCTCTCCACTCTGGGATTAGAAGGGGAAACTAAAGATCTTAAAAACCTCTATGAAAGCGTGAAAACCGAAGCCTTGCACGCCAAAAGCCAAAAAAGCCAACAAGAACTCATCAAAAACCTCTACAACACTTTCTTTAAAGAAGCCTTTAAAAAGCAAAGCGAAAAACTAGGGATCGTTTATACGCCTATAGAGGTGGTGGATTTCATTTTAAGAGCCACTAACGGCATTTTGAAAAAGCATTTCAACACGGATTTTAACGATCAAAACATCACGATTTTTGACCCATTCACGGGCACCGGGAGTTTTATCGCTCGTTTGCTTTCTAAAGAAAATAATCTCATTAGCGATGAAGCCTTAAAAGAAAAGTTTCAAAAAAATTTGTTCGCTTTTGACATCGTGCTTTTGTCGTATTACATCGCTTTAATCAATATCACCCAAGCCGCGCAAAACAGGGACAGCTCGTTAACAAATTTCAAAAACATCGCGCTCACGGACAGCTTGGATTATTTAGAAGAAAAAACCAATAAAGGGGTGCTCCCTTTATATGAAGATTTGAAAGAAAACCAAGAAATCAAATCCACTATAGAAAAACAAAACATTAGAGTCATCATCGGCAACCCGCCTTATTCAGCCGGCGCCAAAAGCGAAAACGATAACAACCAAAACCTTTCACACCCTAAGCTTGAAAAATTAGTTTCTGAAACTTACGGCAAAAATTCCACACCTAGAAGTGTGGGAAAAACCACACGAGACACGCTCATTCAGTCAATCCGCATGGCGAGCGATGTCGTTAAAGATAAGGGGGTGATAGGCTTTGTGGTGAACGGGAGTTTTATTGACTCTAAAAGCGCGGAAGGGTTTAGAAAATGCGTGGCCAAAGAATTTTCGCACCTTTATGCGCTGAATTTGAGAGGCAATCAGCGCACTTCAGGGGAAGTGTCAAAAAAAGAGGGAGGGAAAATCTTTGATAGCGGATCCAGGGCGACGATAGCAATCATCTTTTTTGTGAAAGATGAGAGTGTTCCTAATAATACGATTTTTTACTACGAAGTGGAAGATTACTTGAAAAGAGAAGCCAAACTCAACTTGCTCGCGGGTTTTGAAAATCTGGATTTGGTGCCTTTTAAGGAAATTACCCCCAATGACAAAGGCGATTGGATCAACCAAAGGAATGACGATTTTGAAAAGCTCATCCCTTTAAAAAGAAACAAAACACTCAAAATATTTGATACTATTTTTGATATTAATTCTGGCGGGGTGAAGAGTGGGCGTGATCCTTGGGTGTATAACTTTTCGCCAAACGCTTTAATGCAATCGGTAAAAAACTGCATTGACACTTATAACGCTGATTTGAAGCGCTTTAATACGCATTTCAGGGAAGCTTTCAAACAACGAACTAAAGGCGTCAAATCAAGGGAACTTTATAAACACCTTAATGATAAAGAAATCACCACCGATAAAACGAAAATCGCATGGACTCGTAGTTTGAAACAAGGATTTATTAAAAATACAAATCTGCAAGAAAGCAGTGAGGAGCGCATAAGATTAAGCCTTTATCGCCCTTTTAACAAACAATGGCTTTATTGGGATAAAACTTGGAATGAAGAACAAAGTCAATTGCCCAAAATTTTCCCGGATAAAAGCGCGCGCAATGTGGTGATTAATACCACAATGATTAATACCACAATAAGAAATTTTAGCGCTTTGGTAAGCGACGCTATCCCTGATAAGCATTTTATAGGCAACACCCAAACTTACCCCTTGTATCATTACGATGATCTGGGGAATCGCCATTACGCGATCAGCGGCTATGCACTCAACCTCTTCAGGAGGCATTATAAAGATAATGCTATCACTGAAGAAGAGATTTTTTATTACATTTATGCGATTTTCCACCATAAAGGCTATTTGGAAAAATACAAAAATTCCCTCGCCAAAGAAGCGCCACGCATCGCTTTGAGCGAGGATTTTAAAGAACTCTCTGTGCTTGGCAAAGAATTAGGAGAGTTGCATTTGAACTATGAGAGTGGGGAAATGCACACAAGCGTTAAATACACCACACTGATGAACGCCGAAATAGAGGGCTATTATGATGTGGATAAAATGACTAAAAAAGGAGATAGCATCCTTTATAACCACCATATCACCATCACTAAGATCCCCAAAAAAGCCTTTGAGTATGTGGTAAATGGCAAAAGCGCGATTGACTGGGTGATCGAACGCTATCAAAAGACTACGGATAACGAAAGCCTGATTGAAAACAACCCGAATCATTACGCCGGCGGAAAATATGTTTTTGAACTCCTTTGTAGGGTCATCAAACTCTCTGAAAAAAGCGTGGATTTGATAGAAAAAATCAGCGAAAAGAGGTTTGAGTGATCACCAACAAAAAAAGAGTCAATAAAAAGGGTATAAAAGGGCGTAAAAACAAACGCTTTTTATGCCCCTTATCCCAAAATCCTCCCAAAAACAGAAAAAATCGCAGAACCAAACCGCTAAAACCCCCTAGAAAATTTAAAATTTTAAGTTTTAGGGGTGTTTTTCTTAAGAATTTAGGTTTTTTATAGATTATTATGTTATTATTATACGAAATGTAGACTTTTAGAAGGAAAAATGTTGTATGAAAAAGTTTGTAGTGTTTAAAACGCTCTGTTTATCGGTAGTGTTAGGTAATAGTCTTGTGGCAGCAGAAGGTAGCACAGAAGTGCAAAAACAATTGGAAAAGCCAAAAGATTATAAAGTAGTGAAAGGCGAGAAAAACGCTTGGTATTTGGGGATTAGCTATCAAGTCGGTCAGGCTTCACAAAGCGTTAAAAACCCTCCCAAAAGCAGCGAATTTAACTATCCTAAGTTCCCTGTGGGTAAAACCGACTATCTGGCCGTTATGCAAGGATTAGGGCTTACTGTGGGTTATAAGCAGTTTTTCGGAGAGAAGAGATGGTTTGGTGCGCGCTATTACGGCTTCATGGATTATGGGCATGCCGTATTTGGAGCGAACGCTTTGACATCAGATAATGGTGGGGTGTGTGAGCTTCACCAACCATGTGCGACCAAAGTAGGGACAATGGGCAATCTGTCTGACATGTTCACTTATGGTGTGGGTATTGACACTTTATACAATGTCATTAATAAAGAAGATGCGAGTTTTGGATTCTTTTTTGGGGCTCAAATCGCGGGCAACTCTTGGGGTAATACGACAGGGGCCTTTTTGGAAACTAAAAGCCCTTATAAGCACACTTCCTATAGCCTTGATCCGGCGATTTTCCAGTTCCTTTTTAATTTAGGGATCCGCACCCATATTGGCCGGCATCAAGAATTTGACTTTGGCGTGAAGATTCCTACTATCAATGTTTATTATTTTAACCATGGGAATTTGAGCTTCACTTACCGCCGTCAATACAGCCTTTATGTAGGGTATCGTTACAATTTCTGATTTAAAACGCTTGTTTTTCTCTAATTGGATTTTCAATTAGAGTTTTCTTGCATAGACCACCGCTTTCTTTTGAAACATTTTTGAAAGTTTTTTGAAAATTAGAATTAAAATCTTTTTGATCATGTTATGATAGTTCAAAAAATTAACAAGGATTAAGCATGTTATATTCCTCTAAAATCCAATCCCTTTCAGAATCCGCAACGATCGCTATCAGCACACTCGCTAAAGAATTGAAATCGCAAGGAAAAGATATTTTAAGTTTTTCAGCGGGCGAGCCTGATTTTGACACCCCGCAAGCGATTAAAGATGCGGCTATAAAAGCCCTAAATGACGGCTTCACCAAATACACGCCGGTGGCCGGGATTCCTGAATTACTCAAAGCGATCGCTTTTAAATTGAAAAAAGAAAACAACTTGGATTATGAATCGAGTGAAATTCTGGTGAGTAATGGCGCTAAGCAAAGCCTGTTCAATGCGATTCAGGCCTTAATAGGGGAGGGCGATGAAGTGATTATCCCTGTGCCTTTTTGGGTAACTTACCCTGAGCTTGTGAAATACAGCGGAGGGGTGAGTCAATTCATTCAAACCGATGAAAAAAGCCATTTTAAAATCACCCCCAAGCAGCTTGAAGACGCCTTAAGCCCCAAAACAAAAATGCTCATTCTCACCACCCCATCAAACCCTACCGGCATGCTTTATAGTAAGGCGGAATTAGAGGCTTTAGGCGAAGTTTTGAAAGAGACAAAAGTTTGGGTGCTTAGCGATGAAATTTATGAAAAGCTTGTTTATAAGGGGGAGTTTGTTTCTTGCGCGGCGGTGAGTGAAGAGATGAAAAAACGCACCATTACCATTAATGGCTTGAGCAAGTCAGTGGCGATGACAGGCTGGCGTATGGGCTATGCGGCGAGCAAGGATAAAAAGTTAGTCAAATTGATGAATAACTTGCAAAGCCAATGCACTTCCAATATCAATTCTATCACGCAAATGGCTTCTATTGTGGCGCTTGAGGGGTTGGTGGATAAAGAAATTGAAACGATGCGTCAGGCTTTTGAAAAACGCTGTCATTTAGCCCACGCAAAAATCAATGCGATTGAAGGGCTGAGTGCTTTAAAACCTGATGGGGCGTTTTATCTGTTTATCAACATTGGCGGTCTTTGTGGGGGGAATTCGATGCGATTTTGCCATGAGTTATTAGAAAAAGAAGGCGTGGCGTTAGTGCCTGGAAAGGCTTTTGGATTGGAAGGTTATGTTCGTTTGTCTTTTGCATGCTCAGAAGAGCAGATTGAAAAGGGGATTGAACGCATCGCTCGCTTTGTCAAATCAAAGGGATAAAAAAATTGGTATTTAAAAAAGGGGGGACTTAATCTTGTTTGGAATTTGATATTGTGGTTAGTGGCATAGTGTGGCATAATGGTTTGATTTAAAAGTTTGAAAAGTGCAGTTTTCATAACTAAAATAGATTTTAAGGAATAATTATGGCAATAAGATTTGATCACAACAACAATAACTCTGAATGGATGGAAGAAATGCAAATGCTTTTTAATAAAATCAATAATCGCTCGCCTTTTGGGGTTATCACTTTCATTGGACCAATTCTATCGCATTTTAAAAACGTGATGAGGAGTGGCTACCTTTCTTCTGAACCAACAAAGCAAGATCAGATAAGATCTTTCTTAATAAATAAGTGTGAATTTATAGGGTTTGTTGAAACTTTTATTGGACCTAGCGAAAGCTTGTTTTTTGTATATGAAAACGAGCCAAGCATGACATTCAATTTAAAAAACTACTTATTGGTGTTAGCCGCAACACATCGTAATCCAACAGCGATTTGTTATTGCGAAAACAAGCAAGACACACAAAACACTGACACAAAAGAGATAAAATTACTGAGTGCAAAAAGTCATGATTTTGGGAAAGAATTGGACTCTATAAGTGTTGAACTTTCAAACCCTAATACTTTTATTCAATCTCTTTTAAAATTAGGGTCTTTTTTACATGGAAAAACTATTAAGTTTCTTGATAATCCAATAAACTATCCACCAGTTATTTTGGCACCTTGGTCTACTCCAACTATTCCAATGAAAACAACGGTGGAAATAGAGGAGCATAGAAAAAATACAACATTTGACCACTATAGGCAAAGCTCTGCGCAAAACATTAAAATCAATGAAATTGCTGATGATTTAAAAAGTGGTGCTTTATTGAGCACTAACTATTGTTTCATAGATGATGAGAATTTAAAGGATTTAAAAAAGTTACTATTACAAGATCAAATAAATCTATCAATTATTATTGTAAATGCCATCAATCAAGCAGAGAATGTAAATGGGATAAATCTTACTTCCGCCATAATTGACAAGATTGAATATCATTTCCGTGATAATACATTCCATTTTATCTTTAATGTTAGCGATAACTTCTTAGGCGGAAAATCAAAATTAACTATTGAAGTGCCTAGAAT
>NZ_CBOO010000009.1:0-78332 GCF_000476015.1 Helicobacter pylori SA37A | reverse complement strand
AGAACAAAAACAATACACGCATCATCAAAATATGCTTTGTGCCTTGATTATAAATTGTATGACATAATTTTTCCAAATCTTTAATATTTTCGCATTTTTCTAATTCTATGGACAAAAATCTCATTTTTGTAAAATCCCTTGCTCCGTTAAAAACAACCATACGCTTAAATTTAAAAACAATAAAATCCCTAATCCCTACAAACAACTCCCTTTGACTTCTGGCGAGTGCGTTATTGTCATTTGATTTTTTCATAAAAAGTCCTCTCAATATTAAATTTTTCAATAGAAATCAAAAAGAACGTAATTTATAAAAAATCAAAAACAAGGAGCTTATTTATAAAAAAGAATAAAAAGATATATATAATATAGTAATTGCAATTATATAAATATCTCTCTCCCCTATTAATAATAAAATTGCAAAGAAAAATTTTTCCGATTTTATTCTATAAAACAAAAATTTCAAAATTTATGGTAGAATACAGAAATAGTTTTTAAAAAGTTAGCATTAGAAAATTAAGAAGCTTAGAACTAGCTAAATAATTATATTCTTCTGTAACATTAAAATCTCTAGGGTCTAGTTCTAAATAAGCGATAGAACTTGGTTTATAAAAATCCACTTGTTTAGCGATAGCTTTTTGCGAATAGGGCAGAGATTCTAATTCTTTTTGCAAATAAGCGATAAGCTCTTGCGCTTTTGATCCTCTTTGAGAGCGGGGTTGTTTAGAGTTTGGAAGGTGTTTTGGCTGGATAGGGGTTTGATTGGTTTTTGCAGGTTTAGGGGTTTTGCATTCAGCTTCTATTTCTATAGCAATGCCACCCTTAATTCCTACTTTTTTAATAAAGAATTGGCCATGTTTTTCTTGGCAATTTTGTTCTGCTTTTTTAACCAAATCTTTCTGTTCTTTAATGGTCTTTTGTTTTTCTTGTTCTAGTTCTATCCCACTCTTGTTTGCTCTATCCCTAGCGTTTTCAGCTTCCTTTTTTTCTTGTTCTAGTTCTATTTGTTTATCAATATCACCAGTGCTACAAGCGGCTAATAATAAACTTGTCGCTATTGTTAATCCTGAATATTTCCACCAATTGATTTGATTTTCTTTTTCAGCTTGTTTGGATTTATCTTGGACTTTATCGTCTAATTCTTTCGCTTTCTTGCACGCAATATGGGTCAATACTACTAATGCCGCACTGCTTTTCTTGGGGTGTTTTTTCACAAGTTCTCTAACTTTCTTTGCGATCTTTGTAAAAAACCCACCAATCGATCTGATCGTATTTGTAATGGCACTCACTTGTTTAAAATGAATCTCTTTATTTGTCTTTGCGTTAGCCATCTCTGTGTTTTTGCCAACCTTATTTGTTTTTCCTGTTTTTACTGATTTCATTACCAACCTTTTTTCAAAAAACAATCCCACTTTTCTAAATTATATCATGGAAACTAATACGAAAAACCCACTCAAGTTAGATCAACCCATTTATTATCAAGTTAAGCCATGGTCTTTCAACTCTTTTTCTAACTTGGCTACGGCGTTCCAAGTGGGGATCACGCTATCAGGGTTTAAAGAAATGGAAGTGATGCCTTCTTTGACTAAAAACTCTGTCACTTCAGGGTAATCGCTTGGGGCTTGCCCGCAAATCCCGCAATATTTGTTGTGCCTTTTACAAGCTTCAATCGCTTTTTTAAACATTTTTAGCATCGCTTCATTCCTTTCATCAAAGACATGGCTGACTAACTCGCTGTCTCTATCCACGCCTAAAGTGAGTTGGGTTAAATCGTTTGATCCAATAGAAAAGCCATCAAACAAGCTTAAGAAATCATCAGCCAAAATGACATTCACCGGCAATTCGCACATGATATAAATTTCAAGCCCGTTTTTACCGGATTCTAAATTGTTTTTTCTTAAGATTTCTAGGACTTTTTTACCCTCTTCAATGGTGCGCAAAAAAGGGATCATCACTTTCATGTTCGTTAAGCCCATTTCTTCTCTCACTAACGCTAAGGCTTCACACTCCCACGAAAACGCTTCGTTATAGCTTTCTGAATAATACCGACTAGCCCCCCTATAACCAAGCATGGGGTTTTCTTCATTAGGCTCATAGCTAGAGCCGCCAAGCATGCGCATGTATTCATTGGATTTGAAATCGCTAGTCCTTACAATGACGGGTTTAGGGTAAAACGCTGCGCTGATCATGCCAATGCCTTCAGCGATTTTTTTCACAAAAAAATCTTTAGGGTTAGCATAGCCTGCCATGAGGTTTTCAATTTCATTTTTTTCTTTCACGCTTTTTTTGTGGTGCAAATCCACTAAAGCTAAAGGGTGGGCTTTGATTTGATTTAAAATAATCATTTCCATTCTGGCCAGCCCTACGCCGTGATTAGGGAGTTGAGAAAAGCTAAAGGCTTTTTCAGGGTTTCCAATATTGATGTAAATTTTTGTTTGCGTTTCTTGCATGTTAGAAAGCTCCACCCTTTCAATTTCATGCTCATAAATGCCTGCATACACATAGCCCTCTTCGCCCTCAGCGCAAGAAACCGTGATTTCCATGCCAGTATAAAGGCTATCAGTCGCTCCGCTCACTCCAACAATAGCTGGCACGCCAATTTCTCTCGCCACAATCGCCGCATGGCAAGTGCGCCCTCCACGATTAGTGATAACCGCACTCGCTTTTTTCATGCAAGGCTCCCAATCCGGATCGGTATTATCCGTAACTAAAATTTCGCCCTCTTTAAAAGAATTCATGTGCTCCAAATCATTGATGATGCGCACTTTCCCTGAGCCAATTTTACTCCCAATCGCTCTGCCTTGTAAGATAATTTCTTTTTTTTCGTTAGGGTTTTTGAATTTGAATTTTTCAAAGACTTGATTTTCTTCTTTACTTTTTTGGCTTTGAACGGTTTCTGGGCGCGCTTGAACGATAAAGATTTCCCCGCTCTCGCCATCTTTAGCCCATTCTATATCCATGGGGCGGTATTGTTTGGCTTCTTTAGAGTAGTGTTTTTCAATTTCAATGGCGTATTTGGCTAAAATCAGCACGTCTTCATCGCTCAATGAAAAGGATTGCCATTCTTTTTTGGTGGTTTTAATGTTTCTGGTGGGGTGTTCGCTACCCCTTGGGGCATAGACCATTTTTTGCGTTTTATTGCCGAGTTGGCGTTTGATAATGGGGCGTTTGTTTTGCTCTAAAGTGGGCTTAAACACATAAAATTCATCAGGGTTTATCGTGCCACCCACCACATTTTCGCCCAACCCCCACGCTGAAGTGATAAACACCGCATCTTTAAAACCGGTTTCGGTGTCAATAGAAAACATCACGCCCGCGCTGCCTTTATCCGCTCGCACCATTTTTTGCACCCCCACACTCAAGGCGACTTTTAAATGATCAAACCCACGACTCGCCCTATAGCTAATCGCTCTATCGGTAAAAAGCGACGCTAAACAGGATTTGATATAGTGGATCAATTCTGTTTTACCCTTAATGTTTAAATAAGTGTCTTGCTGCCCGGCAAAAGAAGCGTCCGGCAAATCTTCTGCAGTAGCGGAGCTCCTTACAGCCACATCGGCTTCTTTCATGTGGTATTGCTGGCTTAAAATCTCATAAGCTTGAAAAATCTCATCTCTTAAATCGCTAGGAAAAGGCGTGCCAAAAATAAGCTCTCTGATTTGTTTGGAGCGGATTTTTAACACATCAATTTCGGTAGCATCAACATTTTCTAAAAGCTCTATGATTTTTTGTTTAGCCCCCCCTTGCTCTAAAAGATACCAATACGCTTCGCTTGTAATAGCAAAGCCATCAGGCACTTTAATACCAATTGGCACTAATTCTTGAAACATTTCACCAATGCTAGCGTTCTTGCCCCCAACCAGATTCACGTTCTTATTGTTCAACTCTTTGAAAAACTTGATATATCGCACAAAACTCCCTTAAAATTATCATTAAGTCTTTTAAAACAAAAATCCAATTAATGAATGATAGCATGATAGAGCTTTAGTTTTAGCTAGTTTGTATTCTAAGCTTTCTAATAGGGGTGTATTCTTTTTGATTTATGATTTTATTGTATAATAGGCGATTAGTTAGGTATTTTTGAATATAGAAAGGGTGGTTTTGTATAGGCGGTTGTTATTGAATTTGTTTTGTATGGTATTTTTACAAGCGTGTTTAAAGCCTATGAGCGACCCTAAAGCTGAGAAAGTGGATTCGCAAGTGCAATGCGGGTTTGGATCAAAAGATTGCTGAATTTTAAGGTTTAAAGAAAGGAAACATAAGTTTTAAAGAATGAGTGCGGAACTGATTGCCGTTTATAAAGACGAGCAAATAATAGATTTAGAGAACGCGAAAGTCTTAGGGCTGAGCGATGGGATCAAAGCGTTAAAAGGGAGCGAGCCGATATTTTTTGATGATTCGCCTTTGGCTTTAGAAGTGATCAGGCATTCATGCGCGCATTTGCTTGCGCAAAGCTTGAAAACCCTTTATCCGGACGCGAAATTTTTTGTAGGCCCTGTGGTAGAAGAGGGGTTTTATTACGATTTTAAAACCGCTTCAAAAATCAGCGAAGAGGATTTGCCTAAAATTGAAGCGAAAATGAAAGAATTTGCGAAGTCAAAGCTCGCTATCACTAAAGAGGTTTTAACCAGAGAGCAAGCCTTGGAGCGTTTTAAGGGCGATGAATTAAAGCATGCGGTGATGAGTAAAATCAGTGGCGATATATTTGGCGTGTATAAACAAGGCGAGTTTGAAGATTTGTGTAAGGGGCCACACCTCCCAAACACCCGTTTTTTAAACCATTTCAAGCTCACTAAATTGGCCGGGGCTTATTTGGGTGGCGATGAAAACAATGAAATGCTCATTAGAATCTATGGCATCGCTTTTGCCACCAAAGAGGGCTTAAAAGACTATCTTTTCCAAATAGAAGAAGCGAAAAAACGAGATCACAGAAAGCTAGGCGTGGAGCTAGGGCTTTTTAGTTTTGATGATGAGATAGGGGCGGGCTTACCTTTATGGTTGCCTAAAGGGGCAAGGCTTAGGAAACGCATTGAAGATTTATTGAGTAAAGCGTTACTTTTAAGAGGCTATGAGCCGGTTAAAGGCCCTGAGATTTTAAAGAGCGATGTGTGGAAAATCAGCGGGCATTATGACAACTATAAAGAAAACATGTATTTCACCACGATTGATGAGCAAGAATACGGCATAAAGCCTATGAATTGCGTGGGGCATATTAAAGTCTATCAAAGCGCTTTACACAGCTACAGGGATTTGCCCTTAAGGTTTTATGAATACGGCGTGGTGCATCGGCATGAAAAAAGCGGCGTGTTGCATGGGCTTTTAAGGGTTAGGGAATTTACCCAAGACGATGCGCATATTTTTTGCTCTTTTGAACAGATCCAAAGCGAAGTGAGCGCGATTTTAGATTTCACGCATAAGATCATGAAAGCGTTTGACTTTAGCTATGAAATGGAATTATCCACTAGACCAACTAAATCTATAGGCGATGATGAAGTTTGGGAAAAGGCCACTAGCGCTTTAAAAGAAGCCCTGAAAGAACACCGCATTGATTATAAGATTGATGAAGGGGGAGGGGCTTTCTATGGGCCTAAGATTGACATTAAAATCACTGACGCTTTAAAGCGTAAATGGCAGTGTGGCACGATTCAAGTGGATATGAATTTGCCTGAACGCTTTAAGCTCGCTTTCACTAATGAGTGTAATCACGCTGAACAGCCGGTGATGATCCACAGGGCGATTTTAGGCTCGTTTGAAAGGTTTATTGCGATTTTGAGCGAACATTTTGGGGGGAATTTCCCTTTCTTTGTCGCGCCCACTCAAATCGCTCTCATTCCCATTAACGAAGAGCATCATGTTTTTGCTTTGAAATTAAAAGAGGAACTAAAAAAGCGCGATATTTTTGTAGAAGTGTTGGATAAAAATGACAGCTTGAATAAAAAGGTGCGCTCAGCCGAAAAGCAAAAAATCCCTATGATTTTAGTGTTAGGGAACGAAGAAGTGGGAACAGAAATTTTATCCATTAGAGACAGAGAAAAACAAGCTCAATATAAAATGCCCTTAAAGGAGTTTTTAAACATGGTTGAATCTAAGATGCAAGAGGTTAGTTTTTGAGTAGGAACGAAGTGTTGTTAAACGGAGATATTAATTTTAAAGAAGTGCGTTGCGTGGGCGATAATGGCGAAGTGTATGGGATTATTTCTTCTAAAGAAGCACTCAATATCGCTCAAAATTTAGGTTTGGATTTGGTTTTGATTTCAGCGAGCGCGAAGCCCCCTGTGTGTAAGGTGATGGATTATAATAAATTCCGCTACCAAAATGAAAAGAAAATCAAGGAAGCCAAGAAAAAGCAAAAGCAAATTGAAATCAAAGAGATCAAGCTTTCCACTCAAATCGCGCAAAACGATATTAACTACAAAGTCAAGCATGCGAGAGAATTTATTGAAGCCAATAAACATGTCAAATTCAAAGTGGTTTTAAAGGGTAGGGAGAGTCAAAATTCAAAAGCCGGGCTTGATGTGCTTTTGAGAGTGCAAACAATGATGGAGGATTTAGCCAACCCTGAAAAAGAGCCAAAAACTGAGGGGCGTTTCGTTTCGTGGATGTTTGTACCTAAGGCTAAAGAAGCCCCCAAAAACGAAAAGAAAACTAAAGAAAATAACCCGCCTTTTAATCGTATTAACCTTATGAAAGGAGAAAATCATGCCAAAAATGAAGACTAATCGCGGCGCGTCTAAGCGTTTCAAAGTTAAAAAAAACTTGATTAAGCGTGGCAGTGCTTTTAAAAGCCATATTTTGACTAAAAAAAGCCCTAAGCGCAAAGCCAATCTAAACGCGCCAAAACATGTGCATCACACTAACGCGCATTCTGTCATGTCGTTGCTTTGCAGGGCTTAGGGATTGTGGGTTAGAAAGTGGAGTTAATCCCCTTGTTTAAGGGAAAGTCGTTTAAAAAACGCACCTAAAAATATTTTAAAAAGAAAGGTAAAGAAATGAGAGTTAAAACAGGCGTTGTGCGCAGAAGACGCCATAAAAAAGTCTTAAAACTCGCTAGAGGGTTTTATAGTGGCAGAAGAAAGCATTTTAGAAAGGCTAAAGAACAGCTTGAAAGAAGCATGTATTACGCCTTTAGGGATCGCAAACAAAAGAAAAGAGAGTTCAGGAGTTTGTGGGTGGTAAGGATTAATGCGGCTTGCAGAATGCACAATACAAGTTATTCACGCTTCATGCATGCCCTAAAAGTGGCTAACATTGAATTAGACCGCAAGGTTTTAGCAGACATGGCGATGAATGACATGCAAGCCTTTAAGAGCGTGTTAGAGAGCGTGAAAGAGCATCTTTGATCTCTATTGGCTGTTAGGTTTTAGTTTTAGCCTAAAAAAGGTGAGAGGATTTAGGAATTTTTACTAAAAAGTTCCTAAAATTGATTTTTGTTTCAATTTATTCTCATTCATTCGCTATATTTAATCAAAAAGAAAGCAATTTTATAGTAGAATGTAGCATTTAGAACTCAAGTAGAGAAAATGTAGAAGGAAGGAATACATGAAGAAATCTGTTATAGTAGGTGCTATCTCTCTAGCGATGACAAGCTTGTTGTCAGCAGAGACCCCTAAGCAAGAAAAAGCTATTAAGACTAGCCCTACAAAAAAAGGTGAAAGAAATGCTGCTTTTATAGGGATTGATTACCAGTTGGGTATGCTCAGCACTACCGCTCAAAATTGTTCCCATGGGAATTGTAATGGCAATCAAAGTGGGGCTTATGGCTCTAACACGCCTAACATGCCCACAGCGTCAAACCCCACAGGAGGGCTTACTCATGGCGCTCTAGGGACTCGTGGGTATAAAGGCTTAAGCAACCAACAATACGCTATCAATGGTTTTGGGTTTGTTGTAGGGTATAAGCATTTTTTTAAGAAAGCCCCACAATTTGGAATGCGTTATTACGGATTCTTTGATTTTGCAAGCTCTTATTATAAGTATTACACTTATAATGATTATGGCATGAGAGACGCTCGCAAGGGTTCTCAAAGTTTCATGTTTGGCTATGGGGCTGGCACAGATGTGTTGTTTAACCCGGCTATTTTCAATCGTGAGAACTTGCATTTTGGGTTTTTTCTTGGCGTTGCGATTGGTGGCACCTCTTGGGGTCCAACAAACTATTATTTTAAGGACTTAGCTGAAGAATATAGAGGGAGTTTCCACCCATCAAATTTTCAGGTCTTAGTTAATGGTGGGATTCGCTTAGGCACTAAACACCAAGGTTTTGAAATTGGCTTGAAAATCCAAACCATTCGCAACAATTATTATACCGCTAGTGCGGATAATGTCCCTGAAGGGGTTACTTATAAATTCACCTTTCACCGCCCCTATGCCTTTTATTGGCGTTACATTGTAAGCTTTTAAGGTGTTTTAGGGTTAATTTATGGGGGGGTATAGAAAAGGGCTTTTGCTCTTTATGGCCTTTTATGACTTTCTTGTATCAAAGCCGTTGTTTAATCAATACGGCCACTCAGCAAAAATGAAATCGCAATCCTTACAAGCAATTGAACTTATTGAACTTACCAACAACCGCACACAAACAAGTCTTTGAAAAATCAAAAATAAATTGATTATTTTTAAAAATAAGGTAAAAATAAGGGATATAGGTTAGCTGTTTTAATAGAGCACTGATCATAAAATTTAAAAATCAATTGGCTATTAAAACGCTATAAGTTATCTTTAATCAATCAGATGATAGAATTTATCTTTTATTTTTGAATTGGGAGCATTTGATGAAAAAATTAGCGGTTTCTTTATTATTTACAGGGACTTTTTTGGGGCTTTTTTTGAATGCGAGCGATTTTAAGAGCATGGATAATCAGCAACTATTAGAGCAAGCAGGGAAAGTTGCTCCTAGCGAAGTTCCAGAGTTTCGCGCAGAAGTCAATAAACGATTAGCAGCGATGAAAGAAGAAGAGCGTAAAAGTTATAAAGCGGATTTTAAGAAAGCGATGGATAAGAATTTAGCTTCTTTAAGCCAAGAAGATCGCAACAAGCGTAAAAAAGAAATTCTTGAAGTGATTGCTAACAAAAAGAAAACAATGACCATGAAAGAGTATCGTGAAGAAGGGCTAGATTTGCATGATTGCGCATGCGAAGGCCCTTTTCATGATCATGAAAAAAAGGGAAAAAAAGGGAAAAAACCAAGCCATCATAAGCATTAGCGCTTAGGGTGTGCTAACTTTTTTTGATTTTTGTAAAACCACGCCATAAGCCCCTAGCTTTTGGCTGTGGGGATTAGGGCGTTTTCGTGTTATAATTGTCATGGCGTTTGGGCACTTAAAATAGAGACTATCTATCTGGTGGGTGGGCTTTGTTGCTCTCAAATCCTTTAGCTGTAAAGAGCGTCTCAAATTTTTAGGGTTAAAGTTTTTGGAGTGTTTGTATTTTTTGGATATTTATAGTATCATACCCAATAGTAAAGACCCTTTGAAAATCTGTATTTTAAGGTGACCAAAACAGCTTGAATTTTGGGTGGATTTTTTAAAAAAGAGGTTTTAATGAATAGTAGTATTTATTTTTGTTGCGATTATGTATATTAGGAGTTTGGTGTGAAGCGAATTTTATTTTTATTAGTAGCTACGACTTTTTTGTTGAGAGCAGAGACAGCTTCTGCCACTATTAACACTACAGTTGATCCCAATGTGATGTTTTCTGAAGGCTCTACGGGGAATGTGAAAAAAGACCGCAAGAGGGTTTTAAAGAGTATGGTTAATTTGGAAAAAGAGCGCGTGAAGAATTTTAACCAGTATTCTGAAACCAAGATGAGTAAGGGCGACTTGTCGGCTTTTGGAGCTTTCTTTAAGGGGAGTTTGGAAAGTTGTGTGGAGCAAAAGGTTTGTTATTATGAGCATAAAGATGGCAAAGTGTCTTTTGTGGTGAATGACAGAGAAAAGTTTTATAAGCATGTGCTTAAAGACCTAGGGACAGAGCTTTCACTCCCTTTGTTTAACTGGCTTTACAAAGGCTCAGATTTTGGGGCTTTGCATGAGCAGTTTGGGGACATGTATGATGGGTATATCAAATATTTGATCAGCATGGTTAGGATAAGCCAAAAAGAAAAGGCTAAAAAAGTGGATGCAGTCGTTCTTAAGAGAATGGAAGAACAAGCCGAAAAAGACACTAAGGCAGCCTTTCAAAAGAGGAGCAGTGGGGAACTTGAAAGTCATACTGATAGCCCTGAATTTATAAGCTCTTCTAAGAAAACGGATCTTTCTAACACGGATACAGCTCAAACTCCTGTAGAGGGCGCTAGCGCGTCTAAAGAGGTCGCTTCAAAAGAGCTAGAGACTTCTTCAAAAAAGCAAAAAAAGCCCAAGAAAAAACGCCGCCTTTCAAAGAAAGAAAGGCAACAACAAGCCTTGCAACAAGAGTTTGAAAAGCAAATTAGCAACTCTAGTAAGTCTGAAAAATAGTAAAATAGCCCTAGCTTACCTTTTAGTAGGGGGCTTTAAATAAGTCTCTTAAGCACTCCTTTTTAGGCTTTATATTTGGGCTTTTAGCTCCCTATCACTCTATCCTATGTTTTAAGCTATCTTTTTAAAAACCACCGCTTTTTTAAAATCTTTAGACTTCAAGCTTTTTGGCTTTTTTTGTGGTAACGATTAGTAACAATTAGCTTAAGGTTTTGTTACGCAAAAATCTTTGAAATATAGCGATTGATAGAGTTAAACATAACCTCAAGACATTCCAACGCATTTTATAAAGCCTATAAAAGTTTTTAATGGAGTATTGGTAATCAAATTGATGCCTTTGAGTGTTTTTCACAATCAAAATAAAAAAGCTTGTGTAAGCAAGTGAATAATTTCTCATAACGCACTCTTAGGGGGTTATGGGGAATTTTGGGGGTTGTAGGGGGATTATTTCAAAATGCCCTATCCTCTTATGAGTTTTAAACAAACTTTTTACTATAAAATGGAATCTAAAACAATAAACTAACGCTTTAAAACCCTATGTTTAAAAATTTTTGAAGGATATTAAAGTTGGATATAAAGCTTATTTGCATTTGATAAAAATAAAGCCTTTTTTAGGAAATAAAACCCCTAAAGATTAGAGCTATCCATTAGCATTCTAAAGTCTTAGCTAACCCCCCTAACGAAGTCTCTTTGTATTTTTCATTCATGTCTTTTCCGGTCGCATACATCGTAGCAATCACTTCATCTAGGCTTACTTTAGGCTTGTATTCATCTTCTAAAGCCAGTTTAGAAGCGCTGATCGCTTTAATCGCTCCTAAAACATTGCGTTCAATGCAAGGGATTTGCACCAAACCCCCCACCGGATCGCATGTCAATCCTAAATGGTGCTCCATAGCGATTTCACTAGCGATCAAAACCTGTTGCGTGGTCGCTTGGCACAAATAAGCTAACCCCCCCGCAGCCATAGAGCTTGCCACGCCAATTTCAGCCTGACACCCCGCTTCTGCGCCGCTCAAGGAAGCGTTTTTCTTGTAAAGATAGCCAATCGCCGCACTGGTGAGTAAAAAATCATTGATAGATTTTTGCGATAAATTTTCAAACAAATGGTTTTTGGCGTATAAAAGCACGCTTGGCACCACCGCGCACGCCCCGTTAGTGGGGGCGGTTACCACCTTGCCTCCGCTAGCGTTTTCTTCGGCAATGGCTCGAGCGTAAAGCGAAATGTAATCAATCAACGCTAAGGGGTCTTTCCCGCTTGTGGGGTGCTTTTCTAGGCGCGTTTTAATGCTTGGGGCTAATCGTGTTACTCTCAAAGAACCAGGCAGATACTTTTCTTTAGAATTAGCTCCATTATCATAACACTCAAGCATCGCATGATAGATTTTAGTCATCGTTGCATCAGGGTGGTTTTTCAGGGCATTTTCTCTCAAACGCACGATTTCAGCGATGTTTTTTTGGTGTTTTTGGCATAATTCTAGCAATTCCTTAGCGCTTGAAAAATCATAGGCAATGCTTTCATTTTCACTCTCTTTAGACAAGTTGTCTAATTCTTTTTCAGTATAGACAAACCCTCCACCAACAGAATAATAAGTCTCTTCTTTTAAAACCTCATTTTTAGCGTTAAAAGCTTTTAGAATGAGGGCGTTTTGGTGTCTGGCTAAAGGTTTGTTGTCAAAAATCAAATCTTTAGAATAATCAAAAGGAATGCAATGCTGGTTAGCGAGTTTTAAAACTTTGTTTTCAAACACCTCATGCAATAAGGCTTTTTTGGTTGTTATCTCTAATTCGTTAGCATAAATACCATGCAAGCCAATCAAAACCGCCTCATCGCTCAAATGCCCTTTACCGGTCAAGGCTAATGAGCCATGCAAGGTGATTTGAACGCGTTCAACCTGCTCTAAAATGCCTTTTAACAACCCGCAAAATCTCGCTCCCGCTTCCATAGGCCCTATGGTGTGTGAAGAGCTAGGCCCCACGCCGATTTTAAAAATGGATAAAATAGAAAAACTAGCCATTAAAATAGTCCTAAAAACACGCTCAAAGCCGTCAAGCTCCCAAAGACAAACACAAAAATATCCACTTTGAAGTTTCTAAAACGCTTCAAACTAGAAACGCTATAAAAAGCTATCATGGGCATCACAAACAAAATGAGTGCAATAATGGGGCCGCCTAAATTTTCAATAAAATCTAAGATATTGGGGTTAATATAAGCCACCAGCGTGATAGTCAGCCATAAAAAAATCGTTACGCTCACGCTCAAGGTCTTAGAAGCTTTTTTCAATTTTAAACTTTGGATAATAATGCCTTCTAAACCTTCCTTAGCCCCATAATAATGCCCAAAAAAAGATGAAAAGATCGCTAAAAAAGCCACCACAGGTCCCGCATAGTTGATTAAAGGGTTGTTTAAAGTGTTAGCCAAATAGCTTAAAATGGGGATATTTTGTTCCCTTGCTTTCACAAAATCATCAGCATTCAAGCACATGACGCACGAAAACACAAAAAACATCACAAACCCTAAAAGCATCAGCGATGTCCCTAATTCAATTTGATTGAGTTTATACTCTTTGAAAGCGCCGTATTCTTTTCCCACATTTTGAGTGAAGGTTGAAATAATGGGGCTATGGTCGAATGAAAACACAAGCACCGGTAAGGTTAGCCAAATCGCTAACACAAATTCTTTAAAACTCGGCACCACAAAAAGATTAGCGCCTTGCCAATAAGGGATAAGATACAAAGAAAAAAGCAATAAAATCAAGCATAAAGGATACACTAAAGCGTTACAAATGCGCGTAACAATCGTAGCGTTAAAAACCATTACCAACATCATTAAAGAGACTAATACCACAGCCAGTAAGCCCCGATGAAAAGGCGCTAAATGCAACTGGTTAGTGAAAAAATGATCAAACACGTTAGTGATACCCACCCCATAAACCAAGCAAATAGGATAAATCGCTAAGAAATAAAGCAAAGTGATAAGAAAACCCCATTGAGCGCCAAAATGAGAGCGAACGACCATGGTAATGTCTTCTTTGTCTTTAGATCCTATGAAATAAGCTAAAGCCCTATGCCCCAGATAAGTTAAAGGGAAGATGATCGCGCTCATCACCACAATAGCCCATACCCCATGCCCACCGGCTCTAATAGGCAAAAATAAAATCCCAGCCCCCACCGCCGTGCCAAATAAGGACACCATCCAACGCAAATCAAACAAATTGAGTTTTTTAGGATCTCTTGGAACCGCTTTTTCTTGTGCCATGCTATTAAACCGCCCTTGTATCGTGTTAAAGAGCTTTCATTGTAGCATAAAGCTTTTTATGATTGGGGTTTTTTGAGATTAATGGGGTGGTTTTGGGTGCGCATTTATTTTCTAAAATCCACGATTTAACCCGCACAAGCTATAATAACGCTTAAAAAAAGATTAATAAAGGATTACAGAAATGTCAAACACAACTTGGTCGCCCACTTCATGGCATTCTTTTAAGATAGAGCAACACCCCACTTACAAAGATAAGCAGGAATTAGAAAGGGTCAAAAAAGAATTACACTCCTACCCTCCCTTAGTGTTTGCTGGCGAAGCGAGGAACTTGCAAGAGCGTTTAGCCCAAGTCATTGACAATAAGGCGTTTTTGTTGCAAGGGGGCGATTGCGCGGAGTCGTTTTCTCAATTTAGCGCTAACCGGATTAAAGACATGTTTAAAGTGGTGATGCAAATGGCGATTGTCTTAACTTTTGCTGGCTCTATACCGATCGTGAAAGTGGGGCGCATTGCCGGGCAATTTGCCAAGCCTCGCTCCAATGCGACTGAAATACTGGATAATGAAGAAGTGTTGAGTTACAGAGGGGATATTATCAATGGGATTTCCAAAAAAGAAAGAGAGCCAAAGCCTGAAAGAATGCTTAAAGCCTACCATCAAAGCGTAGCGACTTTAAACCTTATCAGAGCCTTTGCCCAAGGCGGGTTAGCCAATTTGGAACAAGTGCATCGTTTCAATTTGGATTTTGTCAAAAACAACGATTTCGCACAGAAATACCAGCAAATCGCTGACCGGATCACGCAAGCTTTAGGGTTTATGCAAGCATGCGGGGTGGAAATAGAGCGAACGCCTATCCTTAGGGAAGTGGAATTTTACACCAGCCACGAAGCGTTACTGCTCCATTATGAAGAGCCTTTAGTGCGTAAGGATAGTTTGACTAACCAGTTTTATGATTGTTCTGCGCACATGCTGTGGATTGGCGAAAGGACAAGAGATCCTAAAGGCGCTCATGTGGAGTTTTTAAGGGGGGTTTGCAACCCTATTGGCGTGAAAATCGGGCCTAATGCGAGCGTGAGCGAAGTGCTAGAATTGTGCGATGTTTTAAACCCGCACAACATTAAAGGGCGTTTGAATTTGATCGTGCGCATGGGTTCTAAGACGATTAAAGAGCGTTTGCCTAAACTTTTACAAGGGGTGTTGAAAGAAAAACGCCACATTTTATGGAGCATTGATCCCATGCATGGCAACACGGTTAAAACCAGCTTGGGAGTTAAAACAAGGGCTTTTGATAGCGTGTTAGATGAAGTGAAAAGCTTTTTTGAAATCCATAGGGCTGAAGGGAGTTTGGCTTCAGGGGTTCATTTAGAAATGACGGGTGAGAATGTTACAGAATGTATCGGTGGCTCGCAAGCGATCACTGAAGAGGGTTTGAGTTGCCATTACTATACGCAATGCGATCCAAGATTAAACGCCACTCAAGCCCTAGAGCTCGCTTTTTTAATCGCTGACATGCTTAAAAAACAACGCGCTTGAAATCAATAAAAAAGCTTGTATTAAGCGTAGTTTCTTGTAATGCGATCTTAGGGGGTTAAGGGGGTATCATAAAAGCGTAAAATATTTCTCTATCCCCTTATGAGTTTAAAATAAAGTTTAAAAAACAAGTTTTAAGAATTGAATAAGGCTTGTTTGTATTGATTAAAACGGATTAAATATTAATCTTTTTTTAACTCTTTTTCTTTATAATTATCGTTAGCATTTTAATATTCAAGGAGTTTAGAATGAGAATTTCTTTTTTAGCTGTAATTTTAGCGCTATTATTTGTAGCTTGTCGTGAAACCAAACAGCAAATTTTACAGAACGAAGCTGACAGCACCCCTTCAGAAAAAACCATTTGGCAACCTGAACAAAAATAAAATTGATTTAGCTCTTTTCTAACTAAATATCAATAATCAAATTTAAAGAATGCTCAAATACATTTTTTAAAAATATTAAAGAGCATGCGTAAGCGAGTGGTAGTCTCTTGCAATGCGATCTTAGGGGGATTAGGGGGGTGTAAGAGATGCTATTATAAAACACTCTCTATCTTCTTTCACCATGAAACTATAAATAAAATTTAAAGATCCAATTCAAACTCAAGAATAACTGAATAAGGCTTTTCAATATTTGAAAAGAACGGAGCCATTGGTATTTTAAGGCTTCTAGTCTTATGCACTTGTAATTTTCACCCACTTTATGTTTTGTTGAATAAATTGCTAACCCTTGCTTTGTTATGGGCTTGAATAACTATAGCAATGAAATGGTTTGAGGATTTCAAAAGACAAACCAAAAGCTTGAGAGTTAAACTACAAACTCTCCAAAATTTTTTGAGCATGGCCTTTCGCTTTGACATTGTAGAAACATTTTTCTAAAACACCTTGCGTGTTGATAATGAAAGTGGAGCGGATAATCCCCAAATGTTCCTTCCCATAAAGCATGCGTTTGCCATAAGCTTTATAGAGATTGGCCACTTTTTTGTCTTCATCGCAAAGCAAGATCACATTCAAAGAGCATTGGCTGATGAATTTTTGATGCGATTGCATATTATCAGGGCTTACACCCACAACGATAGCGTTTTTCTTTTCAAATGCATTGAACAGAGTGCTAAAATCTTGCGCTTCTAAGGTGCATCCGGGGGTGTTGTCTTTAGGGTAGAAATACAACACCACTTTTTTATGGAGCAAATCTTTTAAAGAAATCTCTACCCCATCGCTGTTTTTTAACCTAAAATCGGGGGCTAATTGCCCGGCCTCTAATTTTTCCATTCTTATCCTTTAGTAGAGAATGATAGCGACTTTTTGAGGCCCATGCACCCCAAAAACGGTTTTTAATTCAATGTCAGCTGTCCGGCTAGGCCCTCCAATAAGGAGCATGTTTGTGGGCAAGACGCCGTTTTGGCTCTGATTTTTTAAAGCTTGCATGCCTTCGCTTAAATTGCGCACGATGGATTCTTTTTTCAATAAAATAATGCAATTAAGGGTAATGAGTGAAAGCAATCGTGGGCTTGCATGCGAAGAAACCGCTCCAACCATGCCCAAGCTTGAAATCCCACAAACCCCATGCAATAAAGCCGTATCAATGTCAAACAATTCTTCACGCATGGCTTCAATTTCTTTATCATAGGGTTGTAGAGTAAAATCCTTAAACGCTTCAAAATTCAAATCCAAATCCGTAGCGTGTAAGATTTTTTCGCTTTTAAAATTTTCTAAAGCTTTTAAAATCGCTTGCTCTAAATTTTCTTTAGCGCTTTCAATGACTTCAGCTTTATTCAGCGCTTGAAAATGCTTGTATTCTTCCACCAAGTCTTCAAATTCCACTTTAATGATATTTCTATAAGCAGGGTTTGCTCCCTTAATGGCATGTTTAGCTCTGGCTTCTTTAATGCGGTTTAAAATAAGATCTTTACTCATAAATCACCCCTTCTAAATGTTGGACTTTTGCATGCAAACTTGTGTCCATATCGGGTAAGGTCCTCACGCTAGCCCACTCTTTGACTAAAGGCAGTATGGGAGCTAAAAGCTTGCCTAAAGGCGAGAAAAATTGAGCCATTTTCAACTGGAAACGCCATTTAGACCCATCGCTCGCCATTTTAGCGAACATTTTCATAGAGAATTTTTCCATTGCACTGTGTTGCGTGCTTTTAGCCCCCTTGACTACGCCCCTGCCTTCGCCCACTTTATCCGATCGTAAATCCCTAATAAGCTCAGCGAGTGGGATTTCTACAGGGCATACTTCAGTGCAACGCCCGCAAAGACTGCACAAATTAGGGATATGCCCGTAATTATTAAGCCCAAAGAGTTGGGGGGATACCACCACGCCTATAGGGCCAGGGTAGGTGGAAAGATAGGCATGCCCACCGATTTTATCATAGACAGGGCAGTGGTTCAAACAAGTCCCGCAACGAATACATGAAAGAGCACGGTAATACTTTTCATCAGCCAAAATATTAGAGCGGTTGTTGTCTAATAAAATAATGTGGGCTTCTTTAGGGCCGTCTAAATCGTCGTTTTTTCTAGGGCCTGTGATAATGTTTTGATAGCAAGTGATAGGCACACCCACAGCGCTTGGGGCGAGCAAATTGTTTAAAATCGCCGCATCATCAAAGCTTTCTACTAATTTTTCAATCCCGCAAATAGCGACATGCACATCGCATGCGGTGGTGCTCATTCTGCCATTGCCTTCATTTTCCACTAACCAGATCGCTCCCTCATTAGCGATAGCGAAATTAACCCCACTAATCCCCATTTTAAAGCTTTCAAATTCCTTGCGCATGTGCTTTCTAGCGATTGCATTGAGCTTTTCAGGCTCTTCTTCATAAGCGGCGTTGAGCTTTTCTTCAAAAATCTTACCGATTTGTTTGCGGTTTTTATGGATGGCTGGCACGACAATATGCACAGGGTGTTCATTAATAAGTTGGATAATCAATTCGCCCAAATCCGTTTCTTGCGCTTGAATGCCTTTTTCTTTGAGATAATGGTTCAAGCCGATTTCTTCGCTCGCCATAGACTTTTGCTTTAAGATGCGATTGATATTCTTTTCTTTAGCGAGGTTGTAAATGATTTCATTAGCTTCATCGCCGTCTTTAGCGTAATGGATTTTAAAGCCGTTTTGGGTGGCGTTTTTTTCAAACAATTCCAAATACTCATCAAGCCTGGATAAGATTTTAAGCTTGACTTCCTTGCCCAACTCCCTTAAATTTTCCCATTCGCTGTAACGATTTTTGATTAAATTCTTGCGGTTAGTCCTTAAGGTGTCCATTGCAGAACGCAAATTTTCCCTTAATTGCATATCGCCTAATTGGTCGGTGATGATTTCTTCGTATTCTTGGTCGCTGTGGTGTTTTTCCATGATTATTCCTTTATTTCTTAATGTTAAAGCCCAAGCCTTGAAGCTAAAAAGTCATAAAAATGCATGGGTTTTGTTGAAGAGCCCATTTTTTGCATAGCGGTGCTGATATTCATCAAACACCCCGCATCCGCTGAAACAATCACATCCACTTGACGGCTTTCTATGTCTTTAATCTTTTCTTTAACCATAACGGCTGAAATTTTAGGCTCTTTAACCGAAAATGTCCCCCCAAACCCGCAACACTCTTCTTCTTTTTCTAATTCAATGAGTTCTACATTTTTAAGCTGTCTGATGAGGTTTTTAGCCGAGTCAATCACTTTAGCCACCCTTAAAGCATGGCAATTAGAATGCCATGTGATTTTAAGGGGTTCGCCCTTATCTTCATATTTGACTTGCAATTTTTTATCCAAAAATTCGCTCAATTCATACACCCTAGAGCAAAAATCTTTAACCATATTGAATTCTGCATGCCCTTCAAACAATTCCAAATAATCATGCCGCATCATTCCTGTGCATGAACCGCTGGGTAAAATAATGGGGTAGTCGTTGTTAGAATAAAGCTTAATATTGTATAAAACGACTTTTTTAGTCTCTTCGTAATACCCTGAATTGTAGCTTGGCTGGCCGCAACATGTTTGATCTTTTTTAAAAACCACTTCCAAATTTTCCTTGCGGAGTAATTTGATAGCGTTAAGCGATGCGTTGCCATAAATGGCTGTCCCTAGACATGTAGCAAAGAAATTGACTTTCAAAGAATGCTCCTTAAAATTCCAAATTAAGAGTTTCAAACATAGTATAATACTCAAAATTAGTAAGATTATGAAACACAAGTTGATTAACCCACTCGCTCAAACATTGTTACTAAAATAAACTACAAACCCATTAAATTTGACTTCATATTAAATGCTACTTAAAATTAGTTTTTTCTTTTAAGTAAGATAAAAAAATACTTTTAATTATTCAAGGAAAATTTATGGAATTTTATCAAGTCTATGATCCATTAGGCAATATTTGGCTAAGCGCTCTAGTCGCACTCTCGCCTATTGCACTCTTTTTTATTTCTCTTATTGTTTTCAAACTTAAAGGTTATAGCGCTGGGTTTTTAAGCTTAGTGCTTTCAATCATCATTGCGTTATTTGTGTATAAAATGCCCGCTCAAATGGTGAGCGCGAGTTTTTTCTATGGCTTTCTTTATGGCTTATGGCCGATCGCTTGGATTGTGATCGCTGCGATTTTTCTTTACAACCTTTCAGTGAAATCCGGGTATTTTGAGATTTTAAAAGAAAGCATTTTAAGCTTGACGCCGGATCATCGCATTTTAGTGATTTTGATCGGGTTTTGTTTTGGCTCGTTTTTAGAAGGTGCGATTGGTTTTGGAGGCCCGGTAGCGATCACAGCGGCGATTTTAGTGGGCCTTGGGCTAAACCCCTTATACGCTGCCGGGTTGTGTTTGATCGCTAACACCGCTCCTGTAGCTTTTGGCGCGGTGGGTATCCCTATCACGGCGATGGCTAGCGTGGTGGGTATCCCCGAATTAGAGATTTCTCAAATGGTGGGTAGGGTGTTACCCATTTTTTCCATTGGCATTCCTTTTTTCATCGTGTTTTTAATGGATGGTTTTAGAGGGATTAGAGAAACCTTTCCTGCAGTGGCCGTTACGGGCTTTAGCTTTGCTATCGCGCAATTTTTAAGCTCTAATTATTTAGGGCCGCAGCTTCCGGATATTATTTCAGCTTTAGTGTCATTGATTGCTACCACTTTATTTTTAAAGTTTTGGCAACCTAAAAATATTTTCACTAGCAACGGCAAAGAACCCACGATCAGCACAGAAAAACACCATATTTGCAAGGTGATCGTGGCGTGGATGCCTTTTGTGTTGCTCACGATTACGATTATCATATGGACGCAACCCTGGTTCAAAGCGCTCTTTAAAGAAGGCGGAGCTTTGGCGTTTTCTAGCTTTGCGTTTGAATTTAATTCTATCAGTCAAAAGGTTTTTAAAACCGTTCCCATTGTTACTGAAGCGACCAATTTCCCTGTCGTGTTCAAATTCCCTTTGATTTTAACGACAGGCACTTCCATTTTTTTAGCCGCTCTTTTAAGCGTGTTTTTGTTGCGCGTGAAAATCAGCGATGCGATAGGGGTGTTTGGGGCCACTTTAAAAGAAATGCGTTTGCCGATTTTAACCATTGGCGTGGTTTTAGCGTTTGCGTATGTGGCTAATTATAGCGGCATGAGCGCCACGCTCGCTTTAGCGTTAGCGGATACCGGGCATGTTTTCACTTTCTTTTCGCCTGTTGTAGGCTGGCTTGGGGTGTTTTTAACCGGAAGCGATACGAGTTCTAATCTTTTATTTGGCTCTTTGCAAATGCTCATCGCTACACAGCTTGGCTTGCCTGAAGTGCTTTTCTTAGCGGCAAACACTTCAGGGGGTGTTGTGGGTAAAATGATAAGCCCTCAAAGTATCGCTATCGCTTGCGCGGCGGTGGGGTTAGTGGGGAAAGAGAGCGAATTGTTCAGATTTACAGTAAAATACTCCATCGCTTTGGCAATCATTATGGGGATTGTCTTCACTCTTATTGCTTATGTCTTCCCCTTTATTATTCCAATTACTCCTACTTAATGGAGGGGGTTTAGGGGAGTAAGAGAATATTTTTTAAAGGGATTTTTAGTGTCAGAATTTCATCAAGTTTATGACCCTTTGGGTAACATTTGGCTGAGCGCTCTTGTGGCCTTATTGCCGATTTTGTTATTTTTCTTATCTTTAATGGTTTTTAAGCTCAAAGGTTATGCAGCGGCCTTTTTGAGCGTGGCCTTATCAGCCATTATTGCGGTTTTAGTGTATAAAATGCCTGTTAGCATGGTGGGTTCAAGTTTTCTTTATGGCTTTCTTTATGGCTTATGGCCGATCGCTTGGATCATTATTGCGGCGATTTTTTTATACAAACTCAGCGTTAAATCCGGCTATTTTGAAATCTTAAAAGAAAGCGTTCAGTCCATCACTTTAGATCACCGCATTTTAGTGATTTTGATTGGCTTTTGTTTTGGCTCGTTTTTAGAAGGGGCGATTGGTTTTGGAGGGCCTATTGCTATTACAGCGGCGATTTTAGTGGGCTTGGGGTTAAGCCCTTTATATTCTGCCGGATTGTGCCTAATCGCTAACACCGCTCCTGTAGCTTTTGGCGCAGTGGGTATCCCTATAAGCGCGATGGCGAGCGCGGTAGGAGTGCCAGCGATCTTAATTTCAGCCATGACGGGTAAAATCCTCTTTTTTGTGAGCTTGTTAGTGCCGTTTTTCATTGTGTTTTTAATGGATGGTTTTAAAGGGATTAAAGAAACTTTTCCGGCCGTTTTTATCGCAGCTTTTTCTTTCGCTGGCGCGCAATTTTTAAGCTCTAATTATTTAGGGCCAGAATTGCCCGGCATTATTTCAGCCCTCGTTTCACTCGTTGCAACAGCGCTCTTTTTGAAATTTTGGCAGCCTAAAACGATTTTTAGAAGCGACGGCAAAACGATCTCATTCACTAAAACTAACCATCATATCTGTAAAATCTATGTCGCTTGGTCTCCTTTTGTGATTTTGGTTTTAGTCATTGTGCTATGGATACAGCCTTTTTTTAAAGCTTTATTTGAAAAAGACGGCTTGTTAGCTTTTTCTAATTTTTATTTTGAATTCAATAACATCAGTAACCACATCTTTAAAAGCCCGCCCTTTGTAGAAGCCAATCAAAGCGTGAGTTTTCCGGTGGTGTTTAAATTCTTCTTAATCAACACGGTTGGCACTTCCATTTTTTTGGCCGCTCTTATTAGCATGCTTGTTTTAAGGGTGCGAGTGAGCGATGCGCTGAGCGTTTTTGGCGAGACTTTAAAAGAAATGCGCTATCCCATTCTTACCATTGGTTTAGTCTTAAGCTTTGCCTATGTGTCTAATTACAGCGGGATTTCTTCCACTCTAGCCTTAGCGCTCACCCATACGGGCTTAGCTTTCACCTTTTTCTCGCCTTTGATTGGGTGGGTGGGCGTGTTTTTAACCGGGAGCGATACGAGTTCTAATCTTTTATTTGGCTCTTTACAGCAACTCACCGCCCAACGATTGCACCTCCCTGAGGTTTTAACCCTAACGGCTAATACCGTGGGAGGCACTTTGGGCAAGATGATAAGCCCTCAAAGTATCGCTATCGCTTGTGCGGCGGTGGGATTAGCCGGGAAAGAGAGCGATTTGTTCAAATTCACGGTTAAATATTCCCTTATTTTTGTAGCGATTATGGGAGTCGTGATTAGCGCGATTGCGTATTTGATCCCTGAAGTGGTGCCTGCGATAAAGTAGAGCCATTTTAGATTTGGTAGGGTTTAACCCCCAAATAAATTTTTTTGTTTTAAAAAATTCAAGATTTTAAGCGTCATAGAGCTTATGGGTAAGGTTTCTAAGTCTTTAAGGCTATAAAAACGAATGGGATTTTTTAGATCCTTTATTGCAGCTGAATAGAGGTTTAAATTGAGCTTGAATTTAGTGTGGCTGTGTTTGATGGTGCCTAAAAAGGGGAGTTTACATTCTAAATTTTCTTTTAAATTAGGGAAATGGTGCATCCCCAAATAGAGTTTTTGCTCTATTTTTTCTAAAGCGATTTGGTTATTTTGGATCACAACGCCTAAATAACGCTCTTCTTGAATGATTGCTTGTTTTTTCTTAAGCGTGTGTTTTTCTAGGTGGTTTTTACCTAAACAATAAGGATTGAAAGGGCAAATCGTGCATTTGGGTTTAGGGGAGCAGATTAAAGCCCCTAGATCAATTAGGGCTTGGTTGTGATTAAAGCTTTCATTAAGATTGAGGAAGTCATTCGCTTTAATTTGTAAGTCTTTAGCGTGAATGTTGGGATCTAATCCAAAAAGCCTTAAAAGCACGCGCTTGATATTAGCATCCACGCATGCACTCTTTTCCCTAAAACCAAAACACAAGATCGCATTAGCCGTGTATGCACCAATCCCAGGGAGTTTTAACAGGCTTTGATAGTCATTGGGTAGCTGTGAGTGGTGTTCTTTCACGCAAATTTCAGCACTTTTTTTTAAATTTTTAGCCCTTGAATAATAACCAAGCCCTCTCCATAACAATAAAACCTCTTCTAATGGAGCGTTCGCTAAGTCTTTTAAAGTGGGGAAAGCTTCTAAAAAAGGGGAATAAAAACGCTCAACCACCGTGTTGATTTGGGTTTGTTGGCTCATCACTTCACTGATATAGACTTCATAAGGAGCGTTAATGCCCTTTAAATTCCTAAAAGGTAAATCCTTTCGCCCACATTCTTCATACCATTTTAAAAGGGCGTTGTGTAAAGTTTCCAGCTACAACCACCTATAAGCGATGAATTTGACCCAAGGTGCACACACGCTTAAAAACACGATTAAATACAAAAAGCCAAAAATAAACCCCCATTTCCAAAAATCTTTGCTTTGAATATACCCGCTCCCGTAATAAATGGTGGATGGGCCTGTGCCATAGGGAGTTAAAATCCCCATAATCCCTAAAGAAAGCATTAAAAACAAGCTCAATTCTTGCAAATTGACCCCTTGAAGGTGTGAACCAATCCCTACAAAAAGCGCGAATAACGCGCTCACATGAGCGGTGATGCTAGCGAAAAAATAGTGCGACAGATAGAATAAAGCTACAATAAACAATACCGCTATTAACGGATCCAAGTGAGCATGCTCTAAAAAATTTTGAGCCGCATTGCCGATAAAATTTAAAAACCCTACATTTTTAAGCCCGCCAGCCATCGTGAGTAGCGATCCTAGCAATAAAAAAATGTTAAATGCGCTCTTGTTTTTAATGATGTCTTCATAGCTTACAATCTTACAAAACGCCATTAACACCATGGTAATCAAAGCCGTCGCGCTCGCATGCAAGCCTAAAGGTTTGCCAAAAATCCAACCCAATAAAGCCAATAAAGTGAGGCTGAGCATTAAAATTTCTTTTAAAGAAAACCTCCCCATGCCCTCTAATTCTTTTTTGGCCCACAAACTCACTTCTTTTGAGCCTTTTAAGGTGGGTTTGCAGGTTTTATACGCCAATAAAGGCACGAGTAAGATCAAAACCACCCCACAAGGCAAGAACGCTAAAAACCACGAAAACCATGAAATTTCATTCACCCCCATTTTGGCAGCGATTTCCATTGCTAGGGGGTTAGGAGCGAGCGCGGTTAAAAACATGGACGAAGTGATGCAAGTTGAAGCCAAAGCGACCCACATCAAATACGCGCCGATTTTGTCAGGGTTATTATTGGGAGTCGAACCCATTAAAGGTGGGATAGAAGAAACGATGGGATAGAGTATACCCCCACTTCTAGCGGAATTGCTAGGGATAAAGGGGGCTAGACACAATTCGCTCAAACCAATTGCATAGCCTAAACCTAAAGGGGTTTGCCCTAAAAACCTAATCAATAAAAGAGCGATCCGTTTCCCTAACAAGCTTTTTTCATACCCTAAACCCAAAATGAAAGCGACAAACACAAGCCACACCGTTTTATTCGCATACCCGCTCAAACCCCACGAAATGGCCTTATTAGCGCTCGCTACCTCACTGCTCGCCCCAATTTTTAACGCTATACACAACACCAACGCGCTCAACGCTATCAAACCTGATGGTACCGGCTCTAAAATCAGCCCTATAATCATGCCCATGAAAATACAAAAATAAAGCCATGCGTTAGGGTTTAACCCATCCGGTGCGCCTAAAAAATACAACAGCGTTGCAATAAAAAAAGGGGCAAGGATTGAGAGAATTTGTTTAGTCATGTTTAACCTTTAGCCAAAGATAGTAGCAATTTAGCTTAAAAATGCCATTCAAATGGGATTGAGTTATTACAATGTTACAGAAAAAGATTAAAAATTAAGCTTTTTGAAAAAGATAAAACTTTATAATTATGTTTATCTTTGTTGAATTTACTACAAATAGGAGTATTGCATGCAAGAAAATGTGCCTTTGAGTTATGATTATTCTATTAGCAAATTGTTTCTTTATGCGATGGTTGGCTTTGGGATAATAGGCATGTTAATAGGGATCGTGTTAGCCTTTGAATTGTCTTTCCCTAACTTGAATTACATTGCAGGGGAGTATGGCGTTTTTGGCCGCTTACGCCCCTTACACACCAATGCGGTGATCTATGGTTTCACTCTTGGAGGGATTTGGGCGAGTTGGTATTATATCGGTCAAAGGGTGCTTAAAATCACTTATTACCAACACCCCTTTTTGAAAATTGTAGGGTTATTGCATTTTTGGCTTTGGATTATTCTTTTAATTCTAGGGGTTATTAGCTTGTTTGCTGGTCTTACTCAATCTAAAGAATACGCTGAATTGATGTGGCCCTTAGATATTATCGTGGTTGTGGCATGGGTGCTATGGGGGGTTAATATGTTTGGGAGCATGAGCGTTAGGAGGGAAAATACCATTTATGTGTCTTTATGGTATTACATCGCTACTTATGTGGGCATAGCGGTGATGTATATTTTCAATAACCTTTCTGTCCCCACCTATTTTGTCGCTGATATGGGGAGTGTTTGGCATTCTATTTCTATGTATTCAGGCAGTAATGATGCGCTCATTCAATGGTGGTGGGGGCATAATGCGGTCGCTTTTGTCTTTACGAGTGGGGTGATTGGCACGATTTATTATTTCTTGCCTAAAGAGAGCGGCCAGCCTATTTTTTCTTACAAACTCACTTTGTTTTCTTTTTGGAGTTTGATGTTTGTTTATATTTGGGCGGGCGGGCACCATTTGATTTATTCCACCGTGCCTGATTGGGTACAAACCCTTTCTAGCGTGTTTTCAGTGGTGTTGATCTTACCTTCGTGGGGGACAGCGATTAACATGCTTTTAACGATGAGAGGCCAATGGCACCAGCTCAAAGAAAGCCCTTTGATTAAATTCTTAGTTTTAGCCTCAACTTTCTACATGCTTTCCACGCTAGAAGGCTCTATTCAAGCCATTAAGAGCGTGAACGCTTTAGCACATTTTACCGATTGGATTATAGGGCATGTGCATGACGGCGTGCTTGGTTGGGTAGGCTTCACTTTGATTGCGAGCATGTATCACATGACGCCTAGGCTTTTCAAAAGAGAGATTTATTCAGGCAGGCTTGTGGATTTCCAATTTTGGATCATGACTTTAGGGATTGTGCTTTACTTTTCGTCCATGTGGATTGCAGGGATCACGCAAGGGATGATGTGGAGAGATGTGGATCAGTATGGGAACCTCACTTACCAGTTCATTGACACGGTTAAGGTGCTAATCCCTTATTACAATATTAGAGGCGTTGGGGGTCTTATGTATTTTATTGGATTTATTATTTTTGCTTACAATATTTTTATGACAATCACGGCAGGCAAAAAATTAGAGCGTGAGCCCAATTACGCCACGCCTATGTCTCGATAGGGGAGGTTGGAAATGTTTAGTTTTTTAGAGAAAAACCCGTTCTTTTTCACTCTTGCGTTTATTTTTGTGTTTGCGATTGCAGGCTTGGTGGAGATTTTGCCCAATTTCTTTAAATCCGCTCGCCCCATTGAAGGCTTACGGCCTTATACGGTTTTAGAGACAGCAGGGAGGCAAATTTATATCCAAGAAGGTTGCTATCATTGCCATTCCCAGCTTATTCGCCCTTTCCAAGCTGAGGTGGATCGATATGGCGCGTATAGTTTGAGTGGGGAATATGCGTATGACAGGCCATTTTTGTGGGGTTCTAAAAGGATTGGCCCTGATTTACACAGGGTGGGGGATTATCGCACAACCGATTGGCATGAAAAACACATGTTTGATCCTAAAAGCGTTGTGCCGCACAGCATCATGCCAGCCTATAAGCATTTATTTATAAAAAAGAGCGACTTTGACACCGCTTATGCGGAAGCTTTGACGCAAAAAAAGGTTTTTGGCGTGCCTTATGACACCGAAAACGGCGTGAAATTAGGGAGCGTAGAAGAAGCGAAAAAAGCCTATTTAGAAGAAGCGAAAAAAATCACAGCCGACATGAAAGACAAACGAGTGCTAGACGCCATTCAAAGAGGCGAAGTGTTAGAAATCGTGGCTTTGATCGCTTATTTGAATAGCTTGGGTAATTCCAGGATCAACGCTAATCAAAACGCTAAATAAGGGGTGAATGATGGATTTAGAAAGTTTGAGAGGTTTTGCGTATGCGTTTTTCACCATTCTTTTTACGCTCTTTTTGTATGCATATATTTTTAGCATGTATAGAAAGCAAAAAAAGGGCGTCGTGGATTATGAGCGATACGGGTATTTAGCGTTAAATGATGCTTTAGAAGATGAGTTGATTGAACCACGCCATAAAAAAGTTCATGATAATGGCATAAAGGAAAGTTGAAATGGATTTTTTAAACGACCATATAAATGTTTTTGGCTTGATTGCAGCGCTTGTGATTTTAGTTTTAACCATCTATGAATCCAGTTCGCTCATTAAAGAAATGCGCGACAGCAAATCCCAAGGTGAGCTTGTAGAAAATGGGCATTTGATTGATGGGATAGGGGAGTTTGCCAATAATGTGCCAGTAGGCTGGATCGCAAGCTTTATGTGCACGATTGTGTGGGCTTTTTGGTATTTTTTCTTTGGGTATCCGCTGAATAGCTTTTCTCAAATCGGGCAATACAATGAAGAGGTTAAAGTGCACAACCAAAAATTTGAAGCCAAATGGAAGCATTTGGGTCAAAAGGAATTGGTGGATATGGGTCAAGGCATCTTTTTAGTCCATTGTTCGCAATGCCATGGCATCACCGCTGAGGGCTTGCATGGGAGCGCTCAAAATCTGGTGCGTTGGGGTAAAGAAGAGGGCATTATGGACACCATTAAGCATGGCTCTAAAGGCATGGATTATCTCGCTGGGGAAATGCCTGCTATGGAATTGGACGAAAAGGACGCTAAAGCGATTGCGAGCTATGTGATGGCAGAAATTTCTAGCGTTAAAAAAACCAAAAACCCTCAACTCATTGATAAGGGCAAGGAATTGTTTGAAAGCATGGGCTGCACAGGTTGTCATGGCAATGATGGTAAGGGCTTGCAAGAAAATCAAGTGTTTGCAGCCGATTTGACCGCTTACGGCACAGAGAATTTTTTGAGAAATATCTTAACGCATGGCAAAAAGGGCAATATAGGGCATATGCCATCATTCAAGTATAAAAACTTTAGCGATTTGCAAGTTAAAGCGTTAGCCGAATTTATCCAATCGCTAAAACCCTTAGAAGATTAAAGGAAAAGAGATGAAATTTTTAAACGGATTAGCAGGGAATTTACTGATTGTGGTTATTTTATTGTGTGTGGCCGTTTTTTTTACATTCAAAGCGATCCATATCCAAAAAGAGCAAGCCACCAATTATTACCGCTATAAGGATATTAACGCTTTAGAGACAAAAAACACCCAAAACCGGGCCAATTATGAATTAGTCAATCAAGGGAGTAAAAAATGAAATTCACGACTTTAGAAAAAATCTTAGCTTTAATGGTAGTAGCGACCATTTTAATGACAATTGTTATTTCTTTTGTGCCTAACTTGTTTTTGTTTAGCACATGAGGATCTTATGGCTTGTAATAGCCTTTGTTTGTTGTTTGGGGGCTAATGAGTCCTATGTTTTTAATAACGCTAAAGGGCGTTTGGTAGAAAAAAGCGTTGTGTTTGTGGAGGGTGTTTCTAAAGAGCTTTATCTTAAAACAGGCGTGCGTTTTGCGATTGATATGACGGATTTTGAAAAAAATCCTATCGCTTTGGCGGATAAAAATGAACGCCAAAAGTATCAAGAGGGCTTTTTAAAGCAGCTCAAACCCCCTTTTGTGGTATTCTTTTTTTACCATGACGCTCAAAAAATAGAATTAGTGGCTAACCCTAAAGATTTGTTAGACACTGATAAAATCTTTTTTGAAAAAATCGCTCCCTTACTCCCTACAAACGCTAAAGAATACACGCCCCAAAGGATTTCAGCCATGCTCATTAATGGCTATTCGGTCGCAGTAGACGCTTTAGCGGAAAAATATCGTGTGAATATCGCGCAAAATTTTAACGCCCCTAAGGGAGCGACTTTTGTAAAAGTCATCATCTATATTTTATTATTGACGCTTTTAGGGGCGTTTTTGGGGCTTTATTTTTTTAAAAAATCTTAAGAGGGAAAATCAATGAAAGAAAAAAACTTTTGGCCTTTAGGGATCATGAGCGTGCTTATTTTTGGGCTTGGGATCGTGGTGTTTTTGGTGGTGTTTGCCTTAAAAAATTCGCCTAAAAACGATTTAGTGTATTTCAAGGGTCATAACGAAGTGGATTTAAACTTTAACGCCATGCTTAAAACCTATGAAGATTTTAAAGCTAATTATCGTTTTTTAGTGGGTTTAAAACCCCTTACTAAAAGCCCTAAAACCCCCATTTTGCCCTATTTTTCTAAAGGCACGCATGGGGATAAAAAAATCCAAGAAAACCTTTTAAACAACGCTTTGATTTTAGAAAAGTCCAACACGCTTTATGCGCGATTGCAACCGCTCAAACCCGCTTTAGATTCGCCAAATATTCAAGTGTATTTAGCTTTCTATCCCAGCCCATCACAGCCCAGATTATTAGGAACGCTTGATTGCACAAACGCATGCGAGCCTTTAAAATTTGATTTGTTAGAGAGCGATAAAGTGGGGCGCTATAAGATCCTTTTTAAATTCACTTTTAAAAACAAAGAAGAATTGATTTTAGAGCAACTGGCTTTTTTTAAGTAGCGCGTTTAAAAAATGCCTTTAGCGTTTTTTGTTGGCACTTGATGATGAAAAGCCTGAATTTTCTATCCAAATGGGTATAATAATCGCATGGGTTTTTTAAAAGTTTTTAAACATGATGCCTTGGGGCAATTAGGGAATGTTGTTGTGGGGAATTTCTTAATAACGCTCACTATTTTAGCGGTTTGTTTTTCCTCTCAAAGCGCTGAAGAAACGACCATGCTCACTTTAAGCTACACGCTCTTTTTTGTCTTAGGGGCGTTTTTACTGATTGCAATCAGTGTGGGAGCGATCAAAAACCTCAACGCGCTTTTTTCTAAAAGGGGGGTTTTAAGCTTTTCTTTACCCATTAGTTTAGAGTCTTTATTGCTCCCTAAAATCTTGCTCCCCATGGTGTTTTTTATCTTCAGTTTGTTCTGGTTTGTAGCGAGCGTGCGTTTGGGCTATTCTCTTTTTAACGCGCAATCCAGCGTACTGTTTATCTTGCACACCGCTTTAAAAACCTTTGTGTTAAAACCCACTAAAACTATAGGCGTTGCGCTGTTTTTAGGGCTTGTTTTAATGAAATTTTTATTTGTTTTGAGCGTTTTAAACGCTGCTAGGATCAAAAAAGCGCGTTTTTTACTAGGGGGGCTGTTATTCATTTTGGTGGGGATTGTTTTAGAATTAGCGTTTAATTCGTTACTGCCCTTAATGAGCTCTAGTTTAAGCATCAATGAGGGATTTTATTATTTCTTGCAACAACAAGAATTGCAAGAAAATAAATACTATCTTTTATGGGGGGTGGATTTTTTAAAAATCCTTTTATTGTATGGGGTGATTCGTTACTTGCTTATGCATAAACTAGAATTGGATTAAGAAAAGCGGTATTTTAAATATTCATCAGTGAGCAAGCAATCTTTAGTCTTTAACAAGTTAGCATAAAATCCGTGCTGATAGCCTAATTCAAAAAGCTTGTCTATGGCGAGAATTTGAACCTCGCTTAAGCGCGTTGAAGTTTCATTCGCATACAGGCTTAAATAAGTTCGTAAGCGCTCTTTATTGACACGAATGAGCGAGCGCTCTAATAGCATGCTAGAGAGCAAATTTTGGTGTTTTAAAGCGGCTTCAACCGCTTTAATCAAAGCCTTTTTAATCAAAATCGCGCGATACAAAGGGATGGATCGCCTAATCGCCATGCCCCCTAAAGGCAAGGGTAAATCCACTTTAATGAGTTCTTTCCAAACATCCCACAATTCTTTTTCCACTTCTAATTCACTATGGAAATCCAAGATATTTTCATGAATGAGCACGCCTGCATGCACTTTTTCTTCCAAAACCGCTTTTTCAATGTCTAAAAAATTCATGTAAGCGATGCGCGCGTGTTTGTAATAGATCTTAAACAAGAGGGCGTTGGTGGTGTGTTCCCCACTTAATGCGACTCTAAAATCTTTTTTCAATTTCACGCCCTTTTTTTTCACTAATTTAGGCCCATAGCCATTCCCAAAGCTTGTCGCTGTAGGGAGCAAAGCGTAATCGTTTGCAATCTTAGGGTATAGCCCAAAGCTTATCGCGCTCACATCATAAGTGTTTTTTAGGGCTTCTTGGTTTAGGGTTTCAATATCAAGGGCAATGTTGTGGAATGTTTTATTTTTAATGGGGCAATCTATCCAACCAAACTTAATCGCATAATACATGAAAATATCATCAGCATCAGGGCTATGAGCGACACTAATCAAAGTAAAATCCTTTTGTGATAGGGTAAGTCCTTTTATTATAATAGATTTTAGGCTAGGATTTGATAGAATAAACAAATCAAATTCAATAAGGTAATTTAATGGCAATAGATGAAGACAAACAAAAAGCGATTTCTTTAGCGATCAAACAAATTGATAAGGTTTTTGGTAAGGGGGCGTTGGTGCGCCTTGGGGATAAGCAAGTAGAAAAGATTGACGCTATTTCTACAGGCTCGTTAGGGTTGGATCTGGCTTTAGGGATTGGGGGCGTTCCAAAGGGTAGGATCATTGAAATTTATGGGCCAGAGTCAAGCGGGAAGACCACTTTAAGCTTGCATATTATTGCAGAATGCCAAAAAAATGGCGGCGTGTGCGCGTTCATTGACGCTGAACATGCCTTAGATGTGTATTATGCCAAGAGATTAGGCGTGGATACGGAAAATCTACTCGTTTCCCAACCAAGCACGGGCGAAGAAGCCTTAGAGATTTTAGAAACGATCACCAGAAGCGGAGGGATTGATTTAGTGGTGGTGGATTCGGTGGCGGCCCTTACGCCTAAAGCGGAGATTGATGGGGATATGGGCGATCAGCATGTGGGCTTGCAAGCAAGGCTTATGAGCCATGCGTTAAGAAAAATCACCGGTGTTTTGCATAAGATGAACACTACTCTCATTTTTATCAATCAAATCAGGATGAAGATTGGCATGATGGGTTATGGGAGTCCAGAGACCACAACCGGAGGTAACGCTTTAAAATTCTATGCGAGCGTTAGGATTGATATTAGAAGAATCGCCTCCCTCAAGCAAAACGAGCAGCATATCGGTAACAGGGCTAAAGCCAAAGTGGTTAAAAATAAAGTCGCTCCGCCCTTTAGAGAAGCGGAATTTGACATCATGTTTGGGGAAGGGATTTCTAAAGAGGGCGAAATCATTGATTATGGCGTGAAGTTAGACATTGTGGATAAGAGCGGGGCATGGCTTAGCTACCAGGATAAAAAGCTAGGGCAAGGCCGAGAAAACGCTAAAGCCCTATTGAAAGAAGATAAAGCCCTAGCGAATGAAATCACTCTTAAGATTAAAGAGAGTATTGGCTCTAATGAAGAGATCATGCCCTTACCCGATGAGCCTTTAGAAGAAATGGAATAAAAGGATTTTGATGCTAACCATTAAAGATATTCATGCTTTAGAAGTGATGGATAGTAGGGGCAATCCTACCATTCAAGCCAGCGTGATTTTGAGCGATAACACTAAGGCGAACGCGATTGTGCCTAGCGGAGCGAGCACTGGTAAAAGAGAAGCGTTAGAATTAAGGGATAATGACAAAACCCGTTTTTTGGGTAAAGGGGTCTTAAGGGCATGCGAAAATGTCAATAGCGTGATCAAACACCATTTAATAGGGCTTGAAGCGATCAATCAAGCCTTTGTGGATGAGAGGTTAAGGGCTTTAGACGGCACGCCTAATTACGCTAATTTAGGGGCGAACGCTGTTTTGGGCGTTTCTATGGCGTTAGCAAGGGCTAGCGCGAAGGCTTTAAATCTGCCATTATACCGCTATTTAGGGGGGGCTAACGCTCTGACTTTGCCGGTGCCGATGCTCAATATTATCAACGGCGGAACGCATGCGAACAATTCCATAGACTTCCAAGAATACATGATCATGCCTTTAGGGTTTGAGAGTTTTAAAGAAGCTTTAAGAGCGAGCGCAGAAGTCTATCACACTCTTAAAAAACTTTTAGATGGAAAGAATCAGCTCACAAGCGTGGGCGATGAGGGGGGCTTTGCGCCTAATTTTAACAACAATGTAGAACCCCTTGAAATCATTTCTCAAGCCATTGAAAAAGCCGGCTATAAATTAGGCGAAGAAATAGCGCTCGCTTTAGATGTAGCGAGCAGCGAATTGGTGGATGAACATTTCAATTACCATTTAAAGGGTGAAAATAAGATTTTAGATTCGCATGAATTAGTGGCTTATTATAAAGAGTTGGTAGCAAAATACCCGATCGTGTCCATTGAAGATGGTTTGAGCGAAGACGATTGGGAGGGGTGGGCGTTTTTGAGCAAGGAATTAGGGCGTCAAATCCAGTTAGTGGGCGATGATTTGTTTGTAACGAACGCAAGCATCTTGCAAAAAGGCATTGAAAAAAACATTGCGAACGCCATTTTGATCAAACCCAATCAAATCGGCACCATTAGTGAGACTTTAGAGACCATAAGATTAGCCAAACACCATGCCTATCAATGCGTGATGAGCCATAGAAGCGGGGAGAGTGAGGACAGCTTTATCGCTGATTTTGCGGTCGCATTGAATACGGGAGAAATCAAAACCGGATCCACCGCAAGGAGTGAAAGGATCGCCAAATACAACCGCCTTTTAGAGATTGAGCATGAATTAAAAGGGGGGATTTATATCGGTAAAGAGTTGTTTAAGCATGGCTAGTGGCCTTTTTGAAAACGATGAAATCAAAGACAACAAAGCGCGAGATTTTTTTTATAGCCATAGCTCCCTTATTGTCTTTTTCCTCTTACTGCTTGGGTTTGGGTATTATTTAGGGAAGTTGCTTTTTGGGGGTTCTTCTTTAGAAGTTTATTTGGATTTAAGGGACAAGCATGAACGATTGCAACAAGAAATCACCGAATTGCAAAGCAAGAATGAACGCTTGCAAAAGCGTTTGTTTGAGTTGAAGGAATTGCGGCCTAGAGATTAGATTTAAGGAAAATGGTAGTGTTAAAAAAGATGATAGGTTTGGTGGTGGTTTTAAGCGTTTTATTGGCTAGAGACAACCCTTTTGAGCCTGAAATCAATTCCAAGAATTTGCAAGGAGGCTTTAATGGGATCTATGACAGCTATTTTAAAGAAATCCATGTGGATTTGCCCACGAGCGCTAGGATTTTAAAACAAATCACGCTCACTTACCAGGATATTGATGGCTCTATCCATTCTAAAGTCGTGGGCATTGATAAAAGCATTGATTGGCATTACCCTTTAAAACTCTCCCAACACACCCTTAATCAAGCCGCCTTTGAAAAACGCTACCAGATCCAAGATTTTGATTTTTTAATGGCAAACAACACGATGATTTTGCGTTCCCCTTATAAAATTTTGCGCTCTTTTGTGCTAGTCAATCCTTATAGAATCGTGTTAGACACGCAAAAAGGCCCTTTGGATATTTATCAAAATAGGGATTTAAACCAGAAGTTTTTTTCTCACATTAAAGTCGGCACGCACAAAGATTATTACCGCATCACGCTCATTTTAGACGGGAAATACCGCTATCTTTTGGAAGAAAAAAACGGGGCGTATGAATTAAAATTGAAATAAAAGCATGCAGCATTTAGTCTTAATCGGTTTTATGGGGAGCGGTAAAAGCTCTTTAGCGCAAGAATTGGGGCTTGCTTTGAAATTAGAAGTGTTGGATACGGATATGATCATTAGCGAGAGGGTGGGCTTGAGCGTGAGGGAGATTTTTGAAGAGCTTGGCGAAGACAATTTCAGGATGTTTGAAAAAAATTTGATTGATGAATTAAAAACGCTCAAAACCCCCCATGTTATTTCTACCGGTGGGGGTATTGTGATGCATGAAAATCTTAAGGGTTTAGGCACAACTTTTTATCTCAAAATGGATTTTGAGACCTTGATTAAGCGTTTGAATCAAAAAGAAAGGGAAAAACGCCCCCTTTTGAATGATCTCACTCAAGCCAAAGAGCTTTTTGAAAAACGCCAAGCCCTCTATGAAAAAAACGCCTCCTTTATCATTGATGCAAGGGGTGGTTTAAATAATTCTTTAAAACAAGTGCTACAATTCATCGCATAAATTTTTTTTAAAGGCCTTTTGATGTTAAGTAGAGACATTGTCCAATATTCCAAGATCCGCACCGAGTTATATGCTTATCTTACCTATTTGTTTTCGCACAATATCCGCAACCACCTCCCTGAAATCACTTTGGATTATTTAAACAAACAGATCAGAAAAATGCAAGCTGAAATCAAAATGGCAAAAAGTTTTTTTGTGTTAGACACTAAGGGCATGCTAATTCTTAAGCCAAGCCAACTTAAAGAGCAGGGGCATAAGGAGGGGATATTAGAGCATGATTTAACAGAAGGGATTGAACTAGAATCGCATGCCAGTTTTAGCGATAAATATTATTTTTATCAAGCCGTGAGTGAAAAGCGTTGCATTTTAACCGACCCCTATCCTTCTAAAAAAGGAAACCATTTGGTAGTGAGCGCGTCTTACCCGGTGTATGATCAAAATAACGATCTAGCGTTTGTGGTGTGCTTGCAAATCCCTTTGAGGGTGGCGATTGAAATCAGCTCGCCTTCAAAGTATTTCAGGACCTTTAGCGAAGGGAGCATGGTTATGTATTTTATGATTTCTATCATGCTCACTTTAGTGTCGTTGCTTTTATTTGTGAAATGCATTTCTAGCTTTTGGACAGCGATTGTCAATTTTAGCAGTTTTGACATTAAAGAAGTGTTCCACCCCATTGTGCTTTTAACCCTAGCCTTAGCCACCTTTGATCTAGTCAAGGCGATTTTTGAAGAGGAAGTTTTGGGTAAAAATAGCGGGGACAACCACCATGCGATCCACCGCACGATGATCAGGTTTTTAGGCTCTATCATTATCGCATTAGCCATTGAAGCGTTAATGTTAGTGTTTAAATTCAGCGTGAGCGAACCGGATAAAATCACTTATGCGGTGTATTTGGCTGTTGGCGTGGCGGTGCTTTTGATCAGTTTAGCGATTTATGTTAAATTCGCCTATAGCGTGTTGCCCAAACGAGAACGCTAAGAGTTAAAGAATTTTTCTTTTAAGCGTTTGAAAATCCTATTCAATCTGAAAAAGACATATTCTAAAAGGGTTTTTTTATTGAGTAGGGGGGCAAGAAATTCAAAGGTTTTTTGTTTGTCTTTAAGGCTTAAACATTCTGTCATTTGTTTAAGGAATTTCACGGAATATTCAGCGTAAAAAGGGGTTTTTAAAAGAGTCTCATGCCATTCTTTAGAATATGAAAAGGTAGGTAAAACCCAAGGTTTCCCTGTAAAATAAAAATGCAGCATGACGATTTCTTTTTTGTTAGGGATGAAGCGTTTTTGATTGGCCATGAAAGGGTGGGTGTTATAAATATAGGGTAAGATTAAAACTTTTGGATAGCATGCGAGCGTTAAAAGGTCCTGTTCAGGGTAAAACACGCACTGGCCTTTTTGATGGGTTAAATTGAGTAAGCGCTCTTCTAAATGATCAGCACGCCACAGCTTTAAATTCACGATTAAAAACCCGGCGTTATAATTGCTTTCATAGATGATTTGCATATCGCTTTCATTAAGGTAATGCTCATAAAGGGAAAAGGCTTGACGAGGGTCTTTTTCTCGCGCTATTTGAAAATGTTTAGGGCTTTTATCGGAAGCAAAATCTTTAACCGCTCCAAAATAATAACCATCTAGCGGGATAAAAAAACTCTCGCTCACATCGTTTAAAAACAAAGTGTCCGCATCAAACATGATGATTTTATCGTATTGCGGGAATAAAGAAGCCAGAAACAAGCGGCACATGACCATTTTAGAAAAGCGCGTTTTAGCGTAAATGTTGAGTTGCAAAAAAGCTTCATGGATTTTATCAATCGCAGATGGTTCTATTGAAGTGGTGCAAAGATTAGGGGTTGAAATGTCTAAAAAATCCACGCTCGCAAAAGCGCTAAAGGGGGCTAGAGTCTCTTTTAATTGGCGTTGGTTTTCAAGGCTTAAGTTATCCACTAAACAATAGATTTTATAAAATAATTTTTTGTTATAATTTTCTGTTTTAGCGCAAGTTAGCATGGAATACAAGCTCACGCCAGCCGGGATAGCGTAATTGTTGTCAAAAGCGATGACGATAGGAATAGTGATACTCATTTTAAGCTGTTTCCCTAGAGAATAGACTTTTTAATCAAATTTAATCTCAAAGTTGAATTTATTTTTTTGAATATTATACTATAATAACCAATTAGATTGGGGTTTTACTGATTTTTCTTTAAGTGAGCTTTGGCTTAGTTTTGTAAGGAATGAGATGATAAAGAGTTGGATTAAAAAGTGGTTTTTTATTTTGTTTTTAATGGCAGGCTGTCTTAGTCATTTGGTGGCTCAAACCGGTGAGAAATATTTTAAGATGGCCAATCAAGCCCTTAAGAAAGGGAATTACCATAAAGCGGTGGCGTTTTATAAGAGGAGCTGTAACTTGAGAGTGGGGGTGAGTTGCACGAGTTTAGGCTCTATGTATGAATATGGCGATGGCGTGGATCAGAATATTTCAAAAGCCGTTTTTTATTACAGAAGAGGGTGCAATTTGAGGAATCATTTGGCTTGTGCGAGTCTAGGCTCTATGTATGAAGATGGCGACGGCGTTCAAAAAGACCTTCCAAAGGCTATCTATTATTATAGGAGAGGGTGTCACTTAAAAGGTGGGGTGAGTTGCGGTAGTTTGGGTTTTATGTATTTTAATGGTACGGGCGTTAAACAAAATTACGCCAAAGCCCTTTCTCTTTCTAAATACGCTTGCAGTTTGAATTACGGGATTAGTTGTAACTTTGCAGGGTATATGTATAGGAACGCCAAAGGTGTGGAACAGGATTTGAAAAAAGCCCTTGCGAATTTTAAAAGAGGGTGCCATTTGAAAGATGGGGCGAGTTGCGTGAGTTTGGGATACATGTATGAAGCCGGTATGAATGTTAGCCAAAATGAAGAGCAGGCTATGTCTTTCTATAAAAAGGGTTGTTCTTTAAAAGAGGGGAGTGGCTGTCATAATGTGGCGGTGATGTATTACACGGGTAAGGGCGCTCCAAAGGATTTAGAAAAAGCCACTTTATATTATAAGAAAGGGTGTGCTTTAGGCTTTAGCGGTAGTTGTAAAGTATTAGAAGTGATTGGCAAGAAGTCTGATGGTTTGCAAGATGATGCACAAAACGACATGCAAGATGATACGCAATAAGCCAGAGTTTAGGGGCTAATGATTAAAACTCATCTTATAGAAATCTTTCTATTCTCCTATTATCAAATAGGGATTGAGCGTCTCTATTGATGGGTATTGAGACTAAAATCTGCAAATCTAGGGTTTGGATTTATTCCCATATTGATAATAAAAATACTCAAAGGCATTTTAAAACAAATATAAAAGAGCTCACACAAGACACAAGCGATAATTTTTTAAAGCGCTTCTTTAGGGGGTTTAATGGGGTTAAAAAGGGGGCGTTATTTTAAAATCCTCCTATCCGCTTTGAAAAATAACTCCACCACAAAATAAAAATTAACTATAAGAAAGCTTAAAAACAAGTTTTTTAAAAAAGAATATTGAAAAAGCTATTCATATTTGAAAAAAACAAAAACCTTTATTCAATCAAAATAAGGTTAAAATCCAATAAAAAAGGAGTTTTATAACTCTTTATAGGATTTTACAAGCTTATAGCAACAAAATTTTTTGTTGGTTTCATTGTTAAAGCACCCAAACGCTAAAGACGATTGGGCTTCCTCGGCTGATGTTGGGGGAAAGTTTGGTTTTCACTCTGTGTCCCTAATCATAGGGATTTTACAGAGTTTGAGCTCCAACGCATTCCCTACAGGTCTCACACATCATATCTCCAAAGGCGTAACTTTGTGCACTTCCTGCGCTAGATACAAATGTATGGGTGTATTATACTACAAAGATGTTTGGGATTTCTGCTTGGGTGGTTAAAAAAATACTTTGAGCCTTTTTGCATTTCACTCAATATTCGTATAAAGCGCGACCACATCATCATCGTCTTCAATTCTATCCAGTAATTTTTCAGTGAACTCCATTTGTTCGTCATTCAATTCAATGGGCGTTGTAGCAATGCGTTGCAAACTCGCTTTTAGAATGGGTAATTTCAAGCTCTCAAACCCCTCATTTAAAAGTTTAAAGCTATTATAATCCCCTCTAATAATGATTTTATCCTCCACTTCTTCTAATTCTTCCAAGCCATAATCAATGAGGGCCAATTCCAAATCTTCTAAACTCAATTTTAAGTTTTTTACTTCATCTTTTAAGCATTCAAACACGCTTTTTCGGTTGAACATAAACTCCAAAGAGCCATTAGGCACGATGCTCGCCCCTTGCGTTTTATTGAAATAGCTTTTAAGGTTAGCAATGGTTCTTGTGGGGTTATCAGTCATGCATTCCATGATGATTAGCACGCCAAAATTCGCCTTACCCTCATAAGTGATTTCACTCAAATTCCCCTCTTTACTGCTCGCTCTTTTAATCGCCGCATCAATGTTGTCTTTGGGCATGTTTTGCGCTTTAGCGTTTAAAATCGCTGTTCGTAGCTTGGCGTTCGTGTCCGGATCGCCCCCGCCATCTTTTGCCGCCAGAGTGATCGCTTTGGCGAGTTTGGGGAAAACCTTACTCATCTTATCCCATCGTTTTTCTTTAGCCGCTCTTCTGTATTCAAACGCTCGTCCCATTCAATTCCTTTGTAATAAGTTAGCCACTTCTTTAGCATGATAGCTAATAATCATATCCGCTCCCGCTCTTTTAAAACAAGTCATCGTTTCTAGCAGAACGCTTTCATAGTTGATCAAGTTGTGTTTTTGAGCGAGTTTGAGCATGGCGTATTCCCCACTCACGTTATAGATCGCTAAAGGGAGCAAAGTGTGATCTCTAATTTCTTTAACAATATCCAAATACGCTAAAGCCGGTTTGACCATTAAAATATCCGCGCCCTGTTTTTCATCTTCTAAACTTTCTAAAAGCGCTTCTTTTTGATTAGCGTAATCCATTTGATAGCTTTTGCGATCGCCAAAACTCGGTGCAGAGTTGGCCACATCTCTAAAAGGCCCATAATAGCTGCTCGCAAATTTAGTGGAATAGCTCATGATGGGCGTGTAAAAATACCCGGCCTTATCCAGCGCGTTTCTCAAGCTTAAAACATTCCCATCCATCATGTTGCTTGGGGCTAGAATATCCACACCGCTTTCAGCCAAAATAAGCCCTTGAAGATTTAAAATCTCTAGCGTTTTATCGTTAGACACAGAAGCGTTTTCTAAAATCCCGCAATGCCCATGGTCGGTGTATTCGCAAAAACACAAATCCGCTATAACGATTAAATCCTTAAATCGTTGTTTAATTTCTCTCGTAGCTTTTGCGACAATGTGATCCTTATTTAACGCATGGCTTCCTGTAGCGTCCTTATGTTTAGGAATGCCAAACAATAAAACGGCTTTTATGCCTAAACCCACTAATTCTTCGCACTCTTTTAAAAGAGGCTTTATACTCATTTGATACACGCCAGGCATGGAGCTGATTTCGTTTTTAATACCGCTATCGCTTTCTATGACAAATAAGGGAGCGATGAAATCATTAATATTTAAACGCGTTTCTCTTAGCATCGCTCTTAAATTTTCGCTGCTTCGTAATCTTCTCAATCGTTTGAACATGTTCTCTCTTTTTGTTTTTCTTTAACCCCACAATTGGCTTTTTTTGTTTCTTCCATCTCTTTCATCTCTTTCAAGTTTTTTTCGGGGGGGGGGTAGCTCTTCTTCATCATCTTCTAAATCGTAAAAACTATTAAAAACGCAATCATGGATAGTGAAACAAATCCTTCCATTGCTATAATGATAGCTCAATTTCAACTCCATAGCCTCTAAAGCGTTTTTAATGATATACATGCCTAACCCAAAGCCATGGGCTTGACTGGGGTTAGAAGACTTAAAATAAGGTTGCAAATACTTTTCAAAATCTTCTTTTAAAGGCTTGCTTTTATTAGACACCACCAAATTATTCCCTACGAAATCCAAAAACACCTGTTTGTCATCGCTGTATTTGATCGCATTATCCACCATGTTTTTTAACGCTATAGCAAACAATTCAAAATCCGCTTCAATAATGTAATGCGAAGAGGACACATGGATAGGGCTTTTTTTATCCTCATCAATCAAAAGCATTTTTTCAATTTTATCGATCAAATCGCTCATTAGAAATTTTTCTTTATTGCTCCCATAATTTTTGGAAGCGAGTTGCTCAATGCGGGCAAATTGCTCAATCAGCGTGTTCAAGTGATCAAAAATAGAAATGAAGCGTTTTTGAGACAATTCTTCTTTGAGCATAGAGCTTAGTATTTTACCTTTAGTGATAGGGGTGCGCAATTCATGCATGATGGAGCGCAAGAATAAGATCCGAGATTCATTCATTGCATTGATTTTTTGGATGCAATTATCAAATTCGTTAGCCAGATCCCCTATTTCATCTTTTTGTTTGCTCTTGCAACTCACGCTTTTATCCCCTTGAGCGAAGCGATTGACTTGAGAGCGCAACTCCCTTAAGGGCAACAAACTTTGAAAAACAAACAAAAAGAGGAATAAAATCAACAACAAACCCACTGTGATAGCCAAGAAATAATTCCTGTAAGAAACCGAATGCAAATCTTTATAAAGCACAAAATGCTCATTCTTTTTTAAAAGGATAAAAACCATGTCGCTGAATTTAAACACTTCCGCATACCCAATATTTCTATGGTGCAACTGGTGGCGTCTTTTGGCCAAAACCTTTTCTAAATTTTCTATTGTGGTTTCTCTAAAACCAATTTTATAGAGGTAATCTTCCACAGCTGTATAGTCAGAGTAGTTGTTTAAAATTTCATTGATAGTGGTAACAAACTGGTAATGGCGCATTTCGTTTTGATAGTTTTCATGACTGATTTGAGAAGACACGAAATAGTAAGCGAACGCTCCAAAACTGAAGAGCGTTATCATAAACAAAGCGACAACTTTAAAAAAGATAGAGAAACGCAAAACCCCTTAACTCCTTATTAGAATCAGTATTCTAATTTATAGCCAATCCCTCTAACAGAGATGATGTATTGCGGTTGCTTAGGGTTTTTTTCAATTTTAGATCGCAAACGGCCAATAATCACATCAATGCTTTTATTAGAGCTTTCAGGGTTGATGCTCTCGCTCTCAATTGCAATGCTTTCACGGCTAAACACATAACCTTTTTTGCTAATAAGGAGCGAAAGGATTTCGTATTCAGCCCTGGTTAAGTCTAGCTTTTTTTCATGCATATACACTTCTCGGCTATCCTTATCCACCCTAAAGATATTCGCATCGCTTGGCTCACTCACTTCTTCTTTCTTGTGAGAACGCCTGAGTAGCGATTGGATACGAGCTAATAATTCCTTAGGATCATAGGGTTTAGGGAGGTAATCATCAGCCCCATAATCTAGCGCTTTAATCTTATCTTCCACATCGCTTCTTGCTGAAGAAATAATAATAGGGATATGTTTTTGTTTGGAAACGCGCCTACACACTTCAAGCCCGTCTAAATTAGGCAAAGTCAAATCCAATAACAACAAATCATAATTTTGTGTGTTAGCCGCACTGATGCCGGTGTATGGCTCATCGTAATTGGTTACATGAATGCCATGTTGGAGCAAAAACTCGCTCAAAAACTCGGCTAATTCTATATCATCTTCTATCATTAAAACTTCTATCATACTTCAATTAACTCCTTCAATGATTTTTACAACTTTAAAAACGATTAACTCTGTTAATGTTTTAGGGAACTAATTCTAGCATTTTATTATTAAAGATACCTTGAAAATATCTTAAAAATAAAAATTCAAAACATTATCATAGTTATTAATGGAATTTAAGGCTTTGTTTTCATGGAATATTGAAAATTAAAAAGCGCTTTGAGTGTTTTTTACCCTCAAAAGAGCCTGCGTAAGGAAGCGATAATTTCTTATCTTAAGGGGTTAAAAGGGGGAGAACGATTTCAAAATACCTCTATCCCCTTAAGGAAATGGGTTTAAAATAAAGTAACTAAAACCACATTTTTAAAATTAAAATAAAATTTCAGCGTCAGTATTTAATTAAAACAAAACTTTATTTTTGCATGTTACTTTGTGTTTTCTCGCTCCAAAGATTCTAATCGTTTTTCAAGCACGCTCAATTGGTATTGCAAGAAACGCGCCACTAGATCCAAACGCTTCATGGCTTCTTTTTCTTCTAAAGCCTGCATGCCTTGAAACAACACTAAAGTTCTCTCTAGTAAGTTTTTTAAAAAAACCCTCTCGTTTGAAATTGGTGCTTGCGTGGGGTTTTTGGGCGTGATTTCTTCTGTAATGATTTCTTGTGCTTCTTCTTCTTTTTCTTCTGTATTTTCTTCTGTGATTTTTTCTTGCGTTTCTATTTTAGCAGCGTTTTTTGGCTCTAAAGGGGTGTTTTGAGGGTTTGGGGTGTTTTGCAAATGAGGAGGCGTTTTGAAAAAAGAGGGCGTTTTTTGTGCCGTATTAAAACCATCATCAATGGTTTTAGCCATTTTCTCAATTTCATTGAGAGTTTCTGAAATAATGTTTTTCAATTCCATTCTACCAGCCATTGTTCTAAATTTTCAACGCTCAAAAAATCCCCTTTGATAAAATTCAAATAGTGTCGCTCTAATAGCGCGTCGTGCTTGAAAGGAGCGCCATTTTTTTGGATTTTTTCCAAACGCTTTATTTGTTTTAACGCCTCTGCATGGTCAGGGGTTTTTTTTAAAATATTAGTATAAATTTGCAACGCTTCTTCAAAAAACCCTTGTTCTTCATAAATACGAGCGAGCGTGATAGTTTCTAATGGCATGCGTTTCTCTTAATTGTTTGTAATACCTAATCTCTAAACGCCATTTTTAGACTCTGACTTGGGTGCGTAAAAAACTAAAAGCCGGTAAAGGTGCGGGCAGTCGCACTAAATTCACATTCCCGCTATGGATAGTTTCTAACTCGGTGTTATTTTCTAAAAGGATTTTATACAGCACTAAATAAGAGCGTTTTTCAAAGGTATAAATTTTGCCAATTTCATTGACTATGGGCGTGATAGCCGCATTTTTGGGAGCGATGATTTCATAAGCTATGTTAGTGGTAGTGGTGAATTTGCATGCAAAAAAACGCCCGTCTTCTGTTATTTCGCCATTGACTTGAAAATCCCCTTCGCTGATGGCTGTTTGGTGGTTTTGAGTATCCAGCCTTTCAAAAGGCCTTCGCATCAAATAGCCGTCCGTAAAACCCCTGTTTTTAAGCGTGTTCAATTCGCTAGCATAAAAACTCGGCTTTAAGGTGTTATGGTAAAAATCATCAACCGCTAAACGATAGATGCGCGTGGTTTGCGCGGCGTAGTAACTGGACTTAGTGCGCCCTTCAATCTTAAGCGCGCTAATGGCGTTGGAGCTTAAAATTTCAGCGATATGACTAGAGAGGTTCAAATCTTTAGCGTTAAAAATATGCGTGCCTACGCCCTCTTCTTCAACCAACCTCATCATCACGCCGTTATCAGGGTTTTTCACGTAATATTCATAATCAAACCGGCAATCATTCGCGCAACTCCCTCTATTAGGCACGCGCCCCTTTTGTAAAGCCGAAATCAAGCAACGCCCTGAAAAAGCAAAGCACATGCTCCCATGCACAAAGATTTCTAATTCCAAATTGGGTAAGGCTTTTTTAATCTCAATCGCATCATTCAGGCTCAATTCCCTAGCGCACACAATGCGTTTAACCCCTAAATCATAAAACACTTGCGCATCCAGTAAATTTAAGACATTCGCTTGCGTGGATAAATGGATGGGAATATGCGGGGCGATTTTTAAAGCGAGTTTCACCACACCAGGTGCAGCGATAATGAAAGCGTCTGGCTCTAATTCTGCCATTTTATAAATATGTTCTTCTAAAAGTTTGAGCTGTGAATTGAAAGGGAAACCATTGATCGTGGCATAGACTTTTTTATTCAAAGCATGGGCGTAGTCAATCCCTTCTTTAAAGGTCTCTAGAGTGAATTCCTTGCTAGCGCGATTGCGTAAAGAAAAATGGCTCACTCCCCCATAAACCGCATCAGCCCCATAGTTGAGAGCGATTTTAAGTTTTTTTAAATTACCGGCTGGAGAAAGTAATTCAACTTGGTTCAAAACTACTTGGCTCCAAAAGAAGCGATCAAGGCTTCAATATCATCAGCGCTGGCTAAATCTTTATCGTCATCGCCGGTGATAAAAGTCGCTGAACTCACGCGCTTAGAATCATCAATTTTGCCTTCAAAAAGCGAATTCATGTATTGGCTGAGCGCTCGCATAACATTGACCACTCGTTCAATTTTTTGGCGGTGGATGTCTTGAAATTGCATAATATCCATCGCTTGCATGGAGCTATCAGAGCAATTAGCGGCTTCTTCTTCAATGCTTTTAAGGGCGTTTAAGATTTCTTGTTGCTCGTTGAGCGCGGTTTTAAAAGATTCCACATGGGGGAAATGCGCATGCAAATTGTCAAAAATTTCTTGGTGTTTTTGCAAAGGTTCTTGGATTTTTTTAACCATTTTAGCGATTTTTTCAGCGCTAGATCCGATCAAATCCAATTGATCAAAAATTTGCGTGGCTTTCACTTCAGAATCTCTTGTAACATCGTCTAATTGATGCACGACTTTATGCTCTTCAGTGGGGGGAGGGGGAGGCCATTCATTAGGGCTAATCTTGCCGTATTTTTCAGCGTCTTCTTTTTTGACGGTCATTTTTTGGCTAGAGCTTTCTTTGGATTCTTTAACCTCTTCTTTCTCTTTAACCTCTTCTTTAGCCTCCTCTTTAGTTTCTAGGGCTTCCAAATTTTCTAAATCGCCCCCACTCATCAAAGCGTCTAATTCTTCTTGTGTCATTGTCGTTCCTTATGCGTTTTAAAAGCGTTTTATAGCAACCATAATTTATGAGCCACTATTTTAGCGCACTTAAGCTTTAGCGATCAAAACGCCCTCTAAAATCGCATCAATATCGCCGTCTAAAATCGCTTCCACATTGCTATAAGCGATATTAGAGCGAGCGTCTTTGACTTGCTGGTAGGGGGCTAGGACATAGCTTCTTATTTGATGCCCCCAACCGATCTCGCTTTTTTCTTCATTTTTGGCGCTATTTTGTTGTTTTTCTAATTCCAATTCATAAAGCTTGGATTTAAGCATTTTTAACGCACTCGCTTTGTTTTTATGCTGGCTCCTGTCGTTTTGGCATTGCACCACAATGCCGGTAGGAAAATGCGTGATCCTAACCGCGCTTTCTGTTTTATTGACATGCTGACCGCCTGCCCCACTGGCTCTATAATAATCATAACGGACATCTTTTTCATCAATTTCTATATCAATATCATCGTCCAATTCAGGGCTAATTTGGACGCTTGCAAAACTCGTGTGCCGTTTGGCGTTCGCATCAAAGGGCGAAATCCTTACAAGCCTATGCACCCCGTTTTCATTTTTCAAATAGCCATAAGCGTTTTCGCCCTTAATGATAAAGGCGACCCCTTTAATGCCCGCTTCTTCGCCATCTTGATAATCTAAAATCTCGCTTTTAAAGCCCTTTCTTTCTGCCCACCTCAAATACATGCGATACAAAATACTCGCCCAATCCTGGCTTTCAGTCCCCCCCGCTCCAGGCTGAATGGTGATAATAGCGTTTGAAGCGTCGTTTTCACCGCTTAGCATGATTTCAATTTCCACTTTTTGCACGCTGTGTTCTAAAATGGGAGCCTCTTCATAGAGTAAGGATAAAGTAACCTCATCGTTATCGTTTTGAGCGAGCTCAAACAATTCCACGCTTTCATCTAAAGAATTTTTCGTTTTTTGATAGGTTTCTAGCAAGCGGTTTAAACGCACTTTCTCTTTATTGGTGTCTCTGGCTTTTAAAACATCTTGCCAAAAATTAGGGTCTTCTTGCTCTTTTTCAATGCGTTCTAATTCTTGCTTGATCTTTTCAGGCTTGATGATTAAGGCGATATTATCGCATTTGTTTTGCAAGCTTTTTAACAATTCGCTATAGGTGTAGTTATCCACAAACAGAACCTTTATGAGTGGGGTTTTGAACTTGCCATTATAGCATTGTTAGCGGCTATTTTAATTTTCAAACCTTAAAATTTCAATTTCGCCCTGAACTAATCCCACTCCTTCATCAATTAAAGCGATAGAATCCACTTGCGCAAGGGTTTGAATCGCTCCTGATTCATAGCGGTTGTTGTTGTAAGGAATGAATTGGTGGTTTGAATAGTTGCCTAAAATCAAATGCGTGCGTTTGTCTTTAAGCTTTAAGGGGGCGTTGATTTGAGCCTTAAAGGGTTTTAGTTTAAAGTCTTTATTCAAGGATAACCGCTCTAATAAAGGCAGAATCAAAACTCGTAAAACGACTAAGCAACTTAAAGGATTACCCGGTAAGCCTATAATAATACTTTGATTGAGTTGGGCTAAAGTTACCGGTTTTCCCGGTTTGAGATTGACTTTTTCATAATAAAAAAGGGCGTTTCTTTCTTTCAAGGCGTCTTTAAAAAAGTCTTTATCCCCCACGCTCACCCCTGCGCTTGAAAGGATGACATCATAGTCTTGTGATTCAAGTATTTTAAGCTGTAAATTTTTATCATCTTTTAAAACCCCTAGAAAATGCGTGTTGTAGTTTTTAAGCATGTTGAAAATACCCACTGAATTCACATCATAAACTTGGCATTCTAGGGCGTTTTGCCCTAAAGGCACTAATTCATCGCCGCTGCTAAAGAGAGCGATTTTTAATTTCCTAAACGCTTTGATTTCTTTGAACCCTTGAGAGGCAATGAGCGCGATATGCCCGTAATTCAAACGGGTATTTTTAGGGACTAACACGCTGTTTAAAGAAGCGTTTTCGCCCTTTTGACGGATATTGGCGTTTATTTTAAAATCTTTGGGAGCTAGGGCAAAATTTTCATGGCTTTCTAGCATGCACTCTATAGGGACAATCGTTTCTATTCCCTTTGGCACCATCGCTCCAGTCATGATTTTAACGCATTCATTTTCTTTAACTTCTAAAGCGCTCACATCATCTCCGGCGAAAATGTGCTGGATGACTTGAGTTCTTTTGCCTAAATCCTGCATTTTAAACCCATAGCCATCCATTGCGCTTTGATTGAATTTGGGCAAGGCGTGAGTGCAAATAATATCTTCTGCCAAAACACGCCCTATGCTTTCAAACAAAGAGACAACCTCTATTCCTAAGGGTTTTAGGGGAATGCTAGAATGGATTTTTAGAGCTTCTTTAAAACTAATCATATTGATCCTTTAAAAGATTTTACTAATCGCGCTAAACGCTGAACTGATTTCATCTTTAAAACGCCCCATGATAGCCGAAGCGATTAAAATAATGCCCACAAACCCGATCGCAATTTTCACCGGAAACCCGATAGCGAGCAGGTTGAACTGAGGGTGGGTTTTCATGATCATGCCAAAAATAATATCGCTCAATAACACCAAGCACAAAATAGGGAACGCCATAGAAAACCCTATGACAAACAAGTGCGAAAAGGCTTTGACAATGTTTTTAGCTAACGCTGGCTCAAAGACAAATTGCCCTAAAGGGACGGCTCTTAAGCTGTGATCCACAAACAAAATGATTTGATGGTGGAACGATAAATCCAATAAAATTAAAATCGCTAACAATAAAAGGGCTTGCCCTACAATGGGTTTTTGCGATCCTGAAATGGGATCATACGCGCTCGCCATCGTAAGCCCCATAGAAAAGCTGATGCTATCGGTTGCAAACACTAAGCTCGCAAAAACGATTTGTAAAAAGACAGACGCGCACACCCCTAAAAACAGCTCGCACAAGCAAGCGATGATAAAACCCTCTGGCGTGTAAGCAGCGCTTGAAAATTCTAAAGTGGGGTAAAAAATCGCGCTCACATACAAGCTCAAAGCCCCACGCACCGATAAAGGCACTAAATGGTTTTCAAAAAAAGGGAAAAAAGACAGCACGCCGCTAACCCTTAAAAACAACAAGAAAAAATCCCTAACATGGGGGGTGCTAAGCTCTTGAATAAAATCTAGCATTCTTTCTCTTTAAGGATAAAAAAGTAGTGCGTTAGCATAAGGGTTTGCAATAAGGTGGCAAAAAAATTAAAAAAAGGGATTAAGGAAAAAAGATAGCAAAAAAACGAAAAACGATAATACTTTAACCGGTGCTGTTTGAGTAGGTTTTGATAGCTTTGATGATTAAAAATCATGCTGGCTATATCCAAACTCATGGTGTTTTTGAAAAAAAGAAAATGTGCAATTATAGAAAAAAAGACCCCAAAGACCCCTATAAAGGGAATGAAATAAAAAGGCGTTAAAACCGCTAAGAATAAAAGCATGAAAAGGAGCGATTTTAAAAAATATTTAATAGAAAAAAGGATAGAGCCAAATTCTTCTAAAACGACATGGGGATAATATTTTTGGTGCAAATAAGAGACCACCAAAGGGGTGTAAAAAATAGACGCAAAAATATTGATGACTAAACTCAAAAGAATCGCAATCCAAAAAATAAGAAAATACACTAACGCTTTAAAAACCCAAACAAACACACCAGCAAAAAAGCCTTGAGAATGGGAATAGTCATTCAAAGATTGCGGTAATAAAGCTTGGCAATAACCCACAATACTCCCGCCATTGTAGTAAAAAACAGCTCCAAAAAACGCCAAACTCAAAAGGATAGGGCCAAGATTGATTAAAAGCATTCTAGCGCTTAAAAAATCATTAAAACTTTTTTTAAGGATAGATAAAGACAAAACCATAACTTGAAATCCTTCTCGCTTTGATAGGGTAATTTAAGCGCAAAGTCCCTTAATCTTATATAGTAAGCTTATAAACATGAGATTGACTAAAGGAGTGTAGAAGTTACTTAATATGGAATAACATGCAATGCTAAAAAACCAAACATATAGAATAATAACCCTGGTAACCAAGGAAAGAAAATGCATGCAACAATAATTACGAATATTATATTCATAATTGCATCGAGGATTTCTGAATCCTTTTTAACATTCTTTTCCTTTCCAAAAAGAATAAAACTAACACCAAAAAAGATAATCAATATTATTACAATATCTGAGGCGAACATTTTTACCCGCTTTGAATGGAATGAATAACTTTAAGCATTTCTTACCCATCAATGTGAGTTTTCTATAATCATAATAGCTGATTTTGTTTTAAATTTGCTATAATGTAGATTTATGATGAAAATTAGTTTAGAGTGGAGAACACAATGAAAAAAAATATCTTAAATTTAGCGTTAGTGGGTGCGTTGAGCGCGTCGTTTTTGATGGCTAAGCCAGCTCATAATGCGAACGCTACTCATAACGCCAAGAAAACGACTGACGCTTCAGCGGGCGTGTTAGCGACAGTGGATGGCAGGCCCATCACCAAAAGCGATTTTGATATGATCAAGCAACGAAACCCCAATTTTGATTTTGACAAGCTTAAAGAGAAAGAAAAAGAAGCCTTGATTGAGCAAGCGATTCGCACCGCGCTTGTAGAAAATGAAGCTAAGGCAGAAAAATTGGATCAAACTCCAGAATTTAAAGCGATGATGGAAGCGGTTAAAAGACAGGCTTTAGTGGAATTTTGGGCTAAAAAACAAGCCGAAGAAGTGAAAAAAATCCAAATTCCCGAAAAAGAAATGCAAGATTTTTATAACGCTAATAAAGATCAACTTTTTGTCAAACAAGAAGCGCATGCCAGACACATTTTAGTGAAAACCGAAGATGAGGCTAAAAGGATCATTTCTGAAATTGACAAACAGCCAAAGACTAAAAAAGAAGCCAAATTCATTGAGTTAGCCAATCGTGATACCATCGATCCTAACAGCAAAAACGCGCAAAATGGCGGTGATTTAGGGAAATTCCAAAAAAACCAAATGGCTCCGGATTTTTCTAAAGCCGCTTTCGCTTTAACTCCTGGGACTTACACTAAAACCCCTGTTAAAACGGAGTTTGGTTATCATATTATCTATTTGATTTCTAAAGATAGCCCTGTAACTTACACTTATGAGCAAGCTAAACCCACCATTAAGGGGATGTTGCAAGAAAAGCTTTTCCAAGAGCGCATGAATCAAAGAATTGAGGAATTGAGGAAGCACGCTAAAATTGTTATCAACAATAAATGATGAGGTGTTGTCATGCTAGTTAAAGGTAATGAAATTTTATTGAAAGCCCATAAAGAAGGTTATGGGGTAGGGGCGTTTAATTTTGTGAATTTTGAAATGCTAAACGCTATTTTTGAAGCAGGAAATGAGGAAAATTCCCCGCTTTTCATTCAAGCGAGTGAAGGAGCGATCAAATACATGGGGATTGATATGGCAGTGGGCATGGTGAAAATCATGTGCGAACGCTACCCGCACATTCCTGTAGCCTTACACCTAGATCATGGCACGACTTTTGAAAGCTGCGAAAAAGCCGTGAAAGCGGGTTTCACTTCTGTGATGATTGATGCGTCTCATCATGCTTTTGAAGAGAATTTGGAATTGACTTCTAAAGTGGTCAAAATGGCGCATAACGCTGGAGTGAGCGTGGAAGCGGAGCTGGGGCGTTTGATGGGGATTGAAGACAATATTTCAGTGGATGAAAAGGATGCGGTGTTAGTGAATCCTAAAGAAGCGGAGCAGTTTGTCAAAGAATCTCAAGTGGATTACTTAGCCCCAGCTATTGGGACAAGCCACGGAGCGTTTAAATTTAAGGGCGAGCCCAAATTGGATTTTGAACGCTTGCAAGAAGTCAAAAGACTCACTAATATCCCTTTAGTTTTGCATGGAGCGAGCGCGATACCAGATAATGTGAGGAAATCTTATTTGGACGCTGGAGGCGATTTGAAAGGCTCTAAGGGTGTACCTTTTGAATTTTTACAAGAATCCGTGAAAGGGGGGATCAATAAGGTCAATACCGACACGGATTTAAGGATCGCTTTCATCGCAGAAGTGCGCAAGGTGGCTAATGAAGATAAGAGCCAATTTGATTTGAGGAAGTTTTTTTCTCCGGCCCAATTAGCGCTTAAAAATGTGGTCAAAGAACGCATGAAACTTTTGGGCAGCGCTAATAAAATTTAATCAACAAGGAAAGAGTGTAACATGGCAATTGGGATGAGCGAGCTCAAAAAGGGCTTGAAAATTGAATTGGGCGGTGTGCCTTATAGGATCGTAGAATACCAGCATGTCAAGCCCGGCAAGGGTGCGGCTTTTGTGCGTGCGAAAATCAAGTCGTTTTTAGATGGTAAGGTGATTGAAAAGACTTTCCATGCGGGGGATAAGTGCGAAGAGCCTAATTTGGTTGAAAAAACGATGCAATACCTTTATCACGATGGCGACACATACCAATTCATGGATATAGAGAGCTATGAGCAAATCGCTTTGAACGACTCTCAAGTGGGTGAGGCTTCTAAATGGATGCTAGATGGCATGCAAGTGCAGGTTTTATTGCATAATGACAAGGCGATTTCAGTGGATGTGCCGCAAGTTGTGGCTTTAAAGATTGTAGAAACGGCTCCTAATTTTAAGGGCGATACTTCCAGCGCGAGCAAAAAACCAGCGACTTTAGAAACCGGTGCGGTCGTGCAAGTGCCTTTCCATGTTTTAGAAGGCGAGGTGATTAAAGTCAATACGGAAACAGAAGAGTATCTTGAAAAGGTGAAGTGAGGCTATCTTTTTATTGAGTTAGCGCTTTAGACACAGCCTTTTTGTCATAAGGGGTGTTATTAGCCCCCTTATTTGGGCTTTGCTTAATGAACTTTATTTAAAGCGTGCGTGAAGTCTGTGATTAAAAATTATTTAGAATTTCTTCTCTCTGTTCTCGTTTGGAATTGATTATAAAATATAAAAAATGCTCTAGTATTTTTTACAATCTAAAAAGAGATTGATTTAACCAAGCAAATAATCTCTTAAAAAGCAGTTTTTGGGGGTTAGGGGATTTGATTGGAGGTTAGGGATTAAATGCAAAATATTCCCTTAAAAAATGGGATTTATTATAAGGTTTAAAACGATAACAACAAAGTAATCTTGTTTTTATTAAAAATTAAAGTTGATTGGAATTCAAATAAGGCTCTAGTTGCAATATGTGATGAGAGTGATATTCCCTATCCCCTTAAGAGTTTAAAATAAAGAAAATGAGTTTAAAATCAAATCTAAAACCATAAAACAAAATTAAAACCCCCATTTTTAATCAAAACAAACCTACAATGAGCGTTCTATATCATCAGCGTTTAAAGGGGTGTTGGCTTTTAAGAATTTTGATGCCTTTTGGCCTAAAATTTCTTTATAGAATTTAGGGTGTAAGCCAAGGTTGGGGCGTAAGGCTTTGATATTGTTTTCAGTCAATGCTTCGCCTTTTTGAATATCCTTAATGACAAATAAAGAGCGCATAAAGAATCTTCGCTCCTCTAAAGTCTTTGGATTGATTTTAGGCTCTTCTTCGCCTAAGGCTAAAACGCTTTGCTTGATGGCTTCAACCATGCTTTTAAATTCGTTAAAATCCATGCTAAAAGCGCTGTCTGGGGTTTGTAAGGATTTGTTTAAAATGAAATGCTTTTCTATCATGCTCGCTCCTAAAGTGGTGGCTAAAATGGGGCAAAGAGAGCCAATCGTGTGATCGCTTAAGCCAAATTTAACGCCAAAGGTTTCGCCTAATTTAACCATGCTTAATAGGTTAGCGTCTTCTATTTGGCTGGGATAAGCGCTCACGCATTTTAAAAGGGTGATGTCAAAATTATTCACGCCTTTGCATAAAGAAATAGCGTCTTGCAATTCGGTGTGTGTAGCGATACCGCTAGAAAGGATAATGGGCTTTTGTGTGCGAGCGGCCTTTTCAATCAAGTCCAAATCAACGATTTCAAAACTAGCGATTTTATACATGGGGCAATTCAAGCTCTCTAAAAGCTCTAAAGCTTGTGAACTAAAAGGCGAGCTAAAAATGCCTAAATCAAGCTTTCTAGCCAACTCAAACAATTCCGCATGCCACTCTAGGGGGGTAGAAGCCTTTTGATACAATTCATACAAATTTTCTTTATCCCATAAAGTGCCTTGAATGATGAAAGGATCTTCTTTAGAATCTAAAGTCATGCAGCTTGGCGTGTAGGTTTGGAGCTTGACAAAATCCGCACCGCTTTCCTTAATGGCATGAAGGCTTTCTTTGGCTAGGTTTAAATCCTGGTTATGATTAGCGCTCAATTCAGCGACAATTTTAGGGCGTTGTAACATTTTTTATTTTTCCTTAATCAAAACTTCTTTTTCTAAGCGATAGACTTGAGAGCAAGTGAAAGCCAAATGCTCATCATGCGTGGCTAAAACTAACGCCCCTTCTTTTTCTGTAATGTAATTTTGCAGCATGCTGATGACTTGATTAGCGCTAGTGGTGTCTAAATTCCCGGTGGGTTCATCAGCGATAATGATTTTAGGTTTTTTAGAAAGCACTCTGGCGACGCTCAAGCGTTGTTGCTGGCCGCCGCTCAATTCACCCACGCCTTGTTTTAGGGTGTGGGCTATGCCTAATTGTTCTAAAAGGGAATGATTTATTTCTTGCTTGGCTAGGATGGAAGCGACTTGCAAGTTTTCTAAAGCGCTAAAACCCTTAAAAAGGTAATGCGATTGGAAGATTATGCCCACTTTTAAGCGCCGTAGTTCCAAAAGCTTTTTGGAATTTAAGGCATAAATATCTTGGTGTTCTAACAAACTAATCGTCCCACTATTGGGTTTTAGCATGGTGGCTAAATGGCTTAAAAGCGTGCTTTTACCGCTCCCGCTCACGCCTAAAATCGCTAGGCTTTCTTTGGGCTTGATGTGCAAATCCACGCCATTATAAAGAGGTTTTTCAAAAGCATGAGAAATACCAGTCGCTTTAATCATGATCGTTTCCTAAAAAGAATATCGCCTAATAAACTAGGGTTTAGAATGTAAGAAGTTGAAAAGTTCGCGCTGTGCAAGATGATTTTACCATAACGCCTTGCATAGTATTTTAAAAGCGTTTTTTGTAGGGTGGGTTCAATGCTTGGGCTAAACCATGCGTTATTGCTCATCACGATAAAAATTTTTGAAGGGCTGTTTGAATAAGCGGCTTTGGAAGTGCCTTCATAACAAATCAGGGGGCGGAAAGTAAAATCGTCTAATGTAAAATCGCTGAAATGAGGAGCGTTGCGGTATAAATAAGCGCTCTCGCCAAAAAAGAGCTTTTCAAGGGGTTTTTGAAGAAATTCGGGTAAGGGCATGGTTTCGCCAAAGGGGGCTAAGATCACTTTATCAGCGATCTGAACGCTTTCTTTAGAAAATAAAAACGAGCTGTTATAAAGGTTATAGCCTTGGGTGCGCAATGTCCCTATTAAAATAGCAATATTATCGCTTAAATCTTCTAACTTCGCTTTAAAGGGGGAATTTTCTAAAGCGATAGGATAAGCGGTCTCTGGAAAAACAATCAAGGTTTTTTGCTTGCTTTGAGCGAGCTTGATTTCTTTAAGAATGTTGTTTTCAATATCATTAAGGTAATTTGAGTCAAATTTCACATCTTGGGGCGTTTTTGTAGAGACTAATTCAATATTTCCAACCTTTTTTAAATCGCTTGTTTTGAAACCATTAAAATCCAACGCGCCAAGTAACAATAAAACCCCTATGATCCTATATTTTTTAAGATTTTGAGCGCTCAAAAAAATGCAAGCCAAAAAAACAAGCCCCAGCGATAACTTATCCACTCTAAACACGCTATAAGAAAAAAAGCTATCCGGGACTAACCAATCAAATCCAAAGGGGTGGATAAAACCAGAGCCTAAAAAACTCAAAAGCCTGAAGTAGGGGTTTTCAAAATAGAGCAACAAATAAAATAAAACCCCATAAACTAACGCTATTAAAACAATAATTAAGGGCAATAAATAAGTGAAATCCGAGTAGCGAAAGCTTAAAGCACACCAATAAAACAATAACGCCCCCACGAAAAACCCCAAAGCAAAAGCGCTGTTTCTAGGGGTTTTTAAAAACGCTAGCATGCTTAAAGGGGCTAATAGGCTTGTGAGTGTGATAGTGATATAGGGGTTTTCAATTGCATAAGCGTCTAAGACAGCGTTCACATACACGCTTGAAACAAACATGCATGCCAATAAAAAAGCGTTTTGATTGAACAGAATAAGACGCATCATTAAATGGTGAAACCTTGAGATTGTTTAGTGTATTATAGCTATATTTTAATTTAAGAATTTTAGATTGATTTTTTTAAGGGTAGTTTTTTTTAAGTTGTGTTATTATTTTCAAATTTCAAGTCTAAAGAGCGTGAATTGGCATGATTTAAGAGTAATGGGTGTTTGTTTTAAGACGCTATGACTATCTTTATGCGAGATATATGAGAGAAAGGTTTGGGTTTAGGGTTTGAATTATATTGATTTGGCGTTACTTGTGGTGGTGGTAGCCTTTGGGATTAGAGGATTTTATCATGGCTTCGTGAGTGAAGTGGCGGGGACTTTAGGGATTGTGCTTGGCGTGTATTTAGCGTCTCGCTATTCTGTGGCTGTTGGGAATTTATTTTCAGAGCATTTGTATGATTTAAGAAATGAAACCATGACGAATCTCATCGGTTTTTTATTGGTGTTAGCGTCTATTTGGGTGTTTTTTTTAGCTTTTGGAGTGTTGATAGGCAAGGTGTTAGTCTTTAGCGGGTTAGGCATTATAGACAAAGCGTTGGGGTTTATTTTTTCATGTTTAAAGACTTTTTTAGTGCTTTCTTTCATCCTTTATGCGCTCTCTAAAATGGAAGTGATGAAAGACGCTAACGCCTACTTGCAAGAAAAAAGCGCTTTTTTTTCTACCATGAAAAGCGTCGCTAGTAAGATCATGCGTCTTGATGGCGTCAAACATGTGGAGCAAAACCTTAAAGACAACCTTGAAGAAATGAGCGATGAAGTCAAAAATAAAGAATCTTTTAATAAAAATAAAGAGTCTTTTAATAAAGCGATGGATAAGGGCGTGGAATCTCTAAAAGAAAAGGCTAAAGACTTGCCTAAAAACATGCTAGATCCAAAAGCTAACCAAACCCCACCAAACTCCATACCATCTAATAAAGAACCCCTATAAAGGCATCACATGTTTTCTAACCAATACATCCAACAACGCATCCATAAAGCCAATAGCTTGAGAGAAGAAGGGAAAAACCCTTATCAAAATGGCTTGAAACGAAGCCTCACCAACGCCGCTTTTTTAGAAAAATACGCTTATGTTAAGGGTTTAGAAGAGCCTAAAGACAAAGAAAAATGCGAGAGTATTGTAGGGAGGGTCAAGCTTTTGCGTTTAATGGGCAAGGCATGTTTTATTAAAGTTGAAGATGAAAGCGCGATTTTACAAGCTTATGTTTCGCAAAATGAATTGAACGATGAATTTAAAAGCTTGAAAAAGCATTTAGAAGTGGGCGATATTGTGTTGGTGAAAGGCTTCCCTTTTGCTACCAAAACCGGTGAATTGAGCATTCATGCCCTAGAATTTCATATTTTAAGCAAAACCATTGTGCCTTTACCTGAAAAGTTTCATGGACTGAGCGATATAGAATTGCGTTACCGCCAGCGCTACTTGGATTTGATCGTCAATCCTAGCGTTAAAGATGTGTTTAAAAAGCGCAGTTTGATTGTCTCTAGCGTGCGGAAATTCTTTGAAATGGAAGGGTTTTTGGAAGTGGAAACCCCCATGATGCACCCCATTCCTGGCGGGGCGAACGCAAGGCCTTTTATCACTTATCACAACGCTTTAGAAGTTGAAAGGTATTTGAGAATCGCTCCAGAATTATACCTTAAACGCTTGATCGTGGGGGGTTTTGAGGCGGTGTTTGAAATCAATCGTAATTTCAGAAATGAGGGCATGGATCACAGCCATAACCCCGAATTTACGATGATTGAATTTTATTGGGCGTATCACACTTATGAAGATTTGATTGAACTCAGTAAGAGGCTGTTTGACTACTTGCTAAAGACTTTAAATTTAGATTCAAAAATCATCTATAACGATATGGAAGTGGATTTCAACCAAACGAGCGTGATTTCTTATTTGGACGCTTTAGAAACAATAGGGGGCATCAGTAAGGATATTTTGGAAAAAGAAGACAGGCTTTTGGCTTATTTGTTAGAGCAGGGCATTAAAGTAGAGCCAAACCTCACTCATGGCAAATTGCTCGCTGAAGCATTTGATCATTTTGTAGAGCACCAACTCATTAACCCCACTTTTGTAACCCAATACCCTATTGAGATTAGCCCTTTAGCCAGACGCAACGATAGTAACCCTAATATTGCTGACAGGTTTGAATTGTTCATTGCAGGAAAAGAAATCGCTAATGGCTTTAGCGAGTTGAACGACCCTTTAGATCAATTAGAACGCTTTAAAAATCAAGTGGCTGAGAAAGAAAAAGGCGATGAAGAAGCCCAATACATGGATGAAGATTACGTGTGGGCATTAGCCCATGGAATGCCCCCCACTGCAGGGCAAGGCATAGGCATTGACCGATTAGTGATGTTACTCACTGGAGCTAAAAGCATTAAAGATGTGATTTTATTCCCAGCGATGCGTCCTGTTAAAAACGATTTTAATATTGAGAGTGGAGAATAATGGCGTATTTTTTAGAACAAACGGATAGTGAAATTTTTGAATTGATCTTTGAAGAATATAAGCGGCAAAATGAGCATTTAGAAATGATAGCGAGCGAGAACTACACTTTTCCTAGTGTTATGGAAGCTATGGGAAGCATTTTAACGAATAAATACGCTGAGGGCTATCCTAACAAGCGCTATTATGGAGGTTGTGAAGTGGTGGATAAAATAGAAAGCTTGGCCATAGAAAGGGCTAAAAAGCTTTTTAATTGCCAGTTCGCTAATGTGCAAGCGCATTCAGGCTCACAAGCTAATAACGCTGTCTATCACGCCCTTTTAAAGCCTTATGACAAGATTTTAGGCATGGATTTAAGCTGTGGAGGGCATTTAACGCATGGTGCTAAAGTGAGCTTGACCGGCAAGCATTATCAGAGCTTTTCTTATGGCGTGAATTTGGATGGCTATATTGATTATGAAGAAGTGCTAAAAATCGCTCAGAGCGTTAAGCCTCAAATCATTGTGTGCGGGTTTTCAGCCTATCCAAGGGAAATTGATTTTAAGAAATTTAGAGAAATCGCTGATGAAGTGGGGGCGTTACTACTAGGCGATATAGCCCATGTGGCAGGGCTTGTGGTCGCTGATGAGCATGCCCATCCTTTCCCGCATTGCCATGTGGTTTCAAGCACCACTCATAAGACCTTAAGAGGGCCTAGAGGGGGGATTATTTTAACTAATGATGAAGAGATAGCGGCTAAGATTGATAAAGCGATTTTTCCAGGGACTCAAGGCGGGCCTTTGATGCATGCAATTGCTGCTAAAGCGGTGGGGTTTAAAGAGAATCTAAAACCAGAATTTAAAGCTTATGCAAAATTAGTGAAATCTAACATGCAAGTTCTCGCTAAAACATTAAAAGAAAAAAACCATAAGTTAGTGAGCGGTGGCACTTCTAACCATTTGCTTTTAATGGATTTCTTAGATAAGCCTTATAGCGGGAAAGACGCTGATATTGCATTAGGGAATGCTGGAATCACTGTGAATAAAAACACCATTCCTGGCGAAACGCGCAGCCCTTTTGTAACGAGCGGGATAAGGATTGGCTCAGCGGCATTGAGTGCAAGGGGCATGGGAGCTAAGGAATTTGAAATCATAGGGAATAAAATATCAGATATTTTGAATGATATTAATAATGTTAGTTTGCAATTGCATGTGAAAGAAGAATTGAAGGCCATGGCTAGTCAATTCCCTGTGTACCACCAACCCATTTTTTAAGGGAGTCAAGATGACAGAAATGGAATTAAAGCTCATTAAGATAGACACAAGCCATTATTTTGAAAAAAAACCAGGCTTGGGGGAGAGAATGGATTATGCGGGGCGTTGCTATTATAATAAATTCCAAAGAGTGAATGCCATGCTCACAAGCTCGCTCATTCAAAAGCATTTGAAAAGGGAAATAGAAATCGCGCACAATCTCATCTTGCGTAACGATAAGGTGGAAAACATTGTGTTTGATTATAACGGGAGGAACCCGGAGCGTTTTTACCATAAGGCGCAGTTATTGCTTCGTGAGGAAGGTTTTATGAATTTTACCGCTTATAACACCAAAACGCCAGGGCATTTGCATTTGTATGTGCATAAGGGGCATACGGAGTTAGGCGAGGGTGAAAGGTTGGTTAAGACTTTGTCTATGAAATTAGCGCAAGGGTTGCCGAAAGAATGGAAGGTCTTCCCTAGCAATGAATGGCCTAAGGAATTTAATATTTTAGCTTTACCTTATGAAGTGTTTGCAAAAGAGCGCGGGAGCTCTTGGGCGAAGCATTTATAACCATTTTTGAAAGGATTTTTGATGTCAGAAAAAGAAAGACTGAATGAAGTGATTTTAGAAGAAGAGAATAATGGGGGCGGCACTAAAAAGGTGTTTTTGATCGTGGCTATAGCCATTATCATTTTAGCGGTGCTTTTAATGGTGTTTTGGAAAAGCACGAGAGTCGCTCCTAAAGAGACTTTTTTACAAACCGATAGCGGGATGCAAAAAATAGGTAACACTAAAGATGAGAAAAAAGACGATGAGTTTGAAAACTTGAATTTGGATCCTTCCAAGCAAGAAGACAAGTTAGACAAAGTGGCGGATAATGTTAAAAAACAAGAAAATGATGCGTTTAACATGCCTATTCAAACCAATCAAACTCAAACGGAGATGAAAACAACAGAAGAGACCCAAGAAGCTCAAAAAGAATTAAAAGCTGTTGAGCACACTAGCACTCAAAAAGAATCTCAAGCTGTGGCTAAAAAAGAAATCCCCCATAAAAAGCCTAAAGCAACCCCTAAAGATAAGGAAGCTCATAAAGATAAAGATAAGCATGCGGTTAAAGAGCTAAAAGTCAAAAAAGAAGCTCATAAAGAAGTCCCTAAAAAAGCCAATTCTAAAACCACTCTTACTAAAGGGCATTATTTGCAAGTGGGGGTTTTTGCTCACACGCCCAATAAAGCCTTTTTGCAAGCGTTTAACCAATTCCCCCATAAGATTGAAGATAGGGGGGCTATTAAACGCTACCTCATAGGCCCTTATAAGAGCAAACAAGAAGCCTTAATGCATGCTGATGAAGTCAGCAAAAAGATGACTAAACCGGTTGTCATAGAAGTGCGGTAGGGGTTTTGGCTAAAAATTCTTAAAATTCTTATTTCTTTCTTGGGCGTTTTTAGTGGATCGCCCAAGCGCTAAAACGATGGGGTAGCTTGCTCCATCGGCTCGGATAATTTTAACAGAGAATGAAGATAATCAGATTTTTTTGATCAATTTATTATATTAATGATATTAACCATATGTCTAATGATGAAAAAGTAATTTACTTACTTACTGTTATATGTGGGTGTTTAATTTTATTGTGGTGACAGTATTGATTATTTCACAATATTGTTATTCACAAAATACAATAAATAAGAAATAACGATGAAGTCTAAACACATAAGTAGAGTATATACTCTACTTATGATAATTTTTTTATTTATTGATTACTTCTTTTATTTTTTTACTACTTCTTGAGTTTCTTTTTGAACCCAATTTTTCCAATAAGTAGTAGCGCCTCATACCTATTTGGTCTTTGAGGAATTCAGATAATTCTTGCGTTTGAATTCAGCCTTAAAGAGCATTCATTCGTTAAAAGTATTTGTTTGTTGTTTGAAAACTACGGAGCGTTTAAATTTTATGAAGTTATTGTTTGTTGTTTAATCCCCTCTAACCCTCCAAAGAAGAGAGCGTTTTGGAACTAGCTTTATGGGTGTGATGGTGGGGCTAGAAGCAAGAGAGTGAGCGTGCTCACGCTTCTTTGATCTCACGCTTAGCGGGCGATGAAATCCTTAAAAAAGGTGTCAATCAGCCATTCTCGCATTTCATCATTCCTTTTTATTAAGACCTTTTTGTTGAAACCTTTTACATTAAAGCGTCTGTTGAAAGGGATTCTACTCTCCTTATAGATCGCATCTTTTCCATACAGATCCTTATCGCTTGCTTTAAGATTGAGCGATTTTTCTAAGGAAATGAAGTTGCCGTATGTGTCAATATAATCTTCGAGATCTTTCTTGCCTTCAAAACCAAGTTTTTGGATCTCAATTTCATTGTCCAATTCTAATAAATTGATGGGGATGATGTGTTCTTTTTGTTGGGAGAATTGCTTCCCAGGGATCAACTTTTTGAGATCGGCAAGACCCATCTCCTGGCAGTTCTTTTCAAAGAAGACATAGTGGAAGCATGATGAGTTGGATGCGTTGTTTACAAACTCCCGAGAAGCCAGCTCTATATAATTTCTGCATTGATCGATCATCTTGCTCTTCAATTCCTCTTTGCCCTTTTCAAGATACTCATCAATCAGGTTGTAGGCCGTTGTTCTCATCTTTTTACTAGATTTGAAAAACACAATATCGGTTTTGGCAAAGAGTCTCAGCGTTTCATCGTCTAGTTCGTTGTTGATTTTCAGGCGGATGAGCGAATTAAAAAAAAGCGGGTTGATCGTGTTGATGAGCATGACCTTAAGGGTGGTTGGGTTGGTGTCAATCTCGCTCAATAGATCAAGGAAAGCCTGATAGAAATTTTTCAAATCGCTGACATAGGATTGGATGAAACTTTTCAATTTGCTTTTTTTGATTTCTTTTAGTTCATCTTTGAGTTTCTCGTAGGTGTCTTCTGTGCTTGTTGCGTAGTGCCCTAAAAACTCGATTCCATCAAATCTTTGGCTCCCTGCGTGGTAGCGGAAGATATCGCCTTCATCAAACTTTGAGCCTCCAACGCTGGAGATATGGTCGCTCTTTTTGATCTTGGCAAAGATCTTAAAGATCTCCCCAAAATGATCGTTGATGAATTGGTCTAGCCCCATTTTCCCATCGCAAAAAGTGTTGGAGTAATAGATGAGAAGGGATTTTAGTTTGTCTAGTAAAAGAAGAGGCGCTTCCCCTCATTCACGCTTTGAAATGTTTTGATCGCTCTTTTTAGGATCGGGCTCTTCAAACCGCATCAAAACCATTTTCAAAAGTGCTTCCAAACGCTCATTCGCTTCTTCTTTATTCAACTTGCTGACTTTGTCCAAGATGGCCTTCAAAACTTCAAAAAGATTTTGCTTACCCTCGGTGTCTGCATCTTTTTCACAATGGCTGATATTCTCCTTTTCTGCCGCTTCCAAGAGCGTTTTGAAGAAGCTTTGGTTTTGAGGGGCGACTTCTAATTTTAATTCCCCCTTTTGGTATAGATATTTTCTTGTCTCTTGCTTGTCTTCCTCATTTTGTTTGCTTGCCAAGACATGCAAGAGCATGAAGATGGTGGTCGTTCGCTGCTGGCCGTCAATGATGTCATACAATTTTTTGTTGTCTTCATTCTTAGCGACAACCATGGTGCCTATAAAATGCCCCTGACCCTTTTTGTTGTATTCTATCGCTTCTTCTAGATCTTCCCATAAATCTTTAAAATTCTTTTCTTTCCAAGCGTAATCCCTTTGATAATTAGGAATGCTGTATCCACTCTCTAAAAAGACATCTTTTAGGGTGGTTTTCATTCACTTCTCCTTTGTTGCATGCAGTAGTCAAATTTATACCATAAATACCATAAGAATGATCTGAGGTTTCACTCCATCAAGGCGTTCTGTTAGCCACTTGGGGCGTTTTATTAGCTATAATCAAGGCTTCAAAAAGCCATAATTAAAAGAGTTGAGATGCTAGAAAAATTGATTGAAAGAGTGTTGTTTGCCACTCGTTGGTTGCTAGCCCCTTTATGCATTGCCATGTCGTTAGTGTTGGTGGTTTTAGGCTATGTGTTCATGAAAGAGTTGTGGCACATGCTCAGCCATTTAGACACCATTAGTGAAACGGATTTGGTTTTATCAGCCTTAGGTTTAGTGGATTTGTTGTTTATGGCTGGGCTTGTTTTGATGGTGTTGCTCGCCAGTTATGAAAGCTTTGTTTCCAAATTAGACAAGGTGGATGCCAGCGAAATCACTTGGCTAAAACACACGGATTTTAACGCTTTAAAATTAAAGGTTTCACTCTCCATTGTAGCGATTTCGGCGATTTTCTTGCTCAAACGCTACATGAGTTTAGAAGACGTTCTATCCAGTATCCCTAAGGACACGCCCCTATCGCATAACCCCATTTTTTGGCAAGTGGTGATCCATTTGGTATTTGTGTGTTCAGCGCTTTTAGCCGCCGTTACCAATAACATCGCTTTTTCGCAAAATAAAGGGCATTAAAAGTTTTAAAGCTCTCTTTCAGGAAGGACTTTAGACCATTCTTTAATCAAGCGCAAAAAGAAGGAAGTGTCAGGCGAAGTTTTTTCATGGATTAAAATGCCTTCTTCCACTGCTTCCCAAATCACTCTATGCCGATACACCACCAAATGCCATGATTGTTGGGCGTGATCTTTAAGCGACAAACGCACCCTTTTAGCAAAAGACGGGTTGTCAAACAAAACCGCGCTTTCAGTGTTGATGTATGCAGAGCGCGGATCAATATTGAAACTCCCTAGAAGCGTTAAATTGTCATCAAAAACAATCGTCTTGCCATGTAAGGAATGTTTGGTGCTAAAGCGCCCTTTAATCTGGCGGTTGAAAAAATCGTTTCGTATTTCATAGACATTCGCGCCCATTCGCACTAATTGGTTGCGATACCTTTCCCACGCCCCATAGACCACTATCGCATCAGTAGATGAAAGGGAATTGGTAAGAATATTCAATTCAATCCCCTTAGAAATTTGATTTTTAAAGATTTTCATCATCTTTTTGCCTGGAATAAAATACGATGAAGCGATAAAAACGGAGTCCTTAGCGTTTTTAAGGGCTTTCTCAAAAGCGATTTTGATAGGCGAATACAAGGGCGTGTCAATTTTTTTGGGTGAATCGGCTAAAAAAATGGCATTCCCATAATAAATGGGGTATTGGTATTTTTGGAAACGATCGATAAAATCATTGATTTTTTTTTCAAACTGGTTTTTGTCTTCAGCACTGATAGGGATTTTTTCATGGAGTTTAGCGATTTCTTTAGCGTTGTTTTTGAGTCTTTTATGGGTTCTTAATAATGAAACAGGGATAGAGCGGTGAAACCTCCAATAGCGTTCAAAGCTTTCTTTGGCTTTTGAAGCAACCCCCCCAAAAAACAAAGCGTCTAAATCTAAAAAATTCGTGTCTAAATCGTTATCAAAATAATTGTCCCCAATATTGCGCCCTCCTATAATGACAGCGAAATTATCCACGATGAAAAGTTTGTTGTGCATGCGTTTTTTAATGCGCTCATAATCCGCAAGCATTTCAAAATAGCGCAAGCCTTTATTGCGGATATAGTAGGGGTTAAAAATTTTCACTTCAATGTTTTTATGGAAATTTAAGAGCATAATATCTGAAAAATCCGAATCCAATCCGTTATCATCTAAAAGGATGCGCACTTTTACCCCACGATTGGCCGCATTTAAAAGTTCTTTAGCGATCACTTGAGAAGAAAGATCGTTCTTATAAATATAAGTTTGCATGTCAATGCTTTTTTGGCTCATTCTAATAAGACCCACTCTGTGCAATAAAGCGTCAAAGCCGTCTTCTAAAAGAATGGCTGCACTATGGTTAGGGTTTTCTTTTAAATTTTTGGCGTACAAACTCCCAATGGTGGTAGTGTAGGGATCATAAGAGATAGGGGGGCTTGAAATGGGAGTCTTATAGACTAACCCAAAACACCCATTAAAAAAAAAGACGCTTAGAAGAACTAAAAAAATTTTCAAAAACGACCCACTAAAAGAAATTAGCGGCTTTTACCCACTTTCAACATTCGGTTGCGCAAAGTAGCGATACTGCTTTGCAAGGGTAATTCTTTAGGGCAAGTGTCATGGCAAGCGATTAAGCTCATGCACCCAAAAACGCCATCATCATCGCCGACTAACTCATAAAAATCGTCATCGCTTCTTTCATCGTGGCTGTCAATCATGAAACGCATGGCTCTGTTCATGCCAGCAGCTCCAATGAAATTAGGGCGCATGAGTTTGGTCCCGCAAGAAGCGATACAGCACCCGCATTCAATACACCTGTCTAGTTCAAAGACTTCTTGGGCTTCATCAGGTTCAATCCTTTTTTCCGGCTTAGTAATATCCACCTCTTCTTTAGAATGCGCCCAGCTCTCCACCCTTTTAGTCATGTCCAAAAACCAATCGCCTGTATTCACGCTCAAATCTTTAATGAGCGTAAAACTGGGCATGGGCATGAGCGTAATCACCCCGCTTTCAAAGCTAGAAGTTAGGGTTTTACAAGCCAATCTCGGTCTCCCATTAACCATCATCGCGCAAGAGCCGCAAATCCCAGCGCGGCACACAAAATCAAAACTCAAATCCGGATCTTGATGCTCTCTAATGAGGTTTAAAGCGATAAAGAGCGTCATGGATGGCGTTTCTTTCAGTTGATACTCTTTAAAATGCGGCTTGCTCACCGCACTTTGAGGGTCAAATTTTAACACTCTAACTACAATCGTTCGTTCATTATCACTCATGGTGTTCTCCTTTTAAATTAGCGTTGTGTTGGTCTAATAAATCATGGACATTGAAAGAATACAAATGTTCCCCCCTAGCCCTGACTTCCTCATCTTCTAAACGCATATTCCTGGCTTTGTATTTTTCTTGCAATTCAAAAGGCATGAGCGCGTGTTGGACTTCTACCCTGTCTTTCCCGAGCTTTTCTAATTCTAAAATCGTTTTCAAAATCTCAGCGTCGCGCTCTTCTTTTTTGGGGTGGGGGATGAAATTACCCTTTTTGCCATAGCCCCTAAAATCAGGGCTGATTTCCATTTTCATCACATCTAATTCTTCGTATTCAATCGTGGGCATGTCTTGCTCAGCGCTAGGCCAGCTCGCTAAAGTCCGATTAAGCCACTTTTCATCGTCTCTTTTGGGGTAATCAATCCTTGTGTGAGCCCCTCTGCTTTCAGTGCGCAGTAACGCCCCTTGAGTGATGCAAAGCGCGAGTTTGAGCATTTTTTTGGTGCGGTAAGCGTCCTCTAATTCAGGGTTATTGTGCAAAACCTTGTTTTTCACGCAAATGTTTTTGGAGCGTGCATAAAGCTCTTGCAATTCTTTAAGGGCTTCTTCTAACCTTTTGCCTTCTCTAAAAACGCCCACTTTTTCATCCATGACTTCTTTCATGCGTTCTCTGATTTCATACACGTCTTCCTTGCCTTCATTGTGCAATAAAAAGTGCATGTAATCTTGGCTTTCTTTAATGAAAGCTTCAACTTTTTGCGTGTTGATTTCAATTTGTGCTTCCAAACAATGCGAGGCGAAATAATCCCCTATAATCATGCCAGCCACCACGGCTTCACTCACAGAATTTCCCCCCAAGCGGTTAAACCCATGCAAATCCCAGCATGCCGCTTCGCCTGCACAGAACAAGCCTTTCAAATGGGTTTCGCCTTTAGGGTTTGTCCTAACCCCACCCATAGAATAGTGTTGCATGGGTTTTATGGGGATCCAGCCTTTTTGTTTAGCCATCGCTTGCCCGTATTCGGGTTCATTGGTAGGCACTCCTTGCATGTTGTCTTTGGTTTGCTCTTCGCTATCAGCCGGGTCAATTCCCGCAAAAGTCATGGCAATATCGCGCACATCTCTTAGATTTTTTTCCACATGGTTACGCCCTAAAATAGCAATATCCAGCCACACATGATCCCCATAAGGCGATTTGGCTCCATAGCCTTTTTGGATATGCTCTAAAATCCGCCTTGAGACCACATCTCTGCTCGCAAGCTCTTTTTTCTCCGGCTCATAAGCGGGCATGAAGCGTCTGCCAAACTTGTCTCTTAAAACGCCGCCATCGCCCCTACAACCTTCAGTCATTAAAATCCCGCTTGGCACTAAAGCGGTAGGGTGGAATTGCACCGCTTCCATGTTGCCTAATTTAGCCACGCCGGTTTCTAAAGCGCTTGCCGCCCCGGCTCCATCGCAAATCACAGCGTTAGTGGTGTGTTTATACACGCGCCCATAACCTCCGGTAGCTAAAAGCGTGCCTTTAGAAACATACGCTGAAACTTCGCCTGTGATCAAATCCCTTACCACCGCCCCGTAGCATTTATTATCATGATGAATGAAAGCGAGCATGTCCTTTCTGTCTTGAATATCCACTTTGTGGTGTAAGGCTTCATTAGCGACCGCATAAAGCATGGTATGCCCTGTGGCATCAGCCGTAAAGCATGTGCGCCATTTTTTAGTGCCGCCAAAATCACGGCTTAGAATATAACCATGCCTGTCGTCTCTTTCGGTGATAGTTACATGCTCACCATTGACAACCGCAGGCCTATCGCCCTTTTTAATCCTAGTCCAAGGCACCCCCCAACTGGCCAATTCCCTAATGGCTTTAGGAGCAGTGGTTACAAACATTCTAGCCACTTGCTGATCGCACCCCCAATCGCTCCCCTTAACCGTGTCTAAAAAGTGTAAATCTTCATTATCGCCCTCGCTTTTTTTAGCGTTCGCAAGACTCGCTTGCATGCCCCCTTGAGCGGCTGCAGAGTGCGAACGCCTGACAGGCACTAGGCTTAAAACGATGGTGTTTAAACCCTTTTGTTTGCATGCGATACTAGCCCTTAACCCGGCCAATCCGCCTCCAATAATTAGTGCATCACAATATGTTATTTTCATTTTCTACCTTTATTCTTTGTGGAATTTCCCATCAGCTTCTATGGCTTCTTGCATGGTTTTAATGCCATTGTCCTTATTTTCTAAACCTTTTTTAATGTAAGCCCCATAGGTGCAAAGCCCTAAAACAATAAAAAACACGCTCATCGCCCATTTGACTTTTCTCAAGCCTTGAATGCTTACATTCTTAAACCACCCCCATTTAATCGCTAAGCGATACAACCCAATAGAGCCATGCAATTCTACGGCAAACAATAAGAAAATATACAAAAGCCAAAAGTTTTGCGTTACAAAACGATAGCTTGAGCCATGAGGCCCAATACTTTCAGGCTCTGTGAGCATGACAAATAGGTGGATACTCGCTAAGAAAAACATCGCAAATCCGGTTAAAGCCTGGATAAACCACAAACTCGTATCGCCATGTTTCATCAAATGCTTGTGGGTTTTAAAAACCTTGTATTGCCTGTAATTGATAGGGAATTTCCTTAACGCCAAAAAAGCATGCACGACTAAAATAAGAATCACCCCTGCTGCAACCACGCTCACAATAGCCGGCTCGCCCGCTTTTAAAAACAAGCTCCCTTCAAAAAATTTCGCCACTTTATACATGGCTTCATCGCTAATCAAGATGCTTGAGACCAAAAACATGTGTGCTATCATAAAGAGCGCTAAAATCAAACCCGTAGCGCTCTGTAAAAAATCCAGCTTGGCATAAATACCGCTCTTTTTAAGCCCTTTGCTAGCGCCATAATAACCCTCTATAATCTCTTCTTGTTGCATAAAAACTGCTCCTAAAAACTCAAAATTAACCTAAAATCGCTTGACGCAAAAACACTGCCTTAATTTTACTACATTTGAAATAATTTTTCTTATAAACAAAACCTAAATTGGGAAAAAATTCAATTCAAGGGGGCTATTGTTTAAAATTTACATTTTTTAAACGCTATTAGATATAATAAGGGATAGTTACCACCTATAAAATAAGGATCATTCAATGACAAAAATTGCCATGGCCAATTTTAAATCCGCTATGCCTATTTTTAAAAGCCATGCGTATTTAAAAGAATTAGAAAAAACTTTAAAACCGCAGCATTTTGATAGGGTGTTTGTATTCCCTGATTTTTTGGGGTTATTGCCTAATTCGTTTTTGCATTTCACTTTAGGAGCGCAAAACGCTTACCCTAGAGATTGTGGGGCTTTTACCGGTGAAATCACTTCAAAGCATTTAGAAGAACTCAAAATCCACACGCTTTTAATAGGGCATAGCGAGAGGCGAACGCTTTTAAAAGAAAGCCCTAGCTTTTTGAAAGAAAAGTTTGATTTTTTTAAAGATAAAAATTTTAAAATTATTTATTGTATTGGCGAAGATTTAACGACCAGAGAAAAGGGTTTTAAGGCTGTAAAGGAATTTTTAAATGAGCAATTAGAAAATATTGATCTTAATTATTCCAATTTAATTGTGGCGTATGAGCCTATTTGGGCGATTGGCACCAAAAAAAGCGCTTCTTTAGAAGACATTTACCTCACGCATGGTTTTTTAAAACAAATCTTAAATCAAAAAACGCCCTTATTGTATGGGGGGAGCGTGAATGCGCAAAACGCTAAAGAAATTTTAGGGATTGATAGCGTGGATGGCTTATTGATCGGGAGCGCGTCTTGGGAATTAGAAAATTTTAAAACAATCATTTCATTTTTATAAAGGAAAATCATGGGATTTTTAAAAGGTAAAAAAGGGCTTATTGTGGGGGTGGCAAACAATAAATCCATCGCTTATGGGATCGCTCAATCTTGCTTCAATCAAGGGGCTACTCTGGCTTTCACTTATTTGAATGAGAGCTTAGAAAAGCGCGTGAGGCCTATCGCACAGGAATTGAATAGCCCCTATGTGTATGAATTGGATGTGAGCAAAGAAGAGCATTTCAAGCCGCTATACAATAATATTAAGCAGGATTTAGGCTCATTGGACTTTATCGTTCATAGCGTGGCCTTTGCCCCTAAAGAGGCTTTAGAAGGGAGCTTGTTAGAAACTTCTAAAAGCGCGTTTAACACCGCTATGGAAATTTCTGTTTATTCTTTAATAGAGCTGACAAACACCCTAAAACCCTTATTGAATAATGGGGCGTCTGTTTTGACTTTAAGCTATTTGGGCAGCACCAAATACATGGCGCATTACAACGTGATGGGGTTGGCTAAAGCGGCCCTAGAGAGCGCGGTGCGTTATTTAGCGGTGGATTTAGGCAAGCACCATATAAGAGTGAATGCCCTATCAGCTGGGCCTATCAGGACGCTCGCTTCTAGCGGGATCGCTGATTTTAGGATGATTTTAAAATGGAATGAAATCAACGCTCCTTTAAGGAAAAATGTGAGTTTAGAAGAAGTGGGCAATGCCGGGATGTATTTGCTTTCTAGCTTGTCTAGTGGCGTGAGTGGGGAAGTGCATTTTGTAGATGCTGGCTATCATGTCATGGGCATGGGGGCTGTGGAAGAAAAAGATAATAAAGCTACGCTATTGTGGGATTTGCATAAAGAACAATAAGGGGTATTGATGAAATTAAGCGAATTGTTGAGCGCCTATTCTATTGAAACGGAATTTTCAAACGATTTTGAAGTGCATGCCTTAGCAGAATTAGATAAGGCTACGCCTAATGATATTAGCTATATTGACCAAGCGCGTTACCTTAAACTTTTAAAAGACTCAAAAGCCGGGGCGGTGTTTATCCGTAAAAAAGAATCTTCTAAAGTGCCAAAACACATGCAAGCTTTAATCGTGGATAACCCGCATTTAGCCTTTGCCAAAGCTTCGCATGCCTTTAAAATCCCTTTTTTTAAAAACCCAGAAAGCGTGAATGAGCCTAAACATTTTGAAAAAGTAACGATCATGCCTAATGTTGCGATTGGAGAGGGCGTAGAAATTGGCGAAAACTCTTTGATTTATCCGGGCGTGGTGATCGCTGATGGGGTCAAAATCGGTAAAAATTGCGTTTTGTATCCTCGTGTGATTTTGTATCAAAACACGATTTTAGAAGACAATGTCATCATCCATGCAGGCAGTGTGATCGGAGGTGATGGCTTTGGTTATGCACACACCGCTTTAGGAGAGCATGTCAAAATTGAGCATGTGGGGATTGTTAGGATTCAAAAAAATGTAGAAATTGGCGCTAACACGGCGATTGATAGGGCGGTGTTTGGCGAGACTTTGATTAAAGAGGGCGTTAAGATTGATAACCTGGTTCAAATCGGGCATAATTGCGTTTTAGGCGAGCACAGCATCGTCGTTTCTCAAGTGGGCTTGAGCGGTTCTACAACCACTGGCCGTAATGTGGTTTTTGGCGGTCAAGTGGGCATTGGAGGGCATTTGCATGTGGGTGAATTCACTCAAATTGGGGGTAAAAGCGCGGTGGGTAAGGACTTACCCCCTAACACTAATTTTGCCGGAGCGATCCCTGCTATGGAAATCCATGAATGGCACCATTTCCTGGCTCATTTACGAACGAATTTCAGGAAACAGCAAAAAACGAGTTTGTTGCAAAAAGCTAAAGGGTTTTTTAAGTCTTAAAGAATGAAATAAGCTATAACCACGCCATCACCAAAAAAACGCTATAAACCCCTAAAACTCGCATCTGTCTTTTTTAAGTTTTTAGCTTTTTGTGTGTCTCAAATAACATTTTTAAAAGAATGCTTGAATTATAGTTATTTTTTTGTCTGGTTGTCAAGTGCTTTTAAACCGCACAAATAAAGGCTAATGCGTGTTATAGCGTGGTTTTGTGTTTCTTTCTGTATATTTTTATACATATTACTTAAATTTTTTAATATTTAAAAATATTGAAAACATTTAAAAAATGTAACATAAATTTAAAATATACACAAAAAACTACATTTATTTTTTAATCGTTTGATAAATTAAAAAACACTAATTAAAGTTAAAAACATTCCACAAAACACAACAAAAACGTGAAATAGAAATGAAATATAAAAGGCTTCACAAAATCTTTTATAGCGTAGCAAGGTATAGCGTAGCAAGGCACCCACGCTCTCCGTTTTAGCTATAGGGAGGCTTCACAAAATCTTTTATAGCGTAGCAAGGTATAGCGCAGCAAGGCACCCACGCTCTCCGTTTTAGCTATAGGGAGGCTTCACAAAATCTTTTATAGCGTAGCAAGGTATAGCGTAGCAAGGCACCCACGCTCTCCGTTTTAGCTATAGGGAGGCTTCAATCTCACTCGCTCCCAACGCTAGGATTATCTACACCGCTCCCAACGCTACTATTTGCTAACTCTAATAAATCGCTCATGTTCATCTGCGCTACATTGTTATTATTGTTAGTCTCTATTACTTGGATCTGCTCTTTACCAAACAAGCTAACGCCCGCATCAATGAAAAGTTTAGAAACCTTTTCGGCCGCTACGATAATATTAGCGCTATCCTTTTCGTTATTCGTCAAGCTCGCTTTTTTAATCATCTTAATCAGCTCGCCTCTAGCCACTACCGCGCAAAATAAGATCTGTTTTTTAATGTAAGCGGTATTCATCGCTTTCAATAGTAGTTCGTCGCTCGTGCTTTCGGTGATCGCTTCTAAAACGATCGGATCTAAATTTAAATGATCTAAGCTTTGTTTTAACACTTCTTTAACTTCTTCTTTCTTCGTGTCTAAAAACAAATCCATGTTTTTTTCGGTCAGCTTATCGCCTAAAATCTCTTTTATCTCTTTTTCTTCTAAATCTTTCGTGATCCTGCGCTTTATCCAATTTTGGCGTGCTTTTATATATCGTAAATAATTCTCGTCCATTTTGTATTTTTTAGCTAGTTCTTTTATACTCATGCCTAGCGTTTCATACATGGCTCTTATTTCATTGAAAATTTTTCGGCTCGTCCATTCACCTTTTTTGGCCCATTGGTTCAGTGTTTGTCGGCTTATATTAAATTTTACGGCGATCTCGCCTTGCGTGGCTAAAGTGTCCTCATAAGCTTCCCTAACCGCTCTTTTAAGATCAATCCTTGAAATAAGTTCGTTGTCTTTTTCTTCTTCTTCCATCATGATCCTCCATTCGCTAAGCTTTGGTATTTTTTGAGATCAATTTTTCCGCTCGTTTCGTTAATGTAATCGGTTTTGTCTTGGTATGCTTTCATTTTAACTAACATTAACGGCGATACATTCCCGCCCAAACTCTCCAACATTTGCATGTTTTTCTTCAATGAGTTCAATAGCGTTTCTTGCGTTTGTGAAATTCTTGCAGTGTTTTCTTCCTTGCTTCTTGCTCCCCACATTGTCATGGCTTTTGCTTCATCTCTTAATTTCTGCGTTACTTGCCCGCCTTGCGACATGGTCTTTGCAACTCTGTTGGCGTAACTAATCCTAGCGTTATCGGTTTTTGCTAAATCGTAATCAACGCCCTTTAACCCTCTTGTCTTGTGGTTGATCCATAGCTTCACCTGGTTAATCAGTCCGCTATGTTCTTGCGCTTTTTTAATTAAATCATCTCCTAAATCAAGCGCCTTAATGTCATCAAAAATATCCTGCGTAGCTTTGTTAATGCTCGCTAACCTGGTTTTATTCTCGCTTTTTATCTGTAAATTCCCGTTTAAATTAACATTTAAATCCATTCCTAAAAACTTTTTAGCCATGTAGTAATCAAACGCCGTGATGCTTCTATTTTTGATCTTATTATCCAAATAAGCGATCCCGGTAGAGAGATAAGACGGCTCAGCTTCTAAATCCTTAACGCTATCATTAGCTAAATTTTGATTAGCTTCATTATTTTTATTCTCGCTTTCTGGAGTTTTTGGTGCTTGTTTAATCGGTTTGTAAAGGCTATTCAATTGCTCTTCAAAAATTTCGCTTTCTAATTTTTCGTCCATGGTTTTTCCTTTCTTTCAAATCACTTTGAAAATGTTTTTTTTAAACGCTTCATCTTCTAGCTTGCCCTCAGCGATCAATTCTTTTCGCTTCAAATTATAAGCGATCTCGTTTTCTATTTTCATTTTATTGTTTAAATTCTGGGCTTCCAGCATTAAAGATTCCTGTAATAATTGCGTCTTTTGGCTTTCTATCGTTACTTGCAAGTAGGTTAACGCTTTTAATTCCGCTAATTTTAAAGTTTTAAATCTCTCATCTTCTTTTAAAGCGTTATCAATGCTTTCTTTAATGAACTTTTTTAAAAACTCGCTTTCAAGCTCTTTTAAAAACATTTCTTTTAAATTTTGATTGATCACGCTGTAAAAGGCTTTCGGTTGCGCTCTCAAAAAACTAAAATCTAAATTCTTAATCACGCTTTCAGTGATAGCGTTTAGTTTGCTTTCTAAAATCCCTAAAATCTTACTTGTTAAGGCGTTTATCGTTTCGCTCGTGGTTTCAGTTATAATATCCTTTTTAGCTTGTTCTAATTCGCTTCGTAATTCTGTATCGCTTAAAAGGTTATCCAATTTGCTTTTAATCTCGTTTTTAATTTCTTGCTTCACAGCGTTAGTTATTGCTTGCTTGTCAAATTGTCTTAAAAGTTCGTTTCTAACTTCTTCGCTCAGTTCTTGCTTATTCACAAGCTCCTTAACATTTTTTTTTATAATTAAAGGCATCTCTACTAATTGATCGTTTAAATAGCCTTGAAAGGTGTTTTTTAAGCTTTCTAAGTTTTCATTAGATTTATTTTTGACTAGCTCGCTTAATTCGTTTCTCGCTAATCCTAATACTTCATTATTTTTTTGTTTGAGCGTTTCGCTTTCGTTAATGAGTTCTTGTATCTTGTTGTAGAGTTTCATTTTTTAACTCCTTGCTATCTTTAGCAAGCATTCTACAAAAAGTTTAAAAAATATTTTAAGGGTTATGTTTTTTAAAAGCGTTAATTAAAGATTCATAGCTTTGTATCTTTGCTTCGCATGTGTTGTCTTTGATGGTGATTTTATGGTATTTGTCTTTGATTTTAGTTGCTTCTAAAAGCTTGTTAGCCTTGTATTGCTCACTTTCTAATTCTAACTTTTGGATAACTTCGTTTTGCTTGATCAGATGCGCTTGATTGGTTTCTAGCCTAACGTTTGCTAACGCTAATTTAGTCTTTAGATTAGCGTTCAAAATCAGCAAAAAAACGATGACTATATAAGGCACAATCCCCCTAAACACTCTAAAAATCAAGCCATAAGGCATTATCTAAAGTCTAAACATGGGATTAGCATAAATCGCCTTAAACTCTTCCTTAGTTATCGTTTTAGGTTTTGGTGTGCCTTGCGTGCTTAATGCGTTTGTGGTTGGCGTTGTTGGCGTTGTGGTTGGCGTTTTCATAGGTGTATTATTATCCACGCTCACGCTCGCTTTAACGCTGGGTTTGGCTTGCATTATCCACTTGTATTGCAGTTCGTTCATTATAATGTCTTGCTCTAAGCCTTGCGTTTTGAGATCGTTCAAGCGTTTGTTTTGCTTGTGCATTTCTTCATTCATGGCTTGTTGTCTTTTAGCAAAATCCATGCTTTGTTCGGCTTGTCTTTTTTGCAGCTCAAACGCTTCGGCTTGTTTCTTATCATTAGCTAAATCTCGCATTCTTTGATACTTTAACGCTTCCTCTCTTATCTTAGCGTTATCAAAAAGGCTTCCTGCATTAGCGATCGTGTTGGCAAAATTGCCCATGCTTTCATTTAGAATTAGGTTAGCGTATCGTTGGTTATTCAACGCCTGATTAAAACTATCTAATCCACCTCTGCCCGCTGTGATGCTTTCAAAATAAGCCATTAGTTAATCCTTTCTTTCAATTTGTTCGCTATCACGCTGATAGTGATGTTTTTAGCTAAGCTCATTTTAGCGTTGCTCGCTTTAAAGGTGATCGTGTGCTTTCCTACTTCACCGCTTCTAAACAAAAACACGCTACCGCTCGCTAATAGTTCGTTAGTTTCATTATAAAAGCCTTCGTTAGCGTTAGATAAAGTGCTAAAACCCCATAACCTTGTTGGCGCGTCTTTTAAAACTTCTAATTTGTCGCTAAAAACCTGTATGGAATTAACCTCGCTTTGTTCGTTGAGTTTCTCTAATTCCTTACCTAGCTCGTTTAGTAGCGTTTTTAACTCGTTCGTTTGCTCTTTTTCTTGCACGCTCACGCTCCCGTTGTTTAATGTGATTTGGTTGTATTCAGATCCGATCTGGCTAATGATTTTAAAAGCTGCTTCAAAATTCGCCGGCGTGATCCCATTAGCTGCGTTCGCTTGCACCTGCAATAAGCTTACTAATGCGTTCGCTCGGTTGATCATGGCGTTATCTTTTAGGCTTTTTAGCATCGCTTGGCACTGGATAAGCTTGTTTAAGGTGTCGGCTTTTGCGCTCTGTAAGTTCGCTTGCATTCCTAAAAAGTCTATTTGCATTTTTGCCCTTAACTGCTCGCTTTGCAAGTCTTGCGCTTGCTCATTTAAAGCTAACTGCTCGCTTTGTAAGGCCGCTTGCATGCTCGTGGTGTTCAATTCTTTGTTATTGAAATTTTGCCTCTGTAAGGCTTCTTTGAATAAAACAAAATTTCGTATAAATCGTGTCGTATCCATTTCTAAACCCTATCAATGATTTTAAACAAAAAGTTATTAACGCCTTTATCTTTGACTAAATCAAAAAACTTTTTGACCGCTTCGCTGCTTTTATAAATCATCTCCTCATCGTGTTGCATACCTAACAAAACACACCCTAAAGTGTCATGCGCGCTATTTCCTACATGGATTAAGATTTTTCGGTTTGTGAAATCCTTGTTATTGGGATCGATTAGCTGCAACACTTCATGGCGTTTATTATCGCATTTTTTGTTTTGGTATTCTTTAGGCACCGTGCAACTCGTATCGCTCCATGCTAATTC